>CAZAZR010000090.1:0-16918 GCA_964489685.1 uncultured Solibacteraceae bacterium | reverse complement strand
CGTCGTGCCCCAGGTCGATTGCTGACCGAATGCCATTCCACTGCCGAAGGCCTGTTCGCCGCCGATCGTGTTCGACGTCTGCACCGTGTCGCCGTTATCGCGCGTGGCAAACTTCACAGCCAGCGCGACATTGATCGCTCCTGCGCCCTGGGCGATGATCCCGGTGTCCGGAATGAACTGCGCCGTCAGTTGCAGGGCCGTCTTCACCTGACGCGGCGTCAGTTCGGGATTCGCCTGCAGCAACATCGCCGCCGCGCCGCTGACCACCGCCGCCGCCATGCTCGACCCCGACAGCACCAGGTAGGACCCGCCGTTGGCGCCAGTCACCCGGCGCTCCGGCAGCATCTCCCACAGCAGGCTCCGCTTGGAGATCGCTGACACAATCGCGTTGCCCGGCGCCACGACGTCCGGCTTGAGCAGGGTGTTCTTCGGAAGGTCCCCGGGCGTCGCAGGCGCCGGCGTGCCCGGGTCCACCACCGGACCACGCGAGCTGTACGTCGCCACTTTGTCGTCGCTCCGGAACACCGTGCCATTCGTGTTCAACGCACCCACCGTCAGCGCGCCAGGCGTAAAGCCCGGCGATACAATGGCGCCGACAATCGGTACGCCTGCGGCGTTCTTGCCCATGTTGCCCGCCGACGCCACCACCACAATGCCCGCCGCAACCGCGCGCTCCACCGCCAGCGCCAGCGGATCATCGCGATACGCTTCAGACGCCGGGTGGCCCAGCGACAGGTTGATGACCCTGATGCCAAGGCGCAGCTTGTATTTGATGCAGAAGTCGATGGCTTCGATCACATCCGACACGTAACCCGATCCGTCGTCGCTCAGCACTTTCATGCTGATGAGGGACACGCCAGGCGCCATGCCGATATACGGCGTACCGTCCGATCGCGACCGACTGCCCGCGCCGCTGCCCGCAATAATGCCCGCCACGTGTGTGCCGTGGCCATACCCATCTCTGCCACCTTCGCGCACACCACCCTTCGGGTTGGTGAAGTTATACGACACCAGCAGGCGATTCTCCAGGTCTTCGTGCCCTGAGATGCCCGAGTCCAGCACCGCCACGCCGACGTTCCGGCCGGTGACACCCCCAAACGCCGAACCGGATCCGCCGCGCCACACCTGGTCGGCACCGGTGGCCTGCGGCGTGATGGCCATCGTGCTGAAGATCTTGCGGTCCTCCTCGATGAACTTCACGCCCGCGTCAGCCGCCAGCGCGTTGAGTTCGGTGGGGGTGCCATGAAACACCGCGCCCGACGACATCCGCTTCACCCGCAGGTTGTAGGTCCGCTCCATGCGGTCCACCTCGGCCTGGGGCGCCGTGACGATAACCGGCACCTGGCGGCCGTCGTCGGGTTTCGCCAGTTTCCGCGAGAGCTCGGAGGACATGCGCGCCCGTTGCCCGTCACCGGCCATCGCGAAGGACGGAAGTGCCAGTCCGACAGCGAGAGCGAAGCCAATGGGGGCGACCCAGATGGGCGACAGGCGGCTGGCGGCGACGTTGTGTGTGTTCATAAGAGCATTCATTCGAGCAAGGGGCGGAGCACCACCGTGGTCCCGCCAACTGAAGCCGCTCGTACGCACATACCGTACCACCGATGCGACATAGAACTAACTAGATGGGGTCGAAAAACAGCCAGAAAAGCGGAGTTTCCGTAGCATCCTTATTGGCGATCGATCTTCGGACATTACAAAATCGTCGGAACAAACGCAAAAATGTGTAAGGTGTATACGCAGCTCTACACGGTAAGCACGGCGCCAAAGTCGTGTAATTGCCGCATAATACGCGCCATCGGCGTCCGATGAATGACACTTTTGGCCGCGATTTTAGGAGCGCTATGACACCCTCCCGTATCCTGCGCCTGGTTCTGGCGGTTGCACTAGCCGTTGCGGTCATCGTTTTTGTCTGGCAGCGTGGTACACCACAATCCGAGACCGATTCAACGCCGCGAACCGGCGGAAAGCTGGTCGCGACCTTCCGCACAGAGCCCACCCATTTCAACCGGCTCGTGGAGGCGCGGCCGGTGGCCCGGCTGACCGCGCTGCTCACGCAGGCCACCTTGCTGCGCGTGGACCCCGGCACGGGGGCACTCGATCCTCGCCTGGCCACCGAGTGGACGGGCACACCCGACGGGTTGACGTGGACGATCACGCTCCGCAACGGCGTGCGTTTTTCCGACGGCACCGCCTTCACCGCCTCTGACGTGCTGTTCACATTTCAGGCGATCTACGACGAACGCGTGAACAGTCCGCTGGCCCCCGACCTGCTCGTCAAGGGCCAGCCAATCCAGGT
Source organism: uncultured Solibacteraceae bacterium (assembly GCA_964489685.1). Lineage (GTDB taxonomy): Bacteria > Acidobacteriota > Vicinamibacteria > Vicinamibacterales > SCN-69-37 > SYFT01. Next base: position 14,622 of record CAZAZR010000090.1, on the reverse strand, counting down.
GAGGGCCATCGACGATCACCACATCGTGCTCACGTTCCCCTCACCGTTTGGACAAGGGCTGGCCATACTCGACAGCGTGCCCATCCTGCCGCGACACAAACTGCAGGCGGCGCTTGACTCCGGCACGTTCCGCACCGCATGGAGTGCCAGCTCAACCGTCTCGGACATGGCGGGCATGGGCCCGTTCATGCTGCAGGAGTACGTGCCGGCCCAGCACCTGCGATTCGTCAGGAATCCCCACTTCTGGCACACGGACACCAAGGGACAGAAGCTGCCGTACCTCGACGAACTCGAGGTGCAGATCGTGCTCGAGCAGAACGCTGAGCTTCTGCGCTTGCAGTCGGGCAACTCCGATCTCACGAACGGCGGCGCGCGAGCCGAAGACCTCGCCATGCTGCACGATGCGGAAACGGCGGGTCGCGTCAGGCTCGTGGATGCCGGTCCGGCGACCGACGTCAGCACGTTCTGGTTCAATCTCACACCAGGCGCAAAAGCCGTTGCAGACAAACCCTGGCTGGCGGAGGAGGCGTTCCGCCGGGCGATTTCGCATGCGGTGAATCGCCAGGCCATCGTTGACACGGTGCACCTGGGCTCGGCCGCCGTGGTGTATGGTCCGGTGTCGCCAGGCCACGGAGACTGGTTTGTGCCCGATTTGGGGGCCACGCCATTTGATCTGGCCCGCGCGCGCACGCTCCTCACCTCGATCGGTCTGCACGATCGCAACGGCGACGGCGTACTTGATGACGCGTCCAATCGGCCCGTCGAGTTTTCGCTCCTCACGCAACGCGGACACACCGAGCGCGAACGTACGAGCGCGCTCGTGCGTGAACAACTGCGCCAGGTCGGAATTACGGTCAACGTGTCGCCACTGGATCAGAACGTCGTGCGGGCGCGGTTTGAAAGCGGCGACTACGAAACGATCTACTACGGCGCGCAGTCGAACTCAACAGACCCGACGACGAGTCGCGCGTTCTGGCAGAGCGGCGGCCAGATGCACTTCTGGAATCCCAATCAGATCACGCCGGCCACCGAGTGGGAGGGCCGCATCGACGCCCTCATGCAGCAACAGGCCGAGACGATGGATCGGTCGGAACGGAAGCGGCTGTTTGCCGAGGCGCAGCAACTCCTCGCCGACCACGTGCCGGCCCTGTGGTTTGCGGCAGCACATGTGACGGTGCCGATGAGCGCACGTGTCGGTGGAGCCACACCATCGGTGATTCAGCCGCCCGTGTTGTGGAACGCGGAGATGTTGTACGTCCAGGGGCCGCGCCGGTGAACCACGCCACCGCGGCGCAGGTCATTCGCCGCGTCGTGGCCGCGCTCGTCCTGGTCCTCTCGGTGTCGACCGCGGCGTTTACGCTCGCGCGGCTCGCGCCCGGCGATGAAACCACGGCCGATGTGATGGAAGGCGTTGACGCGGAGACGATCGCGCGAAAGCGCGAGCGACTCGGGCTCGACCGGCCGTTCCCGGTACAGTTGGCGCACTTTACATGGGATCTTCTGCGACTCGATCTCGGCGAATCGGCGAGCTACGATCGGCCCGTTGCGGCACTCGTGGCTGAACGCGGCGCCAACACCGCCCGGCTGGCGTTTGCCGCGTTGCTCCTCGCGACTCTCGTCGGGTTGCCTCTCGGAGTGGTGACCGGCGCGTACGCCGGCACGTGGGTCGCGCGCCTGCTGTCGACGGTATCCATCGCCGTGCTCGCCTGTCCGCCGCTGGTGGCGGTGCTCGCGTTGCTCTACATCGCCGCCACCACCGGCTGGATGTCGGTGGCGACTGGAGATCTGCTGGTGCCGTCGCTGGCACTCGGCCTGCCGGTTGCCGCGACGCTTGAGCGACTGCAGTCTCAGGCGACACAAGACGCTATGGCGTCGCCCGACTTACTCGCCGCCGCCGCCCGCGGTATTCCGCCGCTTCGTCTGGTGTGGGTGCATGCGGCACGACAGTCGTTGCGCCCGGTGCTGGGCGTCTACGGCATTGTGATCGGGAGCCTCTTCAGCGGATCGATGGCCGTCGAGTTTGCTACCTCCTGGCCGGGCCTTGGCCGCTTGATGCTCGACGCCGTGCAATTCAGCGACGTTCGGCTGGTGGCTGGCTGTGTGTTCGCCGGAGGCATCTGCCTCGCCGTCGGCAATCTGGTGGCCGATGGGCTGCGCACACTGGTTGACCCCAGGGTGAGGGATCTGGTGTGATGCGAGGCGCGGCAGGCGGATTGCTGGTCGCCTTCCTGCTCCTGGCGGCGACCGCTCCATGGATCACGTCGAACAGCCCCGAGCGCCCGTTTGACGACCGGGCATTTGCCCCGCCCATGCGGGTCCATGTGCGCGATGCCGAAGGATGGCACGCGCCATTCGTCTACCGGCAGCAACTGGTGCATCGTACGCGCCGGATTTATGTCGAGGATCACGTGGCCCGAGTGCCGCTGCGGTGGTTGTCGACCGGGCGCCTGGTGTCGATCGATCCCGCCGCCGGCCCCCTGCTCTGGTGTGGCGCCGACGCGCTCGGTCGAGACCTCTGTGCCCGGCTGGTCTACGGCGCCAGGTTGTCGCTCGGTGTCGCAGTGCTTGGCGCCTCCGGCGCGTTGCTGCTCGGCGCGCTGCTCGGTGGCGTGGCAGGAGCGACGGGCGGCCGCCTCGACACGCTCATCATGACCGTGGCCGACTTCGTGCTGGTGCTGCCGGTCGTGTATCTCGTGATGGTGCTGCGCGCCACGCGCCCGCTCGTGATCAGTCCGGCCGAAGTCTTCTGGCTCATGGCCACGCTGTTCGCCCTTGCGGCCTGGCCCGACGTGGCCCGTGGCGTTCGCGCGATCGTCGCCACTGAGCGCACACGCGACTATGCCGCAGCCGCACGCGCCCTTGGCGCCGGCCCGTGGCGCGTGATTACCCAACTGCTGCCGGCGGCGTACGGATTCCTGCGGATTGAGTTCGTTCTGCTGATCCCCGCACTGCTGGTCGCCGAATCGACGATCTCATTCGTCGGTTTCGGATTCGAGGGGGCCACGCCCAGCTGGGGCGGACTGCTGAAAGACAGTGAGGCGCTGACCGCCATGTACTCAGCACCCTGGCTCTTGCTGCCCGCTGCGGCACTGTTCGTGGTCGTGCTGGCGTTGCAGACAGTGGCGGGGTCACGTGCCAGCCTCGGTGCCTCCGTCGTTGACACCACGGCCGCGCGCCGATAGCCTCGGCAGGGTGATGACAATCCGATGAATCTCCATGGTGTGTTTCCTCCCGTGCCAACCCCGTTCGATCCGGTGACCGGCAATGTCAAACTACCGGCCCTGTCAGACAATATCGGTCGGCTCCTGCGCGCGCCCGTGGCCGGCGTGCTCGTGCTCGGTTCGAATGGCGAAGCCGGCTTGCTCGACGAAGGTGAGGCCGACGACGTGGTCTTGGCCGCCCGCGCCGTCGTGCCCGCTGGCCGCACACTGCTGGTTGGCGCCGGGCGCGAATCGACACGCGCCACCATCGCGGCCTGTGCGCGTGCGGCAACCAACGGCGCCGACAGCGTGCTCGTGCGGGCGCCGTCGTTCTTCAAGGCCCAGATGACCCATGACGCGCTGGTGGCGCACTACCGCGCCGTTGCCGACGCTTCGCCAGTTCCCGTGATGCTCTACAACGTGCCCGGTATGGCGGGTTTCAGTCTGACGGTGCCGATGGTGCGCGCGCTCGCGGCGCACCCCAACGTCATCGGCATCAAGGAAACCAGCAACGACCTCGAGCGTCTCGGCCAGTGTGCCGCGATCGCCGGCACCGGGTTCGACGTGTTGGTGGGCTGGGCTCCGGTGGCGCACGCCGCAGCGGTGGCGGGTGCACGCGGCGCCATTATTGCCGTGGCCAACGTGCTGCCAGACGTGTGCGCGCAGTTGTGGGGGTACGCAATCGAGGGCCGCCATGCCGAGGCCCTTGGGCTCCAGCGTCGCATCACGACGCTCGCGCAGTTGGTCTCGAGCGTGCATGGAGTCGCGGGTCTCAAGTGCGCCCTCGATCTGGCAGGCGCCTATGGCGGGCCCGTGCGGGCACCGCTGCTGCCGGTGAGCGCCACCGTGGCCGACGACATCCGTTCCGCCCTTGCCCAGTGGCAATCCTGACGAAGACCGCGAAGAATGTGACCATGTCCACGTCCGACCTGCCAACCACTCCGCGACTCCTCATGGGGCCGGGGCCTTCTCCCGTTTCGGATCGGGTGATGCAGGCCATGGCCGCGCCTCCGCGCTCGCACCTCGACCCGGAGTTCGTCCTCCTGCTCGACGACGTCCGCGCCCGGCTGACGGAGATGTTCCAGGCGCCGGCAGGACATTTCACATTCGCGCTCTCGGGCACCGGCACCACGGGCATGGACGCCGCTGCCGCGAATCTGCTTGAGCCGGGCATGATGGTGCTCTGCGTCGTGAATGGTTATTTCGGTGATCGACTGGCGCAGGTGTGCGCGATCCACGGCGCGTTTGTCGAGCGGCTCGAAGGAGAGTGGGGGAAGGCGATCGATCCCGCGCAGGTGGAGCGGGCGATGAGCGAGGGGCGTTTCGACGTGGTCGCGGTCGTCCACGGCGAAACATCAACCGGTGTGCTCAATCCCGTTGGCGAAATCGCGGCGCTCGCGCGACAGCACGACACCCTGCTCATTGTGGACGCCGTGACCTCACTGGGCGCAGTTCCGGTGGATGTGGCCGCGTGGAACGCGGACGCCGTCTATTCCTGCTCGCAAAAGGGCATTGGCGCCCCGTCAGGCCTCTCGCCGATCACGTTTTCCGAGCGTGCACGCAAGGGACGCGTCGGGGCTCCGCCCTTTTCACTCGACGTTCAGAAGCTCGAGGACTTCTGGGTGAGGCGCCGTTACCACCACACGATTTCGGCGCCGATGATTTATGCCCTGCATGCCGCTCTCGCCGAGGCCGCAGACGAAGGGCTCGAGGCCCGCTGGCAGCGGCACGCGGACGCACATCGTGCGCTCGTGACTGGCCTGGAGGCGATCGGCCTTCGTGTGCTTCCCGCTCCGGAACATCGGCTCCACAGCTTGAATGCCGTCTGTGTGCCCGACGGCGTCGACGCGGCCGAGGTGAGAGATCGAATGCTGACGAAGCATCAGATCGAGATCGGCGCCGGACTCGGGCCGCTCGCGGGCAAGATCTGGCGAATCGGGTTGATGGGGAGCGGTGCCACCCTCCACAATGTGGAGAAGGTGGTGACGGCGCTCGCCAAATCGCTCGGCCGCACTGCCCCCAAGAGGTAGACGCATGCTTCGTCGTGATTGGCTCGTGGTCATCGCCATCGTCGGGATGGCCCGTGTGGCCCGCGTCGCGGGCGGGGGCTGATGCGGCGAGCGCTGCGAATCGCGCTGGCCACCGCCGCGATCGTCTTCGCGATGCTTTCCTATACCTGGATGACACTGCCGAATGTGCGCGTGCTGGCGAAGACGCCGCCGGCGACCACCGCGTTCATGCGCATGCGCGAGTCGCAGGCGTCCGGCCAGGACCGCACACCCCGACGCCGACACCAGTGGGTGAGTTACGATCGCATTTCGCCGAATCTGAAGCGCGCCGTGCAGGTGGCCGAGGATGCGGCGTTCTGGCAGCACCAGGGGCTGGACTTCGACGAAATCCGGGCGTCACTCGAGTCCAACTGGGAACGCGGAGAGTTTGCGCGAGGCGCGTCGACGATCACCCAGCAACTGGCGAAGAATCTGTACCTGTCACCCTCACGGAACCCCTACCGGAAAGTGCGCGAGTTGTTTATCGCGCGCCGGCTCGAGGCGGAGTTGTCCAAGCGGCGCATCTTCGAGCTGTACCTGAACTTGATTGAGTGGGGCGATGGGATCTGGGGCGCCCAGGCCGCCTCGCTGATCTACTTCGGGATTCCAGCATCAGAACTGAACCCGTCGCAGGCCGCCCTGCTCGCGGGCGCCATCATCAACCCGCGCGTGTACAGTCCGGCGCGGCCGAACGCACGTCTGCTGCGCCGCCAGCAGATCATTCTGACGCGGATGGGCGCGGAGTAGTCCCCAGTACGCGCCGCGCACCCACATAGCGCGACGTCCAGTACGACGACCGCATCTGTTCGACGCGAACGACACCAGACGATGCAGGCGCGTGGACGAATGCCACAGGGCTGATCGCCAATCCGACATGGGATGGCCCGGGCGCGACTGTCGAGAAGAACACCAGATCGCCGGCGCGCACGTGACGCCGATCCACGCCCGTGCCGAGTGCATACTGCTCGGCCGCCGTGCGTGGAGCCGGCACCGCATGCTGCGCCAGCACGTATCGCACGAACCCACTGCAATCGAATCCGCTCACCGGGTTGTCGCCGCCCCAGAGATACGGCACGCCTTGGAATCGCAGCGCCGTCCCGAGCACGGCCCCCGCGACAGGGTGCAGCGGCACAGGGGTCGCGTCTGGCCTGATCGAGACCGGCGACGGAGCGGTCGGAAACGGTGACGGGTAGACGCCAGTCGACGACATCGATCGCGCGGCACAGACCGACGAGGCCGCGGCCCACAGCACCACCAGGCCGGCCCGCAAGGCGCGGTTTACACATTCCATCACCGCCTTATCGGTCCCTGAGGCGAGGGCCGTCATGGCATGGCTCTAACTTGCTGAAAACGTTGATGTTATCAATCATTGACGCTTGACACGGCGGCGCGCCTGACCGACAATAAGCGCCAGTCACCGCCATGGAACAGACGCTGCTGCTCAACGCCACTTACGAACCCTTGCGGGTGGTGCACTGGCAAAAAGCGATCACGCTCTGGTGTCAGGGCAAGGTCGAGATTGTCTCGGTCTACGACCGTGAAATACGCGCCGTGACGTTCAGCATGAAGTTGCCTTCGGTGATTCGCCTCCTTCGCCGCATCCGGGTGCGCCGCCGGCTGGACTACGTGCCGTTTTCGCGCGCCAACATCTATGCGCGCGATGATCATCGTTGTCAGTATTGTGGTGCCGTCTTCCCGACAGCCGAGCTGACCTTCGACCACGTTGTGCCGGTGGCGCAGGGTGGCCGCAAGGACTGGGAAAATATTGTGACGTGCTGTATCAGCTGCAATCGACGCAAAGGCGGTCGTACACCGACGCAGGCGCACTTGCACCTGATTCGACCGCCCAAACGTCCTGACAAGGCTCCGGCGATTCGCATCACGTTCGGCTTGCGACACGCGCCCGAGAGTTGGCGCGACTACGTCTACTGGAACGTCGAACTTGACGACGTGTAGTTCGTGCCGGTGCTGACGTCACTCCGCCCGAGGGCGGCGGTCCCCGGCGGACGGGTGACGTTGCTCGGCGCCGACCTGCCCCTGCCGCCCGATGAGCCTCCGTACGTGACTCTGGGCGGCCTCCGGTGCCGCGTCGTCTTCGCGTCGCGGCAGTCGATCGACGTCGTCGTGCCCGCCGAGGCGTCGGGAGGCGCGATGCCGGTGCGCGCGGAGGGCGTGCCGGGGGATCCGCTGATGCTCGAAGTCGCCACGGTGGTGGTAAACGACGTCCACCAGGTGGATAGCCCGCTCTGTGACCCAAGCGGCGCTGTGTACTTTACGCACAGTGGCACGCGCGGCGCGAAAGCGCCGGTGCCGCTCGGCCGCGTGAATCCCGATGGCACGCACGATTCGCTTCCTGTGGACATCTCAAACCCCACGTCGCTGGCGCTGGGACCCGACGGCACGATCTATGTGTCCAGCCGTTTCGACGGGCAGATCTATCAGCTCACTCGAGACGCTCGCGCGGAGCTGTATGCGACCGATCTCGGCGTGGCGACCGGCCTCGCGTGCGCGGCTGACGGCACGGTCTACGTCGGCGACCGCACCGGCACGATCTTCCGGATCAGCGCGGGCAAGGCCGGGGAGTCGAAGCGCCACGTCGAGTCATACGCGACGATTCCCGCGAGCGTGGCGGCGTTCCACTTGACCATGGGGCCTGACGGATGCCTGTATGTCACCGGGCCCACGCTCTCGGCGCACGATGTCATCTACCGTGTGACGCCCGAGCGCGAGGTGCAGGTCGTGTGCGGGGGGTTCGGACGACCGCAGGGCCTCGCGTTTGACGCCTCCGGCGTGCTGTTTGTGGCGGATGCGCTTGCTGGCGCATCCGGCCTGTACCGCGTGGACGTGCGCGACGCGATGCCGGTCCCAGAGCTGATGATCGCCGCATCGCACCTGGTCGGCGTGGCGTTTGACGCGCAGGGGAGCGTGTTGCTGTCGTCGAGCGACACCATCTGGCGGCTCCCGGCGGCTACTCTTTCGCGTCGATCTTCGTGATCGTGAAGCCCGTGAACCCGTAGATCGCCGAGACGATCGGGTTCAGCAGGTTGAAGAACGCAAACGGCAGGTAGGTCAAGGTCGCAACGCCCAGGGTCTGCGCCATGAACGCACCGCAGGTGTTCCAGGGGACCAGGGCTGAGGTCATGGTGCCGGCATCTTCGAGGCACCGAGAGAGATTCTGTGGCGCCAGTCCGCGACGGGCAAACTCCGCTCTGAACATGCGCCCTGGAATCACAATGGCCATGTACTGATCCGAGGCGACCACGTTCATGCCGATGGACGTCGTCAGCGTGGCGGCGATGAGGCTGCCGGTACTGCGGACCATGCCAAGGATGGCTTCCGCGATCCGGCCGAGCATGCCCGTGGTTTCCATCGTCGCACCAAACGACATCGCCGACAGGATGAGCCAGACAGTATTGAGCATGCTGCTCATCCCCCCGCGTGTGAGCAGGTCGTCGAGCGCCGCGTTGCCAGAGGTCAACGCGAAGCCCGATCCAAGCGCCTGCCAGCAGCCTTTGATCATCGCGGCCCAGGCGGGCAAGGTGGGCGCGTCCGCAAGTCTTGCGACGGCAGCTGGCTGGAAGATCATGGCAAACACGCTGCCGACCAGCGCGCCGATGAGCAGCGCGGGAGTCGCCGGCATGCGTCGGACGACGAGGACCAGGACCAGCACCACGGGCAGCAGCAGGTGCGGGCCGATGACGAAACTCCCGGCGAGGGCCGCCAGAATGGCGTCCACGGCGACGGTGTCTTTCGGCGTTGCGGCATTGAGTCCCAGGACCGTGAACAGGATCATCGCAATGACAATGCTCGGGGTGGTCGTCCACAGCATGTGTCTGATGTGGGTGAACAGATCGGTGCCGGCCATGGCGGGCGCGAGGTTGGTCGTGTCCGACAGCGGCGACATCTTGTCGCCGAAGTAGGCGCCGGAGATGATCGCGCCGGCGGCGAGTCCGAGGTCAAGATTCTGCGCGACCGCGATGCCAATCAATGCCACTCCAACGGTGCCGGCGGTGGTCCATGAACTGCCGGTGGCCAGTGAGACGAGACAGCACAGCGCACAAGCGCTGGGGAAAAACGTCGCCGGTGTCAGCAACTGCAGTCCGTAATAGATCATCGTCGGCACGATACCAGCCAGAATCCACGAGCCGATGAGAGCGCCCACGATGAGCAGAATGAGCACCGCGCTCATCGAGAGCGAGATTCCGTGGACGATGCCCGCCTCGATGTCCGCCCAGGGGTGGCCGAGGCGGATGCCGATGGTCGCCGCGACTGCCGCGGCCATGATGAGCGCGATCTGGTTCGGCCCCCCGGAGTTCCCGTCACCAAAGAGGGCGACAGAGCCGGCGAGCAGGACGATCAGCACCCCGATGGGCAGCAGGGAGAGTGCCAGGGACGGCTTCTGACGGACTGTGGTCATATCAACTCCGGAACGGCGCGATGATAGCATCCCATCCGCCCATGGCCTTTCTCGACGGTGTACGCGTGCTGGATCTGACGCGCCTGCTGCCCGGCGGATACGCGACGCTCATGCTGGCAGAACTGGGCGCCGACGTCATCAAGATCGAAGACCCTCGCGGCGGGGATCCCATGCGCCAGCTGCCGCCGTTGGTGGGTGGCCGCAGCGTGTACGACCTGCTGCTGAATCGCGGTAAACGCAGCGTCGCCCTGGATCTGCGCGAGCCCAAGTCGGGGCCTGTGCTCGAGGCGCTGGTGGCGCGCGCCGACATTGTCGTGGAGAGCTTTCGTCCAGCCACAGCCCGTCGCCTTGGCGTGTCAGGTCCCCAGTTGCGCGAGCGGTATCCCCGCCTGGTGCACGCGGCCATTACTGGGTACGGCCAGACCGGCCCCTATGCGGAACGTCCCGGTCACGACCTGAACTATGTGGCCGTCACCGGAGTGCTCGCGGCCGATCGGCCGCATCCCGCGCATTTGCCGAAGATGTTCATGGCTGATGTCGGCGGCGGTGCGATGAGCGCGGTTGTGGCAATCATTGCGGCATTGTTCGGACGGACCACGACCGGTCAGGGGGCGAGTCTGGATCTCTCGATGCAGGATGCCGCGTTGTTCTGGGTGATGCTGCCGGGCGCGGCAGACTTGATCGAGGGCGGCGCCGCGGTCGTCGGTGAGCTGCCGACCTTCGGGGATCATGCCTGCTACAACGTGTACGAAACGCGCGATGGCCGACAGGTCGCCCTCGGTGCGATGGAAGCCAAGTTCTGGACGACGTTCTGCGACGCGGTCGGCCGGCCCGATCTACGGAGCCGCCACCTGACCGGCCTCGAGGATCAGGTCGCCGTCATTCGGGACGTGCGAGAGATTTTCCGAGCGCGCACACAGGCTGACTGGCTGGCGTTTTTCGAGGGACTGGACGTCTGCCTGTCGCCCGTCAACACGGCCACCCAGGCATTCGCCGATCCCAACATCGAGGCCCGCGGCACGATGGTGCAGGGCCAGGGGCTGCGTGCCGTCCGATCGCCGTTCGGTCAGGCGCCCGTGCCGCTCGGGGCCGCCCCGGTGCTCGGCCAGGACACCGCAGACGTCCTCAGGGCTCTCGGCGTAAAATAGTAGTTTGGGGCTCGCGCGGCGGGCCTGGCAGGAGCCACATGGCGCACGACTGGATCGCCGTCCGCGGGGCGCGCGTACACAACCTGAAGAACGTCGACGTGGACCTGCCCCGGGACCAGCTCGTGGTCATCACCGGATTGTCGGGATCAGGCAAGTCCTCACTGGCGTTCGACACCATTTACGCGGAAGGGCAGCGGCGGTACGTCGAGTCACTTTCAGCCTATGCGCGGCAGTTCCTCGAGCAGATGGAGAAACCGGATGTCGATCTGATCGATGGGCTGTCGCCCGCCATCTCGATTGAACAGAAGACCACCGGATCCAATCCCAGGTCCACCGTCGGCACCGTCACAGAAATCTACGATTACCTCCGCCTGCTCTTCGCCAACATCGGTGTGCCGCATTGTCCGGTCTGCGATCACGAGATCGCGTCCCAGTCGCTGGATCGCATTGTGGACGTGGTGATGCAGTATCCGCCTGATGCGCGAATCAATATCCTCGCGCCGGTCGTCAGGGGCCGCAAGGGCGAGTTCAAGAAAGATCTCACGGCGCTGCGCGGTCGAGGGTTCACGCGCGCGCGCATCGACGGCGAGTTCATGTCCCTTGAGGACGAGATCCTCCTGGACAAGCGCAAGAACCACACGATTGAGGTGCTGGTCGATCGCGTGATTGTGAAAGACGGCATCAGGCGACGGCTCGCGGATTCCCTCGAACTGGCGCTCACGCTGGCCGACGACATCGTGTTCATCAACACGTTCGAGGGCGGCGACCGGCTGTTCTCGCGGCGCATGGCCTGCCCGAATTGCGACATCAGCATCCCGGAGATGACGCCCAGGGCGTTCTCCTTCAACTCGCCCCACGGGGCCTGCCCCGATTGCCAGGGGCTGGGCTCGGTGTACGATTTTGATCCCGCGCGAGTAGTTCCTGACGATCGCCTCTCGCTGATTGATGGCGCGGTCGCGCCGTGGGCCAAGGGAGACAGGCGCCTGCTGACCGAAATGCTCGAGGGCCTGCAGCGCGCGTTCGGCATCGATTCGGCTCTGTCATTCGGCAAGCTGCCAAAAAAATCCCGCGACCTTGTGTTGATGGGTGCGCCCGGCAAGCGGGGCAAGGCCTCGAAGGATGTGTTCGGCCTGGACTTCGAAGGCGTCATCCCCAATCTGCGGCGCCGGTTCAGTGAGGGCGCGTGGACCGATCAGGAAGCGTTGGAACCGTATCGGGCGTTGCGCCCCTGCCTGTCGTGTCAGGGCGAGCGGCTGCGATCGGAGAGCCGCGCGGTTCGGGTCAAGGGCCGCCGGCTGACGGAGTACGTCAGCCAGCCCATCGCCGACGCCCTGCCCATGGTGGAGGCGATGGCACTGACCGAGCGCGAGTTGCTGATCGCCGGCCGTGTGCTCAAGGAGATTCGGGATCGGCTGCGGTTCCTGTCCGACGTCGGTGTGGGTTACCTCACCCTGTCGCGAAGTGCGGCGACGCTCTCTGGGGGAGAAGGGCAGCGCATCCGGCTGGCCACGCAGATCGGTTCGCAGTTGACCGGTGTGTTGTACGTGCTCGACGAGCCCTCGATTGGCCTGCACCAGCGCGACAATCGGCGGTTGCTCGGGACCCTGAGCCGACTCAGGAATCTTGGCAACACGGTGCTGGTCGTCGAACATGACGAGGAGACCATTCGCACGGCTGACTATGTGGTGGACCTGGGGCCGGGTGCAGGCGAGCACGGCGGCCATGTAATCTTTCAGGGTCGGCCGCAGCAGTTGATGGCGTCGCCAGGCGCGTCGCTCACCGGGCAGTACCTGACCGGCGCGCGCGCCATTGACGTGCCTCCGGTGCGGCGCGCCGGCAACGGCGGGCGCATCGTTGTGCGCGGCGCCAGCGCCAACAACCTCAAAGACCTGGACGTGACGTTCCCGCTGGGCACACTCATCGCGGTCACCGGCGTGTCCGGCTCCGGCAAGTCCACGCTCGTCAACGAGATCCTCTACCGATCGCTTGCGCGAACGATCTATCGCGCGACCGACGAGCCCGGCGCGCACGAGAGCATCGACGGCATCGACCTCATCGACAAGATCATCCAGATCGACCAGTCACCGATCGGGCGCACGCCCCGCTCGAACCCGGCGACCTACACCGGGCTGTTCACGTTCGTGCGCGAGTTGTTCGCGATGCTGCCCGATGCCCGTGCGCGGGGTTACAAGGCCGGACGTTTCTCGTTCAACGTCAAGGGTGGGCGCTGCGAAACCTGCCAGGGCGACGGCGTCATCGCGATCGAAATGCACTTCCTGCCCGACGTGTACGTCACCTGTGAGGAGTGCAAGGGCCGTCGCTACAATCGCGAGACCCTCGAGATCGGCTATCGCGGCAAGTCCATCGCCGACCTGCTTGAGTTGACCGTCGATCAGGCGCTCGAACTGGTCGAGCACTTTCCGCCCATCGCCACGCGATTGAGAACCCTGCAGGAGGTCGGCCTCGGCTACATCACGCTCGGGCAGTCGGCCACCACACTGTCGGGCGGCGAAGCCCAGCGTGTGAAGCTGTCGCGCGAACTGGCCCGCCGCGGGACGGGTCGCACCATGTACATTCTCGATGAACCGACGACGGGGCTGCACTTCGAAGACGTCCGAAAACTGCTTGACGTCCTCCACCGGCTGGTCGAACAGGGCAACACCGTCGTGGTGATTGAGCACAATCTGGACGTCATCAAGTGCGCCGACTGGGTCATCGACCTGGGGCCGGAGGGCGGTCACGGTGGAGGGCAGGTGGTGGCCGCTGGCCCCCCTGAGGCAATCGCTCGGGCGTCCGGCTCGGCCACCGGTCAGTATCTCGGACCGGCACTGGGAGCGAGACCGCAGGTGGCGGTTTCATGACGCTGTGTCAAGAAACACACAAGCTGAACGGCGTCTTGTGTGTCACATCTGCCACACAGACGACGAGTCCGCGCAATTCAGGTTCTCGAAGAGTATGAACAAGTCCTTATATTTGAATACTTTATGTAGAATGTGCACTTGTCAACCCGAGTTGGCAGTGAGATTGCTATAGGGTCTGTGTCAGCGTTCCCGATGCCTGCTCAACGTACCCTTCGGAAAGTGGCCTCCTGCACCGGGATTGGCCTCCATTCTGGCCAGAGAGTGTCCATTTCCCTCAAGCCGGCTCCGGCCGACTTCGGGATCCGGTTCTTTCGGGCCGACCTCGGCGTGGAGATTCCCGCCGATGTGTCTTGTCTCGGCGCGGTTCAGCAGCTCCAGACGGGCCTTCGCAAAGGGGCCGCGTCGGTCGAGACCGTCGAGCATCTGCTGTCTGCCCTCACCTCGCTGGGTGTGGATAACGTGCTGGTCGAACTGAACCAGGCGGAAGTGCCCATCATGGACGGCTCGGCCGCGCCTTGGGTCTATCTGATTCAGAGCGCCGGCACCCGGGAACTGGCCGCACCGCGCCAGACGATGGAGATTTTGTCGACCGTCGAAGTGCGAGACGGTGACAAGCGGATCGCCTTGCACCCGTCGGATCGCTTCAGGGTCAGCTACACCATCAGTTTTGACCATCCCTTGCTGCGCCATCAGGAGATGACGCTCGACATCACCGAACAGACGTTCGTTGATGAAATTGCGCCGGCGCGCACATTCGGGTTCCTCAAGGAAGTGGAGATCCTCCGCCAGCGTGGGCAGGCCCTGGGTGGTTCACTCGACAACGCCGTGGTGATTGGTGAGACCGGCGTGTTGAATCCGCTGCGGTTTGATGATGAATTTGTGCGGCACAAGATGCTGGACGCGATTGGAGACCTGTCCCTGGTGGGGCACCCGATCCGCGGGCATCTG
>CAZAZR010000089.1:0-17105 GCA_964489685.1 uncultured Solibacteraceae bacterium | reverse complement strand
ACCGGCCGTCATTGTGGGCGACCAGTCGGGTGACGACATTCGACGTCAAGCCGACATAGTACCGGGCTGGCACCCGTTCGCTCCGAAGGAGGTATACAACACGTTTCGTCGAGTCCACGAGCGGTGTCCTGCGCAACAGCCTTGCCGCTGACAAGTCCAGAAACCCTCAAGAAATCTGGCGACCAGTCCAGGGGGTCTGCATGTGCTGTGTCATTCGATGGTGGCAGGGATCGCAGATCCTGCAACGGTCAGTGATGTTCCGCCTGCGCCTGACAGTCGCTGCGCTCCTGGCTACGGAGGGACAGCCTTCGCACCGGCTGGGAGTTCGCGTCCGGTGGAGCTGGCTCGCCCAGCCGGAGCGGCTCGCGAAGCGAGCGGTCAGCGAAGGCTGGCGTCCCCACCGGGATTCGAACCCGGGTCTTGGCCTTGAAAGGGCCACGTCCTAGGCCTCTGGACGATGGGGACCCAAGAGGCAGGTCAAACCAAACTACTGTAGCAGAATCAGGCCAGAGCTGGGCGACGAGCTTTGTTGCGTGTGGTAAGGACGCTATGCAAAAGTAAGGAATGCCATCAGCGACCCTTACCAGCAAAGGACAGATCACCCTGCCCAAGGCCGTTCGCGACTCTCTGGGCGTCAAGACCGGCGACGCCGTGGATTTTGTCGTGAGTGCCGACGGCGAGATCCGGGTGCGCGCCGGGTCGGCGGACGTCTCGGAGTTACGCGGGCTGCTCCATCGGCCGGGGCGCCGCGCCGTGAGTACCGAGGCGATCGACAAGGCCATCCGCGCGGCGGCTCGGCGATCGTGATTGGGCTCGACACCAACGTCCTCGTGCGGTATCTGACGCAGGATGATCCCGCACAGTCGCGGAAAGCCGACGCACTGATTGCGGATACCGTTGCGCGTGGGGAGCGGTGTGTGATCGACACCGTTGTGTTATGTGAGTTGATCTGGGTGCTCCGCGACGCCTATCGCACGCCGAAGGCCGACCTGATGACGACACTCGACCGCATCCTCGCGACACAACAATTCCACATTACTGAAAAAGATCGAGTCCGCGAGGCGTGTGAGGCCTATCGTGTTGGCCGGGCCGACTTCGCGGACTATCTCATCGGCACGGCCAATCGGGATGCCGGATGTTCCGAAACCGCGACGTTTGACCGCCGCTTGCGTGGCGCCACCGCGTTTCGGGTGCTGCTTCTGGTGCTGCTCCTGGCCCTTGGCGCGGTCGCGTGCAGTGGGGGAGCCACCGCATCGGCGCCCACCCCTCCGCCGTCGGCGACACCTGCGCCGCAGGCGCCCCCGTTCTCAGGCACGATCTTCATCGACCCGGACATCATTACGGCCGCAGACCCCACCACCTTCGCGACGTTGACGCCCAATGGGCAGGGCCTGCGCACGATGTTCGACCGGCGCGTGAGTGCCTTCATCCAGCTGCAGGCTTACCTGTTCAACGTGACCTTCAGCGACGGCCTGTCCACCGAAGTGCAGGTGAATCCCGAGTTCGGCAGTGCCGACGCCGCGCGAGGGCAGGCCGAGAAGTACGCGATCGTCATCGGCCGTTTGCCACGTGCGCTGCGCGTGTCGGTGGCCACGGTCTGGATCCATCAGGGCGTGCAGCCGTTCGGCGGCGGCAACAACAACCTCCTGATCCACGTCGGGCAGGGCGACCTGTACATCGCCGACGGGATCCTCGAAGAGACGTTCGTGCACGAAGCGGCGCATACCTCGCTGGACCAGGCGCATGCGGCTTCGGCCGGTTGGCTCTCTGCGCAGGCGAAGGACGTCAACTTCATCTCCACCTACGCGCGCGACAATCCCACCCGCGAAGACGTCGCCGAGAGCGTCCTGCCCTGGCTGGCCGTGCGCTATCGGTCCAGCCGAATCACGCCCGCGCTGGCCGCCACCATCGAGCAGTTCATCCCCAACCGCATCGCGTACTTCGATTCGCTCGGGCTCATCATGCTCCCGGTGCAATAGAGCCGTTCGTATGGCATTCTTGGTGCCGAATGAAGATCGATCTGCACGATTCCGTGCTCCAGCACATTCAGTCGGACGTCGTCCGGCTCCTGCCAGATCAGACCGTCGCCGACGCACTGGATGCGCTCCGCGATCGTGGGCAGGACCAGGACATTGTCTATGTCTACGTTGTGGACGCCGACGGCCGGCTGACCAGCGTGGTGCCCACCCGGGCGTTGCTCGCGTCGCGGCCCGAACGGCTCCTGAGCGAGATCATGCTGGGGGATGTGGTCGCCATCCCGGATTGGGCGACCGTCCTCGTCGCGGCCGAATATTTTGTCAGCCAGCGATTTCTGGCATTTCCGGTCGTGACGGCGGGTGGGGAACTTGTAGGCCAGGTGGATGTGCGCGTGTTTACCGACGAGGTCGTGGGACACGCCAAGCGCTCGTTTGACGACATCTTCCAGATCATCGGCGTCCACGCAACGCAGGGCCGCACCGTGTGGCTGGGCTTCCGGGATCGGTTCCCATGGCTGCTGACCAACGTCACCGGCGGCTTGCTGTGTGCTGTGCTGGTCAGTCAGTACGAACACCTGCTGGACGCAGCCGTGATCCTCGCCGTGTTCCTCCCCATGGTGCTGGCCCTGGCCGAGAGCATCAGCATGCAGTCGGCCACCTTGACGCTGCACAACCTCCACAGTGGCGGCATGACCTGGGCCTTGCTCGGGCCGGCCATGCGGCGCGAGTTGAGCGTCGCCGTACTGCTCGGGTCCGGGTGCGGATTGCTCGTGGGCGCGATCTCCTGGGCGTGGAAGGGGAACGGCGATCTGGCGTTTGCCCTGGGTGGGGCCATCGCCTGCTCGATGGCTACGGCGGCCCTGCTGGGATTGCTGCTGCCGACGATGCTGCACGCCGGCAAACTTGACCCCAAAATTGCCGCCGGCCCGATCGTGCTCGCGGTGGCCGATGTCTGCGCATTGCTGATCTACTTCAATCTGGCGGCCTTCTTCGTATAAGGTCTCGTCATCATGAAGATTGAACCGTTTCTGCTCGAGCGATGGATGACGCGGCACGAAACCCACGTCAAGTACGACATCGCGGAAAGCGGCATCCTGCCGCTCTCCACCCACGACCTCCTGCAGTTCGAGCCCGAGGACGCGCGGCCGGCCACGCTCGAGGCACTGCTGCATCTGCCACTTGGCTACAGCGAGGCGTGCGGGACGATGGCGCTCAGGTCCGCGCTGGCCGCTACCTACCAGTCGGTATCGCCGGATCAGATCCTGGTCACGACGGGCGCGATCGAAGCCAACTTTCTTCTGTTTAATGTGCTGCTCGATGCCGGCGATCACGTCATTGCGCCGTATCCGGCGTATCAGCAACTCTACTCCGTACCGCGGGCGATAGGCTGTGATGTCTCGCTGTGGCGTGTGGGCCCCGACACCGGCTATCGCTACGACGTGGATGCGCTCGAACGCCTCATCACGCCGAAGACCAAGCTCATCGTCGTCAACACCCCGCATAACCCGACGGGCGCGATGTTGTCGCCGTCCGATGCGGCGCGCGTGTACGCGCTCGCCGAATCCGTTGGCGCCTGGGTGATTGGCGATGAAGCGTACCGCTGGCTGAGCGTGCCCGGAGGCGACCCCTTCGCGTCCCCTGTGGTGGATATGGGGACGCGCGGCATCAGCGTCGGCACATTGTCGAAGCCCTACGGCCTGCCGGGTCTGCGCATTGGCTGGATGGCCGGGCCTCGCGAGATCATCGAACGGTGCTGGGGGATGCGCGACTACATCACGCTCAGCCCCGGCAAACTCAACGACGCACTCGCCTGCCTGGCGCTGCGCCACCACGACAAAATCGTCGCGCGCAACCGCGCGATCATCGTGGCCAATCTTGCCGCCGCATCGGCGTGGATCGAGGCCCGCCAGGATGTCTTGTCGTGGACGCCCCCTCGTGGCGGCCTGCTCGCGCTGCTCAAATACAACCTGCCGGTGGATTCACTCACGCTGGCTGACGCGCTGGCCACGGAGTTCAGCGTGATGCTGGCACCAGGGTCGGCCTTCGGCTACGAACGTCATTTGCGCCTGGGCATCGGCCAGCGCCCCGACATCTTTGCCGCGGGACTGGTTGAAGCGGGTCGAGCGCTGGACCGCTTTCGGGCGACCCCCTGATCGATTGTGCCCCGCGTTTCAAGTTGGACTGTCACCCTGCATGTTCCCGGTGAGTCACACGCAGAAGAGAGTCGCCAGCGGCATCATCGTGGCCGGCGTCGCCCTGTTCTACCTTGGCTTGAACAGCGGCACGTGGCTGATTTCACCGGACTCGACTGACTACGTCGAGGGTGCCCGTTCCCTGGCGGCGTTGCGGGGTTATGTCGACGCGGTTGGATCGCCGCTGACTTTCTTCCCACCCGGGACGTCGGTGCTCTATGCCGCTGCGGCTCTGCCGCCATCCGGCGACTATTTCTACTTCAACCTGCTCACAAAAGTGCTGGTTCTTGCATTCGTGTGGCTGAGCTTCGTGGTCGTCCGCCGCGTCGCAGGTACGGCAGCCGCGCTTCTCGTCGTGCTCTTTCTGGTCCTGTCGCAGACGCTGACTTCCGAAAGCACGCACATCTTGTCGGACCCGGCGTTCGGCGCGGTGCTGATGCTCACGGTCTACCTGTTTCCCGAGGACCGGCTTGACGACCTTTCACTGCGGTCGGCGCTCGGGCTGGGGCTCATGGCTGCCGCGTGCTACGCGTTCAGAACGGTGGGGGTCTCCGTGTTTCTCGCGTACGTCGTGTCAATTGCCCTGCGGGCCCATCACAGCCGAGTGAAGACGATCGGTCTGGTGTCGCTTGCGTTTCTGGCCGTGGCCGTGCCGCTCGCGGTTCGGGCGGCCCCCGACGAGTATTCCTACTTTCGGATGATGTTCTGGCGCGAGCAGTGGGTCTCAGATTCTGGCGTTGCCGGTCTCTGGGACTGGTGGACGCACATGTCTATCAATGTTCAGAAGACAGTGAGCGACATGCACTACGTGTTTACGAACGAGTGGGATGTGGGGCTGTCCGGGGTCACCATTGGCGGGTTCATGGGGCTTGGACTCATCGCCGCCATCGTGAAGCGACGCGTGCTGCACGTCTCGATCCTGTTCTTCTATGCACTTGCCCTCGTCGTGATGAGCAGCGAGCCCCGCTACATCCTGCCGATCGTCACGCTGCTCGCGATGGCAAGCATTGATGGCGCTCGGTGGGCCGTCACTTGGCCGAAAGCCAGGTGGGCGTCACGTGGACTGATGTGGGGGCTGGCGGCTGTGGTGTGCGTCAGTCCGTATTGGCGGAACGGCTACCTGCATGCGCGATTTCTGCGAGCCGAACTGACCCGCATGCACGGGGAGGTCGTCGCCTATGAGGGACATGGCGAGTTTGTGGATGTGGTCCGGAGCCATGCGCACCAGCTGAAGCCCTCGGACGTGGTCGCCACCATGCATCCGAACGTTCTGCGGTATTTCCTCCCAGACACTGTCACCGTCTGGGCGCTGCCGATCACCGTGGATCCTGAGAAAGCCTATCGGGCGATCACTGATCGGTCCGCGACGTATCTCTACTGCGATAAGAAAGTCACGGCCATCTGGTCGCGCATCGAGCCCATGATTCAACGCCATGCATCCGGGTTGGCGCTCGTCGCGGAGAACTCATCGGCCGTCATCTACCGGGTGCTTGGAGCCCAGAGTCGAGATTGACGAGGCCCGTGTGGCCGCACGACCTGTGGCAAGTGGTGGGCCGCGCTGGAATCGAACCAGCGACCCTCTGGTTAAAAGCCAGGTGCTCTACCCCTGAGCTAGCGGCCCACTCCGCCAGTGATTGTATCGCTGTTTCAGAGGATTCTCATGCCGAGTGCCGAGAGCGCGAGTTCGGTCGCGAGCGTGGCCGTCTGGTTCTGCGAGTCCAGGATGGGGTTGACCTCCACGAGGTCGAGCGCGGTCATCCGGCCCGAGTCGGCGATCATTTCCATCACCATGTGGGCTTCGCGGTAGGAGAGGCCGCCTTTGACCGGCGTGCCCACACCCGGGGCAATGGCCGGGTCACAGGCGTCGAGGTCGAACGAAACGTGCAGGCCCGTGGTGCCGGTGGTGGCAATGTCGAGCGCACGCTTCATCACCACCGCGATGCCGTGCTGATCGATGTCCTTCATCGTGAAGACGTGCACCTTCGCCGCCCGAATCTGTGTCTTTTCAGCTTCGTCCAGGTTGCGGATGCCGATGAGCACGACATGCTCGGCGCGGACCTTGGGCGAGTGCTGACCGATGCTGGCCAGTTCCGCCGGTTCGGTGCCGACGAGCGCTGCGAGGGGCATGCCGTGCACATTGCCTGACGAGGTGGTGGCCGGCGTGTTCATGTCGCCGTGCGCATCGATCCACAACACGCCCAGTTGACCACCGCGCTCCACCGCGAAGTCGGCCGATGCGCCGACCGACCCGACGGCCAGCGAGTGGTCCCCGCCGATGACAATGGGCAGGGCCCCGTCGATCAGCGACTGTCGAGTCTGCTGATACAGGCGCTGGCAGACCTTGGCGATATCCTTGATGTAGCGTTTCGTGGGGTCGCGCGCGACCTGGGTTTCCGGGATGGGCGTCGTCAAATCGCCTTTGTCCGTCACCGTGCAGCCCATCGCGGCCAGGCGTTCTCCCAGGCCGGCGATTCGAACCGCGGACGGCCCCATGTCCACGCCCCTGCGTCCGCCGCCCAGGTCGAGTGGGACGCCAATGATGTGCACCTGTCGTGGGGTCATCGTGTCTACCTTCCCTTGTAGGTCAAAGAAATACCCTCACCCGACGGCGCGATGATGGTGGACCAGGCGCCCGGGGCGGCGCCGATGGCGTCAAAGAAGTCGCCCATCTCTTCGCGCTTGTTCACCACGTTGTGCGCGAGGAATACGCCGCCGGCATCGAGCGAGGGGAAGGTGAGATGAAAAAACGCCGTGTAGTCCTTCTTCCACGCGTCGAGAAAGATCATGTCGAATGCGCCTTGCAGCTTCGGGATTTCGACAAACGCGTCGCCGGCGATGACCTGAACGATGTCTGAGAGGCCCGCGCGGTTGATGTTGGCCGCCGCCTCTTTCGCGCGTACCGGGTCGTATTCGATGGTGATGAGCCGACCGCCTGTCTGGCGCAGCCCCTGACCGATCCAGATCCCGGAGTACCCGCTGGCGCCGCCAATCTCGAGCGCACGCCTGGTGCCGCGCGTGGCCACCAGCACGCGCAGGAAACGGCCGTCTTCTTCGGAGACCGCCAGTTGACCCGTGTCATTGGCCTTGATCTCAGCCAGCAGCGCCGTCAGGTCAGCCGTGGCGGTGGCCGAAGACAGAGGTGGCGGCGGGGGTACAGCGTCGCCGCACGCCGCGGCCGCCAGGCAGATCTGGGCCAGCACCGCGAGTGCGAGTGCGGGCTTACGTGTGGAAAACAGCATGAGAACGACGATTCTACCCCGACTAGTGTTACGATACCCACGCCGTTATCCCCCTGCCGGGCGGGCAGTTGGCTCGCTCTGGCATGCGACCTAACTCAATTCGGAGGCCGCGTGTCGCCCATTCTGATCCGTCCCGTTCGAGAGCAACTGGAACATGATCGTCTGATCCGGTTCCTGCAGCTGAAGTACCAAAAGAAGTTCGAAGTCCACATCAATGCTGGCGATGGTCAGGCGGCGCCCGTGAAGTTGGCCAGCCCCGCTGCATTTTTTCCTGACCTTGTGCTCGTGTCGGCGTCCAAGATCGCTGGGCTCGTGGAGGTCGAGACAGGGGAGTCCACAAATAATCTCGAGGCCCTGTCGCAGTGGCAACATTTTGGCCGCGCCCGGGTGCCGTTCCACTTGTATGTGCCGGTGCCGGCATTTGATGCAGCGCGCCGCTTCTGTGATGCCCACAAAGTGAGCGTGACGGAGATTTGGACGTACCGGTCGCTGTATGACGGCTTCGACCTGGTGCGTGTGTTCCACGATCCGGCGGCCGTGGCGCATACGCCCAGGAACACGTCGGTGGTGGCCAGGTTGCTGCCGCCCGTTGTGACGGCCCGGGTTGAGCCCGAGCGTGATGCGAAGCTGGCCGAGATGGCCAATCTTGTGGAACTGGCCAATCGGACGTTCAAGGCGGCGGCGGGCAAGTCCGCAGCCGCAAGCGCGGCGGCCAAGGCCGCTGCGGCCCAGGCCCGCGCGGCCAACAAGGCTGCGGCCAAAGCCGCCGCGGCGGCAAAGGCGGCGCCAGTCGCAGCCCCCGCCGCTGCGCCTGTCGCGAAGGGTGCCGCGCCGTCCAAGGCCGTGGTCATTCCGTCGAAGGCGGCTGTGCCCGCGCCCAAGGCCGCAGTGCCCGCGCCCAAGGCCCCGATGCCCGCAGCTGTGCCACCCAAGCCGGGAAAACCTGTCGCCAAGGCGGCGAAGCCGGCGGCCAAGCCCGTGAAGCCCGCCGCAAAGGTCGTCAAGCCGCCCGCGAAGGTGGTCAGGCCCGCGATCAAGGCGGCCAAGCCGGCGCCGAAGGCGGCCGCCAAGGTGGCCCCCAAGGTGGTAAAGAAGCCCATCGCCAAGGTGCAGAAGCCCAGGACGGCCGCCCCCTCACCCAAGTCGAAGAAGGCCGCAAGGAAGAGGTAGGTCCTGCCGTTCATTCGCTACCTCCGCGACACGCGCGGCTACGAACACACCTACGTGATGCACGGGTATCGCGCAGGCCAGAGTTCAGGTCGGGCCCGCGTGTTGTACCTGTTTCGATCGCCGCCCAATGTGCAGATCGGGCGCAAGTCACTTGATGCCGAAGTGCGTGAGGCCCTCGAGCACACCCATCCCGACATTTCGTTTGATTGGGTGGGACTCCTGCGTGAGCCCATGCCGCCTGCGCGTCCCGACCCGCGCGATCGCGGCCCGCGGCAACGGACGCAGAACCGCCGTGACCGCCCGGCCGCTCGCGACCGCGAAGAGCCGGCGCCGATCCCCACACCGCCCATTGAGGTTGACGACGAGTCGTTGCTGGGCCAGACGCTCGGCGGGTCAGCGTCGGCGGTACTGCGGGCCCGGTTTGCGGACCTCAACCACCGGATCGCGCGCCGGTCGCGTACGCCCGAGGAGCGTGACCGCCTGCTCGAGGCGGCGCAAGGGCTCAACCCGGACCTGTGGACCGACGAGCCCGCCATTCGCGCCAGTGCGGCCGGAATTGACGCCAAATGGGAGGCCGTCGCCGCCGAACTCCCCAGGCGCCGCCGCGGCCGGCGTGGCGGGAAACCGCGCGACGACGCCGGACCAGACGCCGGGGCAGCAGACCAGACCGACGCGGGCGATGTCATAATTGGGCGACGAGATGAATTCCATGAACGAGAGACCCAAGACCCTCCGGTTCTGGCTGATGCTGCCGACCCTGCTGACGGCGGTGACGATCAGCGGCCAGCAGCCGCCTCCTCCGACGTCGTCAGCACAGACCACGGCGCAGAGACCGACGTTCTCCAGCCAGACGGACCTGGTCACGCTTGACGTGATCGCCCGCGACAAACGCGGGCAGTTCATCCCCGACCTGAAGATGAAGGACTTTGTGGTCCTTGAGGACGGCATCGAGCAGGCGATCGGCGATTATCGGCTGGTGTACGGCGGCCGCGAGCTCTCGGTTGAAGTGTTGAGTGCCCCGACGGCGGCGCCCGAAGGCATGATCCTGCCGCCGACGCGGCCTCCCTCAGACGTCGCCGGCCGCGTCTTCATCATTTTCATCGACGACCTGCACCTGCAGGCCGGCGATTCGCCGCGGGTGCGGAACCTGCTGACACAGATCACCAACACGCTCGTGCATGACGGCGACCTGTTCTCGGTGGTGTCCACCGGTCCGTCCTCGATCGAAGTGCAGCAGACCTACGACCGCGGCCGTCTGACCGAGTCCATCAAGAAGGTCATGGGGGCGGGCATGTCGCCCGAAGACATCCTGCTGGCGCCCTCGTCTACCGCCGGCCCGCAGGAGCTGCGCCATCGGGTGCACGTTGCGTTTTCCACGGCGTACGACCTCTTGAAGCAGTTGGAACGGGTCAACAACCGCCGAAAGGCGTTTATTTACCTGAGCTCCGGGTACGACTTCAACCCGTTCACCGAGTCGCGGTGGAAGCAGGAGCAGGAGCGCTACGCCGTGCCGCAGCGCGACGGCAACGGGAACGTGCCGCTCGAAACCGGCATCACATCGCGAGAGCGCGACGGGATGAACCCGTTTGAAACCGGGAGCCAGGCGTTTGCTGTGGCAGACTTGGTGTCGCAGCTGGCCGAACTGACCCGGGCGGCCAACCGCGCGAATGCCACGTTCTACACGATCGACCCGCGGGGCCTCATCGCCGGCCCGGACATCAACCAGAACTTCACGACCACCGAGTGGCGTAACCACATCACCACCTCGGTCGATTCGCTCAGGACCATCGCGGACCTGACGGGCGGGTTCTGCATCTGTAATTCCAACGACTTCAAGAAGGGTTTGGCCCGAATCGACGCCGAAACCTCCGATTACTACATCCTCAGCTACTACTCCTCGAACCCTGATCCGATGCGCCGGGTCCGGAAAATCGAGGTCAAAGTGAAGCGCGAAGACGTGGACGTGACCCACCGTTCCCAGTGGACCGTGCCCTTCGCCCGCCGGAAATAGCCCGACCTCCTGATTTAACCGTCCCGTGACGCCGGCGTGCCTTCGGCGTCATGGGGCGTACTGGTATAATTCGGCCGCCCCGTTTCGTGGCGGTTGGCCGTTTATGGACTGGAGATCAGGGATGAAGGTTGTGAGGAAGTCAACGCTGTTTCTCAGCTTCGTGCTGTGTGCGGCGCTTGCCGCTGCGGAGTCTGCGTCGGCGCAGACCGTGACGACCGGTGCTTTGTCGGGCTCGGTCGTGGACTCGCAGGGTGGGGTGCTGCCCGGTGCCACGGTCGTGGCCATCCACCGGCCGACCGGGACGACGTACGAAGGCGTCACGATGGCGGACGGCAAGTACATCCTGCAGAACGTGCAGGTGGGCGGTCCCTACACCGTGACCGTGACCATGTCCGGCTTCCGGAAGAAAGAAGAAACCGGCGTAATCGTGAACCTGGGCGAAGAGCGCCAGGTGCCGTTCAAGCTCGAGTTGGACGCCGTGGCCGAGACCGTGACGGTCACCGGCGAAGCGACCGCGATCGACGTGACTCGGGCGGGCGCCGCGGCGAACATTTCCGGGGATGTCAAGGAAGCGTTGCCGACCATTTCGCGCAGCCTGCTCGACATCGTGCGCATCAATCCCTACTTTGCCGCGATCACCACCAACAACACCGTGACCGCCGTGTCAGTGGCGGGCCGCAACGCGCGCTACAACAGCATTCAGATTGACGGCGCGGTGTTCAATGACCTGTTCGGCCTGGCCGAGACGGGCACCCCGGGCGGCCAGACCGAAGCGCAGCCCATCAGCATTGACGCCATCGCCCAGATCCAGTTGGTGGTGTCGCCGTACGACGTGCGTCAGGGCGGCTTCTCGGGCGGCGGCATCAACGCCGTGACCAAGAGTGGCGCCAACAACTTCAGCGGTACAACGTTCTACTTTGGCCGCAACCAGGATTGGGTGGGCAAGGGCATCACTAATACGCGGATCGCGACCTTCAGCGACAAGCAGGGCGGCTTCAGCGTGGGCGGCCCCATCAAGCAGGGCAAGGCGTTCTTCTTCGGCAATGCCGACTGGGGTCGCAAGACGACGCCGACCGGATTCTGCATCTCGGGCTGCCCGCAGGCGTTCCGCGGCGCAGAGGCCGATGTCGCCCGGTTCTTCAGCATTCTGAACACGAAGTACGGCTATTCGATCGACGGCGCGTCGGACGAGTACAGTCGCACCACGAATTCCGACAAGTACCTGGGGAAGGTGGACGTCAACCTCTCGTCCAACCATCGCCTCACGCTGCGTCACAACTACGTCAACGCGCTCAACGACATCGGCAGCACGAGCATCTCGAGCTACACGACGCCGGACGGCTTCTACCGAATTCGTAACAAGTCCAACGGCCTGGTCGCGCAGTTGAACTCGACGTTCGGCAACGCCGTGAACGAGTTCCGCATCGCGTACACACGCGTGCGCGACCGTCGCGCGGGTCAGGATTTCGAGAGCAAGCCATTCCCGCGCACGACCGTGCGTCTGGCGAGTGGCATCCAGGTCACCGTGGGCCGCGAGGCGTTTTCGGCCGCCAACGAACTGGATCAGGACATCATCGAACTCCACGACGACTACACGGTCCTCAAGGGGCGCCACACGATTACCCTGGGGACCCACAATGAGTTCTTCCAGTTCAGGAACCTGTTCATCCGCGACAACTTCGGCACCTATACCTTCAACAGCCTCGACTTCTTTGACCAGGGCCTGGCGCAGCAGTTCGACCACAGCTTCCCGACCAACCCGGCCCAGCCGTCAGCGGAGTTCGGCGTACGCACGCTGGGCTTCTACGTGGGTGACCAGTGGCGCTGGCGGCCGAACGTGACGCTCACGATGGGCGCACGTATTGATGTGCCGATGTTCCCCGACAAGCCGACGGCCAACCCGGCGGCGCTGGCCAACTTCGGATTCGCCACTGATACGACGCCCTCGGGTGTCCGCTACTCGCCGCGTATTGGTTTCAACTGGGATCTCAACGGCGATGGCTCGCAGCAGATCCGAGGCGGCGTGGGCATGTTCTCGGGCCGCACACCGTATGTGTGGCTGTCGAACCAGTACGGCAACACGGGTATCGAGTTCCAGCGTATCGGGGCCACGAACAACAACGCGAGCCGGATTCCGTTTTCTGCCAACGCGCAGTCGCAGCCGACGACGGTGACCGGTGCGGCGGGGTCGTCGTTCACCAACGAGATCGACCTGATCGATCCCAACTACAAGTACCCGACCCTGCTGCGCGGCAACCTGGCCTACGAGCGCAAGCTGGCCGGCGGCCTCGTCATGTCAGGCGAGTTCCTGTTTACCAAGAACATTCAGGACGTCAAGTACCAGAACCTGAACCGCGACCTGCAGTCGGGCAGCCAGAACCTTGACGGCCGCCCGATCTTCACGCGCGACACGACGGCGCTGAGCGATGTCATTTTCCTCACGAACTCCAGTGAGGGGCACACGTGGAGCGGCATCGTGGAACTGCGCAAGCCGTTCCGCAACGGGTTCTTCTTCAACGCGTCGTACCTCTACGGCGAATCGAAAGCCGTCATGGAAGGCACGTCGAGCCAGGCGGCGTCCAACTGGGGGAACGTGCTTGTGGCCGGCGACCCGAACAACCCGCCGGTCGGCACGTCGGTCTACGACCCGGGTCATCGCATCAACTTCTCGGCGTCACACGAGATGGGGCTGTTTGGCGGTGCCACCGGCACGGCCTCGGTCTACTACTCGGGCCAGTCGGGCCGTCCGTTCACACTCACGTACTTCGGTGACGTGAATGGCGACGGGCGCACGAGCAACGACCTGCTCTATATTCCGGCGTCGGCGTCAGAAGTGGCGTTCACGGGCGGCACGTACCAGCAACTGGTGAACTTCCTCCAGGAAGACGGGTGTCTCAGCGAGTACATCGGCAAGATCATCCCGCGCAACGTCTGCCGTGCGCCCTGGTCGAACCAGCTCGACTTCCGCTACAACATCGCGCTGCCGTTCCAGCGCGTCAAGGCGGAGATCTCGCTCGACATCCTCAACGTGCTGAACCTCATCGACTCCAAGCGCGGCATCCAGGAGTACGCCACGTTCAACGCAATTGCGCCGGTCACGCCGGTGCTCACCGCAGGGCAGGTGACGGGCTACAACATCTCGTTCCTCACGGGATCAAGCTTCCGGAAGTGGCAGCGCGACGACCTGCGCTCGCGCTGGCAGATGCAGCTCGGCGGCCGCATTCGGTTCTGACGCCGCTCACCGGCTGAAAAACACGAACGCCCCGGTCAGCATGGCTGGCCGGGGCGTTTTTATTTTGGCGCCGGGCGGCGGAAAGATGGAGGGTTGAGGATTGAGCGAGTGAGGATCGGGATTGGTCGACAATCCCACCAGTGCCTATCGACAATCCCCGATCAGCCATCCGTCAGATCCCGATCCTCACTCGCTCAATCCTCAATCCTCAATTTCCGACAGGCCGCACGTTCAGTCGGCGCTCGGCGCGGTCAGCGCCGCTTTGACGCGCGCGACGGCCTCCTTCAGATAGTGCTCGTCCATTTCGATGCCGACGAAGTTGACGCCGAGCCGGCCGGCGGCGATCGCCGTGTTGCCCAGCCCGAGGAACGGATCCATGACGGTCGTCAGGCGCGAGAGGCCGTGCAGCAACAGGCATTGTTCGGGCACCTTGGGCGGGAATGACGCCGGGTGCGGCCGGTCGCGGTCGCGGCTCTGGATGGTCTCGTAGGGAATGAACCAGGTATTGCCCCGGCATCGCTTGCCGTCGCCACCCGCGGCCCAGCGGGCGGCGTTGGACTTGTCCTGGTAGGGGACGCCCACGGCGCGGCGGTCGAGTTTGGTCCGGCCGTCGGGGGTGAAGTGAAAGATGAACTCGTGGCAATCGTTGACGAATCGCTCGCTGTTGATCGGCTTGTAGTGCCCCACGGCCATGTCGCGTTCGAGGCCGAGGGCTTCGCTTGTGGACGCGCGATCGATGGCGATCGACTTCACCCAGTGAATGGTGTTCTGCAGCTTGAAGTAGCCGCGCGCCACCTGGGCGACCTCAAGAGGAATCCACGGATCGGTCGGCTTGGCGCCCACGTTGAGGAAGAGCGACGCCTGCGGCCCACATACCTTTGAGGCGGCCCGAAGCCACTGGTCTGTCCACGCCAGGTATTCGCCGCGTGGCAGGTCGTCCTCATAAGAGCGGTATTTGATACCCAGGTTGTAGGGAGGTGACGTCACAATCGCGTCGATCGACCCGCGTTCAAGTGTGGGCATCACCGACAGGCAGTCGCCGTGGTACAAGCGAAAAGTGGAAGTGCCGATGCAGAATTCGTATCGGGGGGCTGCGAGCCGGCGAACGCAACGAGCGTGGGCGCCGGACCGGGCGTGTCGAGTGAAGCGCGAGAGCCATGTAATTAGGCTTCTCGGCTGTTTGGGGCCTGAAGTACAGACCCCGACTGAAAAAACTACGCCCGAACCGCCGCCGTCGGAGTAAACCCGTGCGCCACCCGGTCGGCGCTCACAGGCTGATTCCGGACGTGGCCCGAGGAAACACACACGGTGCTCTTCTCCTCGATGTAGATGATTTCCCGCTTCGATCCCTCTTCACGGTATCGACCGGTGACGCACCCACATGTCAGCGTCGTGAACCCCATCAAACGAACCAGGCTCATTGCAGTGACGTCCTCCAATCCTCTCTGCACGCTCGGCAATGCAAGCAACGTGCCCGAATCCGCCCTGACGACGAGTGGTAGTTCCATGGGGCCTCCTGCCAGAATAATCGGTCGATCCGCGTGCGGACTGCAGTACGAGCGCCGACACGCCGGCCGAGACTGTGTCAGTCTGGCCACGGCGATTGGATTGTTTCGAACAATCGCTTGGATTCAGTCGGGGCGGGTCAGTCGCTCAAAGAGGCTGAGTTCCTGGGCCCGCTGGCGGGCGGTAAAGCGCCGCGCGCGGACCACCCGAATGATGAACGCCAGATGCAGTCCGCCATACAGCACCAGTTCGGCGAAGACTCCCGGTTCGGTCTGGCCTAGTCCGGCGGTGAGCAGGACGATGGGGACGAGGTTGAGGAGGGTGGCCGCGACGAACGCCACCGAGAAGAGCGGGTCGAGTCTTCCGGCCGGGTCAGTCGAGGCCCTGCCGAACGCCTCGGCGGAGTGCTCCCAGCGCGGACCCAGGTCGGCCGACACCTCATAGGCGGCCTGAATGTAGCGGCCAATCCGTTCCACTGCGACGTGGATCGCAAAGATCCCTTCAAACGCCCCGGCCAGGACCAGAAGCGGCACAAGCAGGGTGACCGGGGAGGGTAGCCACACCTGGACGGCCACATGCAGGGCGGCCCACGCGGTCAGGCCCGCCACGGCCAGGCCGACACGGAGCGTGCCCCGCTCGCGGATCGTGGCCCGCAGGGCTCGGAACTCCTCAGTCCGAAGGATATGGGCCTCAGACTGCGGTGGAATGGGGTCGGGAGGGTGCAGAAATACTCCTGAGGGACCGATAGTACACGAGTCAGGTTGCGGAATCCGGAATCTGGATGGTACTATCGCGGCCGTCCGGGGGGATTCGGCGTCTGAGTTCAACAGCAGGGCCCTTGATGGGTTGCCGGAGGGTTTCACGTGTATGTGTACGGCCGACTGAATCGAACGGTTTCTGTCGTGGCGCTGTCAGCAATGTGCTGCGCCTCGTTCGTTGGTTTGGCTCAGGCACAGTCGCGACCACCCGCCAGGCCCGTCACCTCGCCGAAAGCGACCCAGGCAAAACCCACCGCCGCCCCCGCGCGGGATCAGAAGCCGCGCACCACGCCGACCCGTACCCGAGCCGCCCGGGCCCGCGCGGCTGCGATGGCACGTTCCGCCGCGGCCGCCCGGCTTCAGCGCGAAGCCAATACGCCGCGCTACAAGAAAGATGCCCTCGGCAACATCGTCCCCGACGTGCGCGCTGCCGCGGCGATTGTGTTCAATCCCCAGACGAATGAAGTGCTGTGGGAAGCGAATTCCCACGACCAGCGATCGATCGCGAGCCTGACCAAGGTCATGACCGGCGTGGCCTTCATCGCCGATGAGCCCGACCTCGGTCGTCAGGTCACGGTGGTGACCGCCGATGTCCGCGGCGCGAACGTCACGCATCTGCGCGCGGGTGAAACGCTCGCGCTGCGCGATGTGCTCAACCTGACACTGATCGCGTCTGACAACGCCGCCGCACGCATCCTGGCGCGCACCTCTGAAGGCGGGACGCCGGCGTTTGTCGAGCGCATGAACGACATGGCGCGCCAGCTGGGCCTGACCAACAGCCACTACGCCGACCCGTCCGGCCTCGATGATCGGAATGTGTCCTCGGCCTACGACATCTCGCACCTGATGGCGTTTGCCAGCGCCAACCAGCAACTGGCCTCTGTGATGAGTGCGGCGAAGTACCAGGTGCGCACCGACCGGCGCGTGATCAACATCCACAGCACCAACAAGTTGCTGGGAACCGGGATGGACATTCTGGCGGGCAAGACGGGCTTCATCAGGAAGGCCGGCTACTGCTTTG
>CAZAZR010000088.1:0-17204 GCA_964489685.1 uncultured Solibacteraceae bacterium | reverse complement strand
GGCCACCGGTGGCCAGAATCACGCTTGAGGCATCGAAGTCGCCCCGCGAGGTCGCGACCCGCCAACGGTGCGATCCGGCGGTGGCCTCAACGGCCGTGACCGAGGTCTGTGTCTGCACCTCAACACCTCTGATGCGAGCCAGGGCCATCAGGCCATCGCGCACATCCCGCGCGCGGTTCGAGGCCGGAAACAGCTTCCCGGTCTCCCCCTCCAGCGCGAGCGGAATGCCCACCTCGTGTTCGAAGAACGTGCGCTGTTCAGTGAGCGGCCACGATCGCAACATCCCGCGGAGCAGCGGGGAAGGCGAGTCGGTCACGAACCGTTCGGGATGCAGAGACGACGGCAGGATGTTGCACCTGCCGCCACCGCTAATCAGGATCTTGCGGCCGCCGTCGGTGGTTCGCTCAAGCAGCAGTACGTCGCCACTGGTCGATCGCGCAAAGATCGCGGCAACCAGCCCCGCCGCGCCGGCCCCGACAACAACAATCACCCGCGGGATCTCAGCGCGCCCTACTTGAGTACGTCATCAACGGCCACGACGCGCACGGGCCCGAGGTTGGCCGCGCGAATGGGTGCTTCGATCTTCGACAGGTCGCCGACGACGATGACGGCGAACTTGTCGGGTTGGATGTACTGGTTGGCCGCGCGTTGGGCGTCAGCCACCGTGATGCCCTGAATCCTGCCGACATACTCGGTGAACAGCGACTCACTCAGGCCGTAGATCACCAGTTCGCCAAGCTGCGCCGCCACCGATCCCGTGGTTTCGAACCCCGCGGGAAAGCCCAGCGCCAGGTAGTTCTTCGCGCGGTCGAGTTCGGCGGCCGGAATCGGCTGGCGGATGGCCGTCAGTTCGTTGAAGAACTCGCGCAGTGACTCCACCGTCTTGTCGGTCTGCACGCCAGATGACGCGAAAAAGGGACCGGCTGAAGAGCGCATGTCGAACGTGGAGCCAGCCCCATACGAGTAGCCGTTGCGCTCGCGCAGGTTCTGATTCAGACGGGACGTGAACGATCCGCCCAGCACCGTGTTCATGACCTCGAGCACGTAGTAGTCGGGCGTGCTTCGGGGCACGCCGATCCACCCGATGCGAATCTGCGACTGCGCTGCGCCAGGCCGATCGATGAGGTAGATCTGTTTGGCCGCGTGCTGCGGCGCGGCGGGCAGGGCCGGCGCGGCGGGCTTTGCGCCATTCTTCCAGCCGCCAAACGTCTTCTCCAGCTTCGGCAGAATCGTCTCGGGTGTCACATCGCCCACCACGAGGAGATGGGAACTCTGCGGCTGGTAGTACTGCGCGTGGAACGCCCGAATCTCCTGCGCGGTCATCTCGCCGTTCGACACGGTGTTGCCCATGGCCATCGCGCCATATCGGTGGCGCGGGCCGTACACCAGTCGGCCGAACGCGGCGTTCGCCAGCACGCCGGCGTTGTCGCGCTGCTGGAGCAGCGACGTCAGCCGCTCCTGGCGCAGGCGTTCAACCTCACTCTCAGAAAACGTCGGATGCAGCGCCACATCCGCCAGCAACGGCAGCGCATCGTCCAACTTCGACACCGGGCTGAACAGACCAACGGTTGACGCGTCCCACGAGCTGCCGGTGGAGATGCTGATGCCGAGGAACTCGATGGCGTCGGCCAGCGCGAGTGCATCGCGCGTGCCCGCGCCCTCATCGAGCATCGCGGCCGTGAAACTGGCCAGCCCGTACTTGCCGGTCGGGTCGGTGGCCGCCCCGGCGCGCACGATCAGGTTGACCTGCACCACGGGCACCTTGGGCATGGCGACGATCCACACCGGCAGGCCGTTGGCCAGCGTCATTTTTCGAATTGGCGGCAGTTTCAGCGCAGGTACCGGACCAGGTGCCGGCGCCTTGGACCGATCCGGCATCTGCTGGGCGGAGATTGCCATTGACGCCGAGGTCAACACCACAACTCCGAGGACCAGGCAAAGTGCCGTTTTCACAAATGTCTTCATGGCCTCTTTGCCCCATTGCCCAATTAGCTCATTCTTCATGGCTTCTACTTTCCCTTCGGATGCACGGAAAGCTCCAGCCGTCTGTCCGCGGGAAGCCATCGCCTGGCCGCCGCCTGGATGTCGTTCGGCTGAAGGGCGAGATACCGCGCCAGGTCTTCGGCGAAGTAGTCCGGGTTGCCCGTCGCGAAGAAATACGCGTTCATCAGGTCGGCCTTGTCGCCGCTCTGCTGCATGGAGTTCAGGAAGTTCGACTCGATGCCGTTCAACGCACGCTGTACTTCACGTGCG
The DNA here is from genome assembly GCA_964489685.1 of uncultured Solibacteraceae bacterium. Lineage (GTDB taxonomy): Bacteria > Acidobacteriota > Vicinamibacteria > Vicinamibacterales > SCN-69-37 > SYFT01. Next base: position 14,951 of record CAZAZR010000088.1, on the reverse strand, counting down.
GCCGGCGGCGCGGCTTTCAGTTTCTCGATTTCCTCATCGATGATCGTTTTGATGCGCGCCAGCACCTGATCGGGCGGGTCGTCGGATGGCCGGGCCGTTGCGACGATCTGGAATCGCGAACCCAGCGCGGCGCTTGCCTGGAACGCCTGAATGCTCTGCACGAGCTGCAGGTCGTAGACCAGTCGCTTATAGAGGCGTGAGTTCTTGCCGCCGGTCAACACACTGGCCAGCACGTCCAGTTCGGCGTCGCCCGGTTTGAACTGCGCCGGCGAATGCCAGGCCAGCGTCAGCCTTGGCAACTGAACGTTGTCGGTCATGGTCTCCTGGATGACCGATGTCAGCTCGACAGGTGGGGCCTCGATGGGCGCCAGCCGCGGCCCGGCTTTCACATCGCCAAACCAGTGTTCAACCTTCTTTCGCGCCTCGGCCGGGTTGATGTCGCCGGCAATCACGATGCTCGCGTTGCCCGGCGCGTAGTACTTGGTGAAGAACTCCTTCACGTCTTCGTGTGTGGCGGCCGTCAGGTCTTCCATGTAGCCGATGACGGGCCAGTAGTACGGGTGCGTCTTCGGATACATCAGCTCGGTGAGGCGCACATTGGACATGCCGTAGGGCGCGTTCTCGTAGCTCTGGCGCCGTTCGTTCTTGACGACGTCGCGCTGGCCATTGACGAGTTGCGGTGTGACGACGTCGAGCAGGAACCCCATGCGGTCGGATTCCAGAAACAGCGCCAGGTCCAGCGCATTGGCCGGAAGGGATTCGTAATAGTTGGTCCGATCCGTAGTCGTCGAACCGTTGTTGCTGCCGCCGGCCGCTTCGAGGAAGTTATCGAAGTCGCCTTCCTTCACGTTTTTCGATCCCTCAAACAGGATGTGCTCGAAGAGGTGGGCAAAGCCGGTGCGCCCGAACTTCTCGCGCGCGGACCCGGCGTGATACCAGACGTTGACCGTCACCATCGGCACGCTGTGGTCTTCGTGCAGGATGACCGTCAGGCCGTTGGGCAGGGTGAACATCTCGTACGGCGCCGAAACCTTCGGCGCCTGCTGAGCGGCCAGGGGCGCGAGCGTCAGAAGCGTGGCCACGGCCATGGCTGAACCAATGCGAACACGTTGCGGCGTCATGCGTTCCAGTGTACCCGAGGCCGTCAACATTGGCCTGGCCTGCTACAACACGAGTTCGTATCCGATGGCCCGTGCGTTGGCCACGATACGTTCGTCCAGCGTCAGCATCGTCAGCCACTGGGGATCGTCGGTGAGCGCTGCGGCAGTCGCCAGGTGAATGGCGTCAAGCGCGCGGACAGGTTCGGCCGGAAACGGCTTGCCGACACGAACCAGGATGTCGTCGGTGACGGGCATGACGGCACATCGGCGCCGAAAACGAGTCAGCGCGCTGAGTGCCGAGCGCTCCTGATCGGCCGTCAGTCGCCGCGTTCGACGCGCGCGGATCACCCCGCGCCGGGCTTCCGCGAACGTCAGTGCGGACGTCACCAGCGTGCCGGGGACTCGCAGCGCCCGGCGGGCCGCCCCATGCCCTTCAAGCAGGGCGGCCAGGAGCGCACTGGTCTCGACATAGCGCAGGGCCAGGACGGCAGGCGCGCTACGCCTCGCCACGGTCCTCGTCAATGAGCGCCCGAGTCAACCCCGGATCCAGACGGAGGACTGGCCATCCTGCAGTCGGGTCCCCTTTCTCGCTTGCCGGCTCCACGACACCGGAGGCCACCAGCCGTTCAAACCGGCTGCTCGGCGCCTTACCGGACTGTGACAATGGCGGCACCAGTTCCGCGACGACACGACCATGGGCGGTGACGGCCACACGCTCGCCCGCCTCGGCTTTCCGGACGTAGCGGCTCAGGTTGTTTTTCAGTTCCCGGATTCCAACCGTCATGCCTAAATTATAGCCACAAGTGGCCACATCGGTTCGGCGCACACCGCTTGACAACCGAGTGCCAACGGCGACCGTCCCCTTTCGGGAGGTCCTTATGCGACATTCAACGCGCACAAGAACGGTCTGCCGCTCCTGCACATGCTCAATTACATCAGCGGATACACCGGCGCGTACGGCGCCCAGCCCGCCCAGGTGGGCGCGGCCTGAAGGACGCAAACGGCCGTGGATACACGCGGAACGTGTTTAATAGTCCGACTGAAGCCGATGGGCAGCCGCCCTCGGTGGCTGAGGTCGAATTACTCCAGCGAAGCCTGAGGCGGAGGGACGCCGGCGACATACAGCGGTTTGGCGGTCTTCAACACCTGATCGCGAATGCGGGAACTCAGGAACTTCGGCGTCACCATGTCGACGCGCCGTCCGTGGAGCAGGGCAGAGAACTCCCGCTCAATCGCCATGAACCGCAGTCCAGGCATGTGTCCGGGCTGAAACTCGACGAGCACGTCGACGTCGCTGTCCGGACGGAAATCATCACGCAGCACCGACCCGAACACCGCGAGACGCGCGATGTGATGGCGCAGGCAAAACGCCGACACGGCCTCTCGATCGATCACGATATGGGGATTCATTGCCACCTACTGAGCTTCATGATGCCGCCATTGCAGGGCGTCCGCCTGGCAGGGACAAGCGGAGCTTCGCGCCAGGGCAACCGGCCGTGACCCGACTAGGACTGCTGGCGCGGTCCAGGGCCCAAGGTCCGTGATTAACTGGACGCGTGTTCTCAGCTCGACTGCCTGCACGCCTTGAACCAAACGCATTCAGTGTGGCCCTCGCCGGCCTTCGGGCGCAGGGCGTAAGGCTGGCTGACCTGACTGTCACCAACCCGACGAGGGTGGGGCTGGGGTATTCAACGGATCTGCTGTCAGGCCTGGCGGATCGCCGCGCGCTCTCCTATGACCCCGAGCCATTTGGCCTGATGTCCGCTCGCGAAGCCGTGGCCGCGTCGACCTCGCGGCCCGACGCGCACGTGATCCCCGACCGCGTGGTACTCACCGCGAGCACGAGCGAGGCTTACGGACTGCTGTTCAAGTTGTTGTGCGATCCCGGTGATGCGGTTCTGGTGCCGCAGCCGAGTTACCCGTTGTTCGACTTGCTGACAGGGCTCGACTCGGTGGTGTCATCACCGTATCGGCTCGACGACCATGGTGTGTGGTCCATCGACCGCGAGAGCGTTCGCGCCGCCTGCGGACCGCGCACGCGGGCGGTGCTCGTCGTGTCGCCAAACAATCCGACGGGCTCGATGCTGCGTGGCGACGACCGCGAGTGGCTGGTGACGTTCGCGCAGGAGCACGCCCTCGCGATCATCTCCGACGAGGTATTCTCGGACTATCCGATTGCGCCTGGACGCGATGCCGTGTCCCTGCTGGGCGAACCACGTGTGCTCACATTCACGTTGGGTGGCCTGTCGAAGTCGGCGGCCCTGCCGCAGCTCAAACTCGGATGGATTGTCGTCAGCGGTCCCGACACGGTCGTCGCCGACGCGCTCGAGCGGCTGGAGATCATCTGCGACACCTACCTGTCCGTTTCAACGCCCGTTCAGGTGGCCGCGTCCCGGCTGATTGCAGGGAGCATGGTGGTGCGCGATGCGATTCGCGCTCGCGTGCGCCAGAACTATCGCGAACTGCAGCGCATCGCCGCGGCGCACCCCTCTGTGACGGTGGTGCCACCCGAAGGCGGGTGGTCCGTGGTGGTGCGTGTGCCTGAGACCATCGGCGAAGAAGCGCTGGTGATGCGTCTGCTGAACGACGCGCACGTCGTCGTCCATCCCGGGTATTTCTTTGATTTTCCTCGTGGAGCGCACGTGGTGATGAGCCTGTTGCCGGAACCCGACCTGTTCGCTGGCGCCGCAGCCCGAGTGCTGGCCATGGCGGGCCCGCAATGACCCGCCACTGCGGCGTGTCCCTGCCGCTGTCGTCGATGCCCTCTTCGCGCAGCTGGGGCATCGGCGAGATTCCGGACCTGGCGCCGATGGGGCAGTGGCTGCAGGCGGCAGGCTGCGATCAGCTCATGTTGCTGCCGGTCGGCACCATGCCGCGCGGTCAGTCGTCGCCGTATTCGGCGTGTTCGGCGATGGCGATTGATCCGATCTATCTGTCGCTCGATGGAATGGACGACTTCTCCAGAGCCGGCGGTCTTGAGTGCTTGTCGTCTGACGCGCGCCGTTGGCTCGACGATGCGCGCGGAAGCACGAGGGTGCGCTTTGCCGAGGTCCGCGAACTTAAAGACGTGGCGTTGTGGAGGGCTTTTCGTCAATTCGTCAGTGACGATTGGGACCAGCGGACGATTCGCGCAGGTGAGTTCGCAGCGTTCACGCACCGGGAGCGGTGGTGGCTCGACGACTACGCGCTGTTCCAGGCATGCGCGGCGGAGTGGCCGGGAGGACAGTGGCGCGACTGGCCGGCGGCGGTCGCGCGTCGCGAGCCCGCAGCCATCAACGAGGTGCGTCGTCATCTCGGACGCCGGCTGATGTTCGAGCAGTACGTGCAGTGGGTGGCTGAGACCCAGTGGCGCGCATCGCGGCAGTCGTTGAGCGAACTGGGTGTCGCGCTGTTCGGCGACCTGCCGTTTGCGGTGGATGCGCACAGTGCAGACGTCTGGGCGCGTCAGGACGAGTTCCTGACCGACGTGTCGGTGGGTGTGCCGCCCGATGATTTCAGCGACACGGGCCAGGATTGGGGCCTGCCGATGTATCGGTGGGATGTGATTCATCAGACAGGTTTCGCGTGGCTGCGTCAGCGCGCGGAACGCATGCGGTCGCTGTACGACGGATTCCGAGTGGACCACCTCGTGGGCTTCTATCGCACCTACGGCAAGGCGCCGAGTGGCGAGACGTTCTTCCTGCCGCCGGACGAACCGACACAGTTGGCGCAGGGCGAGGCGGTGATGCGCGTCTTTCTCGAGACAGGCGTGGATGTGGTGGCCGAAGATCTGGGCACCGTGCCCGGGTTCGTGCGCGAGTCGATTGCGCGCCTTGGTGTGGGCGGATACAAGGTGCTGCGGTGGGAACGCGCGTGGTCGCTGCCCGGCCGGCCGTTTGTGGAACCCGCCCACTATCCAGGGCGGTCGGTTGCCACTACCGGCACGCACGATACCGAGCCGATGGCCGCGTGGTGGGACGCGGCCCCGGCCGGGGATCGACACGCGATGGCGGACGTGCTGAATCGCACCGGCATCGGCGCCTGGGACCCTGCCGCGCCATGGACTGACGCCCTGCGTGATGGGATTCTTCGGCTCATGGCCAGCGCGGCGTCCGACCACCTGTTCTTCCCGATCCAGGACGTCTTCGGCTGGCGCGATCGGATCAACACGCCCGCAACGGTCGGTGAACACAATTGGACGTGGCGCCTCCCGTGGGCTATGGATACGTGGATGGAGCGTGAGGAGACGCGCGATCGGGCGGCGTTCTTATGCCAATGTCGCTGACGCGCGCCCGCCTTGAGGGTTGCCCATGGACCGCGTCGCCCGAGGGTGAGTCACCTGGCATGGACCAACACGTTGAACGCGACGCCCACCACCGACTCCCGTGCTACACGCTCACGCGGGGTGGCTCTGGCGCGGCGCAGCAGGAACTGGCCGTCATTTGCTCTGCCGCTGGATCGAGGCGTTGTCACCGCCCAGCACGTGATGGCCGCCCCGGCTGGCACCGAGCGTGATCAGGCGATTGACGCCTGGTGCGCGGCCGTCTGGGCCTCGTTCGTGGACAGTCACGAGGGCATTGAAACACTCCTGCAGAAACACGCCATTCTCGACGTGGGCGAAATCGAACGGAACAAGCCGTAGGCGCCAGGCGTCCAACGGCACAGATTGCCCCCTGCCAGATCGCTCCGTCTCTGGCCTGGCGTCGTATTCGCCGGGCTGCTCGTCCTGACACGATTTGTCATGCCCATCGTCGCGCCCCAGGCCGAGTTGCTCGGCCTGGGTACGGCCCTGGTGGCCGTGGCCGGCGGACTCCTGTTCTCGCTGGCGATTGTCGTGTGGTGGATGTTCTTCAGCCGCGCGCCCTGGTCCGAACGTCTTATCGCACTCGCCGCGATCGTGGTCGCGACGGTCGCCATAGGTCCCTTCACCCACATTTCCCTTCAGAACGGCCTGATGGGCAGGATGTTGTATGTCTATGCCGTCCCGCCGACGTTGAGTCTGGCTCTCGTGATCTGGGCTGCCGCAAGCCGCGGCCTCGCTCCGGGGCGCCGGCGCCTCGCGCTTGTCGCCGCAATCCTGATCGGTTGCGGTGTCTGGACACTCGCCCGGACGGACGGCTTGTTCTGGGGTCTTCCCCAACTCGCGTGGCGCTGGACGCCGACAGCCGAAGACCGGCTCCTGGCCCAGACGCGAACCGACGCCCCAATTCCGTCGCCTCCCGCGCAAGTGCAGACTCCGGCACCCGCGCTTCCCGCGGCGCCGGTGACGCCAGCCCAGACGCCGGCCGCCTCTGCGAAGAGCGAGCCGGGCCTGACCCTGACACGGCCTGCCCTGAGCGAGCCCGAATTCGCGCGAGTCGAATGGGGAGGCTTTCGAGGTTCCGATCGCGATGGCGTGGTTCGCGGCCTGCGCATCAACACCGACTGGTCCGCGTCGCCGCCTGTCGAGTTGTGGCGACGGCCGGTGGGGCCCGGTTGGTCATCATTCGCCGTCAGCGGCGATCTGTTCTACACGCAGGAGCAACGAGGCGAAAACGAGATGGTCGCGTGTTATCGACTGTCCACGGGAGAGCCGGTCTGGCGGCATAGCGACCCGGTCCGGTTCTGGGAGTCGAATGGGGGCGCCGGCCCACGCGGTACGCCAACGATTCACAACGGTCGGGTATTCGCGCTTGGCGCCACAGGCATCATCAACGCCCTGGACGCGCGCACCGGGTCTGTCGTGTGGACGCGCAACGCAGCCACCGACAACGGAAGGACTCTTCCAGGCTGGGGCTTCACCAGTTCGCCCATCGTGGTTGACGATGTCGTCATTGTGGCCACGTCGGGGACGATGTCGGGGTACGACATCGCAACCGGCGCGCCGCGCTGGACCGGGCCGCGGCAGCTTGGCAGTTACAGTTCGCCGCATCGTGTGACGATCGATGGAGTGCCGCAGGTCCTGCTCCTGACCGGCTCTGGCGCAGTGAGCCTCGCGCCGGCGACTGGTGCCGTGTTGTGGCAGCACGACTGGCCCGACGGTGGCACCACCATCGTGCAGCCGGCCGCGCTCTCGGGCAGCGACGTGTTGATCAACACGGCCTCTGCGATGGGAGGACTTGGGATGCGCCGCCTTCACGTGACGCGGGCGGCAGCCACCGCCACGACGCCGGCCGTCTGGGCCGTTGAAGAGCGCTGGACGTCAAACGGTCTCAAGCCGTACTTCAACGACTACGTCGTTCACAAGGGCCAGGCCTTCGGTTTTGACGGCAATATTCTGTCGTCCATCAACCTCGAAAACGGCGTGCGCAACTGGAAGGGCGGACGATACGGCAACGGCCAGATGGTCCTGCTGGCCGATCAGGACGTGTTGCTGGTCCTGTCTGAGGAGGGCGAGCTGGCACTCGTGTCGGCGACCCCCGACAAATTCACCGAACTTGCGCGATTCCCCGCGCTCAATTCCAAGGCCTGGAATCACCCGGTCATCGTGGGTGGCATCCTCCTCGTGCGCAACGGCGAGGAGATGGCCGCATTCCGGTTACCCCGTTGATCTGTCTTACGCCCCGCCCATCCGGCTGATACCGGTGGCATCGCGCACAATCAAATCGCCACTGAGAAAGAGTGGCACCGCATAGGTGGCACTGGTCGCCACGTCGTATCGGTGCTCGCTCTCGAATGTCGTGACGTTTCGCGTCACCACCAACAGTTCTCCGGTGCTGGTCAGGTAGATCACGTGCGCCGCCGTCAGCAGCACCGACGCATGGGCTGTGGCCTCGCCATTGCGGCCAGTCCTGGGATGCCGACTGCCCGATACCGGTCGCCGACGTGGTCACGTACACCATCGGCATTATCTTCAGGCGGCCGTGATTGCCGGCGCGACGGGGCGTATGCGCGGAGGTGACCCGACGGTGGCGTCGGCCATTGTGGCCGCCACGGTCGGCATGCTCATTCGCGCGATTCATGAGCGTCTCGGTTTCGTCGGGACACTGATCGCGAGCCTGCGTCCATTGGTGATTCGTTCACGCGGTCGGTGAGCGTGTTCAGGAAGACGTGTGGGGCCGATCCCCAATCGCTCAATCCTCAATTGGCGTGTGTTCCTCACCAATGAGCGCGGCGGAGGCGCCGACAAAGCGCAGTCCCTTGTTATGGTCCACGCCCATCATCCTGCCTCGGCCCATGCGCACGAGTGGCATGACGGCGCGGTAGCCGTCGCCCTCGCGCACCATCATGATCCGAAGTTCGGCCTGTGTGTCGCCCGCTGGTGTGCGGATGACTGGAGTAAACGCCACCCGCCGTTGCAGCACAGACAAATGGCGCTGGTCGTGGGGGATCGCGGCGATGTCGGCATCCGTCGGGCTGAAGATAATTCCGCCGCCGGCAAATGAAAACAGCGGCTTCAGCAGCCACTCGTCGCGGTCGGCTGGAACCTGAGTCACATCAGAGAGAAAGTGTGTCTCGGGTACCCATGGGTGATCGATCCAGGGGATGGAGAATTTGCTGATCCGGAAAAACCAATCCGGGCCGCCGATCCACTCCACGTCCAGATCGTCGCGAAAGTCGAACGGCATGGGAGCGCCAGACCGTTCGAGTTCGTCGGGGATGACGCGATTGTAGATGCGTGCGATCGGCGTGAGCACGCCGTCCCTCCGGTAGAACAGCCGTCGGCCTTCACGGATGATCTCGCGCGTGTCAAGTGGACGGATGCCCCACGTCTGCTCGGTCACCGTGAAATCCGGCAGTGTCTTCTGCCGCCGCGGCTCGATCTCCATCAGCACCACGTTCGCGGGATCGTGGTCGCCGACGAGGGTTGTGCGCATCAACTCCGTATAGGAATCACGGTTCAGGCCGCTCAAGTACGGGGTGAAGATTCGGGAATTGAGGGGGACGGGTGTCGATCTGTGGAACACTCCCGGAACACCGTCAACCGAGTTCCCGGAGTGTTCCACAGATCGACACCCGTCCCCTTCAAGCGCACACTCCGCAAGCAGCATCTGGAACCCGTACAGCGACGGGAACGCCTGCAGCTCCACGAGGCGGCCTTCGATGGCGCCGGATTCAGTGCGCACCAGGCCGAAGTCCACTTGTACGCAGGTCGGGTACGCCTCGCCGGACGCCAGCCTGAACCGCTCGGGGACGATCGCATCGGCGGCCGTGCGATAGGCTGCGTCGGTCAGCAGTTGCGTGGTCATCACCTGCGCCGCTTCAACGAGCGACTGCAGGAGCTCCGTCGAAAAAAAACAGGGCGTTTCAGACAGCCGGAACTCGATCGGGACGCCCGCGCCCGCAGTGACCGCTCCGGTAAACGCGCGATACCGTTCCTCAGTGAAGCTGTCGTTGAAGCGCTCGCGCCACGGGCTCAGCATGGATCAGATCAGGAAACGGCCGCGTTCCATAATCTTGTCGTCGTCCACCCAGATGTCGAACTGGGCGCCCACCACGTCGATGTGCGTGGACGAATACCAGTCGGCGCCGGTATGCGCCCCATAGGGGTTGCCGAAGGCGATATGAATGCCAGGGAATTTCTCGTCCTGCAGAATGTGGCCGATGATTTCGCGCAACTCGACGTTGGTGCCGATGGCAAACTCGCCGACGCGGTCGCTGTTGTCGTCCGTATGCGTGTAGGCCCAGAAGTCGTCGCGCAACGCCTGGTTCGGCGACTCGGCCGAGACCAACCGGTTCTTTTCAACCTTGACCGTCAGCGGCGTGTCTTTCAGGTTGCCGTAACGATCGCAGAGCCAGTCGCCGACCACGCCATCGATCACGAATGTGCCGTTGACCTCGCCCGGACTGGTGAACACTTCGCCGCCAGGGAGGTTGCCCCATTTGTCGGAACTGATGATGCCGCTGGTCTTGACCCACCGGTAGTCTGGATTGAGATTCGCCGTGAAGTCGCTGCCGGCCGGCGTGGTGGCCCTGATCTGTTTCGCCTTCCTGACGCGATCGATGACGCGGGTGCTGATGGCGTCCACCACATGAAAATCCGCGCGCATGCCCTCGAGCATGATCTGGCGGTTGATGTTCACCATGTGTGCGTGCCGCATCCGGCGCCGGTTGACGATGTCGGTCATCTGCATGCGGGAGGGCAGTTCGTTGGCCTGCGCCTGCGCGGCGAAAATGCTGACCTGACTCAGTTCCATGTCCGCGGCCACGGATGCGGGCAGGTCCGTCAACGGCCGCATCGCTTCGTCTTCGAGCACGAACAGCGAAGAGGGAGCGCCGACGCGCCTGATTTCGTCCACGAGGGCATCGGCGATATCCCGCGTCTCCCGGTCGGTGATGACGGTGACCCGTTCGTGCGGTTGAACGTTCAGGCAAATCCGTATGGCGTTCTCAGCGCCAGGTTGTAACTCGTTCAACAGCATTCCCCTGCGGCCCTCTGGACCCACGACCGACCCCGGGACTCCGGGACCGCTGGACGCCGTCACAGCCCGTGCCTCGTCTCCGCGATCATGTAGTTGACGACCGCCTTGAGATCATGCCCGGACTCTTCGTAGACGCGCAACTGCCGGTCCGCACCCGTACCATTTTCAAGGATCCATCGCACCACATTGACGGCATCCCTCGATCCCAACTCATCCAGCACATCGTCCACCCAGTCGAGATATTCGAGCAGCAGTTCGCGTTCGGGGACCTCGCGTTCCTTGCCGAAGTCGATCAGCATGCCGTCGATGCCGTAGCGCGACGCGCGCCACTTGTTTTCCATCAGCAGGGCGCGGCTATAGACGCGCCAGCTCTGGTTCCTGGCGTGCAGGCGGTACAACTTCACCATGGTCGCCTGAATGAGAGCGGCGATGGCGATCGTTTCCTCCACGCGCATGGGGATATCGCAGATGCGCACTTCAAGCGTGTCGAACACCGGGTGCGGTCTGACGTCCCACCAGATCTTCTTGGCGTTGTCGATCGATCGGGTCTTGACCAACAGCGAAACAAAGTTTTCGAAGTCGGCCCATGAGCTGAATGTGTCTGGAATATTCGTGCGCGGGAATCGGTCGAATACCTTGCAGCGATACGACTTGAGGCCCGTGTTCATCCCGATCCAGAAGGGCGAGTTCGTCGAAATCGCCAGCAGGTGCGGCAGGAAGTACCGCATCTGATTCATCAGGTGGATCAGGGTCTCGCGATCTTCGATGCCCACATGCACGTGCAGGCCGAAAATCAGGTTGGCCCGCGCGACGATTTGCATGTCTTCAACGACCTGCACGTAGCGTTCGTCTGGAGAAATGTCCTGCACGCGCCAGTCGGCGAACGGGTGCGTGGCGCCGGCGATCATCAGCAGGCCATTTTCTTCGGTCAGGCCGATCATCTGGCGACGGAGGTCGCGCAGGTCCAGGTCAGCCTCGGCAACGGTCCGGCACACGCCGGTGCCGACCTCGACCACCGACTGGTGCATCTCGGTCTTGACCTTTTCCTTCATCCGCCGCCTGCCTTCTTCGAAAATCTCCGTCTGGATGTGAGACCGAAGGTCGTACGTGCGCGGATCGATGGTCTGGTATTCCTCTTCGATTCCGATGGTGAAGGACGGTGTGGTCATGATGGTGGAAGCGGGACTAACCCCGCAGGAGTGCGTCCCAGCGGTACGTGGGTGGTGCCGGCGGCGCGAGGGCCTTCTTGACGGCCAGGTCAGCCACCGCGTTCACGATCCACGCGAAGTTGTCCTCGCCCACCGAACGGCGCTCGGCATCCGGAGCCGGGTTCATGAAGTCGATCGCGTACGGGATACCGTCTTCGACGGCAAACTCCACCGTGTTCAGGTCGTAGCCGAGCGCCCTGCAGAGTGTGAGGGCGTCGCGCTCGACGCGTGCGATGAGCGCCGGGTCATAGGCGGGCGGGTCCAGGACGTAGCGCTCGGCGTGCGGCCGCCGCGGGTCGTACGGCATGATGCGGACCTGCTCCTGGCCAATCACATAGCAGCGGAAGTATTCCTTGAAGTTCACGGCTTTCTGCAATGTCATGCACAGGATGCCTGACTGGTCGTACGCGACAAACAGTTCCTTGGCCGACCGCACCTGGAACACGTCCTTCCAGCCGCCACCGTCAAACGGTTTGAGAAACGCCGGAAACCCGATGTACGCAAAGACATCCTCCCAGTTCAGTGGGTATTGGAGGTTTCGCATCGACTGGTCAGTGGTGCCCGGTGGGTGCTCCTTGTGGGGAAGGATGACCGTGGGCGGAATCGCCACGCCCAGGCGCTGCGCCAGCGCATAGTTGAAGAACTTGTCGTCGGCGCTCCACCAGAACGGGTTGTTGATCACCGCCGTGCCGCTCAACGCGGCATTCTTCAGGTACGCCCGATAGAACGGAATATCGTGCGATATGCGGTCGACGATCACCCGGTACCGTGAGGGTTCATCCATCCGGATGGCGCCGATGTTCACGAACTCGGCCGACACCCCAGGCACGCCCATGCCGTTGATCCGCTCCACCAGCGCCGGCGGAAACGTCTCTTCCATTCCAAACAACACACCGATCAATCCCGCCACGTGAATCTCCTGTCAATCGCGGCCTTGAAACCCAGGCCGCGCTACGAACTGGCCTTGAACCCCAGGCCGCGCTACGAACTGGCCTTGAACCCCAGGCCGCGCTACGAACTGGCCTTGAACCCCAGGCCGCGCTACGAAATGCCCGGACCCCCGGACCCCCGGACCCCGGCTATGGAACGTACACCGCAGCCATTTTGACCCACTCCGGCCAGTCGTGCTCGGATCCGTGGCCCCAGACGTGAAGGCTGGTGGGGATGCCCTTGTCTTCGAGGAGTCGAGCCGCGTGTTCCGTGGCCGCCCGGCAAATGTCATTTTCGCCCGTGACCAGCACCCATTTGTTTTGCCGGTACCGGTCCAGGAACCAGGGGTCTGCCAGGTCGGGCAGGAAGTGGGGCGGCGACAACAGGTAGGCATCGGCGTCGGAATAGCCGTGCAGGAACCGCATGATGTCGAACGCGCCGCCCAGGCTGATGCACGACGTGAACACATCCGGATGCCGCAGCGCCATCGTCAGGGCGTGGTAGGCGCCAAAACTGCAGCCGGTCACGCCGGCGGTGTCGCTCCCGGTTCGCCCCTTGATGAATGGTACGACTTCTCCGGTCAGGTAGCGCTCGTACTGCAGATAGCGCTGGACGCGATCGCGCGGATGCACAGCATCTGCGTAGAAGGTCTCGGCGTCCACGGTCGATACGCAGAAGAGTTGCAGCGCTCCACCGCCGATCTTGTCCGCCAGGGCGTCCACCATGCCTCGATCTTCGTATTCGAAGAAGGCCCCCATCGAGGTGGGGAAGACGATGACAGGACGCCCGGCATGGCCAAACGACAACATTTCCATGTCCCGGTTCAGGTCTCGTGCGAACCACCGGTGGTACTCGCGCCTCATGTCGCCGATACTACGTCATCTGATGCGGCGCCACGACGTCCCTTCTCAATGGATCACAAGTCCTCGTCGCGTGACGGTCTGGACGGGGCCTGAGCCCGCGTCGGGGTCCCTGCCGCCGTTGCTGATCTTGCACGACGGCCAGAATCTGTTCGATGCCGATCGGGCCTATCGGCCGGGCGACACATGGCAAGTGGCCGAGACGGCGGCGAGGTTGGTGGAGGAGGGCCGGATTCCCCCGCTGGTCATCGCCGGCATCGACCACGCGGCCGAGGATCGGATACTCGAGATGACCCCGACCGAAGGCGACCACCCCGGCGCCGGGCAGGCGTGGCGCTACGGCCGCTTCGTGGTGGAGGAACTGGTGCCGTTTCTTGAGGCCGAGCACGGCGTTGACACCCGCGCTGGTCGTCTCGCCATGGGTGGCTCTTCGCTGGGGGGCCTGGTGACCCTGGCGATCGCCCAGCAATATCCGGCCCGCTTCGGCCGCCTCCTCGTCATGTCTCCTTCACTCTGGTGGGACGCCGCCGTGATGCTCACGCGAGTCCGGCGCCAGCCCTTCGCGCCCGACACGCGGGTGTGGCTGGACGTGGGCCTCAAGGAAGGACGCCAGACCGCGGCCAACGTCCGTCGTCTGAGACGCTTGCTGGTCGATCAACTCGACGCGGGCAACGTGAACGGCACCGATGACCCGCTCGGCGACCATTCCGAGGACCGATGGGCGAAGCGCTTGCCCGACGCCATGATCTGGCTGTTTGGAGGCTGACCTGCCATGTGCAATTTGGCACCAAATCGGGGGTCGGTTGCACCGTATCCTTGATTGTTCGGCACACCTTCAGGAGGCAGCATGTCAGTAGCCAAAGTGAGCGAGATCAGTTCCACATCAACGAAGAGTTTTGAAGATGCGATTCAGCAGGGCTTGGCGCGCGCCAGCAAGACGCTGCGACACATCCGCAGTGCCTGGATCAAGGAACAGCACGTGCGGTGTGACGACGGCCGCGTGACGGAGTATCAGGTCAACATGATGGTGACCTTCGTTCTGGACGAATAGGAGCAGTTTATGGGACTACGAGACACGTACGCATACGCCATTCAGACGGCCAAGGGCAAGTTTCACGGCAGCGCCGAGGAACGCGACGGCAAGCTGCACTTCAAGGGCACCGTCGCCACTGAAGACGAGAAGAACGAACTCTGGACAGCCATCAAGACGATCTCCACCTGGAAGAACGACGTCGTGGCTGACATTCAGGTGACGGGCGGACCAGCCGCAGCTGCGTCGGCGGCGGCCAAGACCCATACCGTGAAAGCCGGTGACACGCTCGGCGCCATTGCCAAGGAGCATCTGGGCAATGCCGGGGCGTACATGAAGATTTTCGACCTGAACAAGGATCAGTTGACCGATCCCGACAAGATCAAGCCCGGACAGGTCCTGCGCCTGCCGTAGGGCGCATAGGCAAGAATGGCCGAGTGCCCGTCAGGACACTCGGCCATTCAATCACTCGCGCAGTACGGCTACTTCGCCATTCACCGCCC
>CAZAZR010000087.1:0-17344 GCA_964489685.1 uncultured Solibacteraceae bacterium | reverse complement strand
AAGTTCACGTTCCAGCCTACTGCGACCGACAACTTCGTCGCGTCGTTCCAGTATGACCAGTACAACCAGGGCGGCCGCACGGGCCTGGGCGGCGTCAACGGCACGACGGATGCGCGTGTCGTGCAGCAGGATTCGCCCGAGTGGACCTACAACGGCCAGTACCGCCGGGTGCTTGGCAACACCGGACTCTTTGAGGCGAAGTTCCTGGGGTACTGGGGCTACTTCGACCTCGATCCCCTGACGCCGACGTCGGCACGGCAAGACGGCGAAACGGGCGCGTACAGCGGCGGTGCAGGGTACAGCGCGCAGTACGATCGCACGCGCAACCAGCTCAATGCCTCGCTGGCGAAGTACGTGGAAGCCAAGGGCACACATGCGTTCAAGTTCGGTGTGGAAATCGAGCGCAGCAACATCCGTAACCGATACGCGTACACCGACGGCTTGTTTTTCTACGACTACGGTGGCGCACCGTACCTGGCGTATGCGTATCAGTACGACGTCAAGGGCCGCAACGACCGCATGTCATTCTTCGCTCAGGATCAATGGCAGATGGGTCGCCTGACCGCCAACATCGGTGCGCGCATGGACCGGATTAAGGGTGTGGGCACGTCCGACAACAAGACCTACTACGACGTGGCGCCGATTGCCCCGCGGCTTGGCGTGGCGTTCGACGTGAATGGCAACGGCAAGTCGGTGCTGCGCGCCTACTACGGGCAACTCTACGATGGCGCCGTGTTTTCCTCGTGGTCCAATGCCCTGCCGGGTATCGGTGACTACATCATCTACGAGGCGGGTGGCACACTGGCGAACACCACCGTGACGGAGATCGATCGCATTTCTGGCGCGAGCAAGTTCACCGTGCGCGACGACCTGAAGCATCCCCGTACGGATGAAATCAGCGTGGCGTTCGAGCGTGAATTGGGTCGGGGCCTCAAGGCGACGGCCACGTACATCAGGCGTGACGCGAAGAATTTCCTCAATTCCACCCTGATTGGCGCACAGTGGACTCCGGCCAGTTACACCAATCCGCTGAATGGCAAAACAGAAACCATTTACCGGTGGGCGAACCGCACGTCCGATCAGAAATTCCAGATCGGGAATGTGGACAATTTCGCCTACAACGGAGCACCCGCGGCGAATGCCTACCGCACCTACAACGGCGGCATGTTCGTGTTGACGCGCGCGTATGCCAATCGGTGGCAGGCGCAGGTCTCGTATGTCTATTCGGAGACCAACGGCACCGTCACGAACGGGGCCACGTCAGGCATTTCAAGCGGCCAGTTCCAGACGCCGAACACCATCCTGGTAAACAACGACGGTCTCGTTGGCTTCGACCGCACACATGAGTTCAAAGCCTTCGCGGGCTATCAGATTCCGGTGATCGAGGTCTCGGCCAACATCTACTACCGTGCGCTCAGCGGCACGCCCTGGACGCCGTTCCAGCGCGTCAGCGCCAGCACGTTCAACTGGACCGGCAGCATCGACTTGGCGCTCGAGCCACGCGGCAGCCGCCGCACGGAGAAGCAGCAGTTGCTCGACCTGCGGCTTGAGAAAGTCGTCAACGTGGGCGGCAACCGCTTCGGTCTGTATGTGGACGCCGAGAACCTCTTCAATACCGGGTTCCAGACGGCCGTGCAGGCGCGCAATCCGTCGGCATCCATCGCCGGCACGACCGTGCTCCTCGGTGGCGTGACAGCCATCAATGCACCCCGGCAGTTCACCTTCGGGGGACGCTGGTCCTTCTGACGATTGTCGGGGGTCGGCACTACTTGTCGGGGTCCCGGGGTCCGGGAGTCCCGAGGTCGGGAAACACGAAGGGGGTGGCAGGTTACCTGCCACCCCCTTTTTTTCCTATGGACCCCAGGACCCCGACGATTACTTGTACAGCACCGCCGCTTCGCCTTTTTCCGCGATCCGCTTCTTCGCCAGCGCCAGGATGGCGTCGCGCCGGCTCAGGAGCCGGTCGATCTGCCCCGATGTGAGGTATTTGCCCACCTGCTTCTGCAGATCCTTCTTCTCCAGCTTCGTGATTCCATCGAGAAGCGTGCGCGAGAACCTCGTCAGCAATTCAGGCTTGGGCAGGCCCCGATTGATGCGGAACGCCCGTGAGTGGTCAATCAGCCGGAGCTTGTACTCCTTGGTGACCAGGATGTTCTTGAGGTGGCGGTCCACATTGGCGATCAACTGATCGAACAGTCGCGTCGTGAGAATCTGTTCGTTCCAGTCGTCCATGTCGGGTGACGTCAGCTTCTGTTCAAGGCGCTCGGCCTCGGTGGCCATGACTTCCACAAACCACTGCAGCGAACCGACCTTGCCATCTACCACGCGCCGCTCGACGGTGGCCGGTACCAACCCCAGCCCGATGATGCGGTCCACGGTGTAGGCCGCAATCTCGGTCTGCCAGCTGTCCTGGAAATCGATATCCGACGTCCCGTCGGCCAAGACGGTAACGCCCGCTTTGCGGACATCAATGGACTTGAAGACCGCCGAATGGGTGACGCCATTGAGTTCCAGTTCGACGCGATACGGCCGCGTGACGCCTTCCCCCAGCGGGCGGGTTGACACGATCTTGGCGTTAGTCAGGAAGTCTTCGGCAGCCTTCCCCTGGTAGACGGCCGAGCTCTCCTGCCCGGCGTGAACGGTCAGCGTGGCGGCCGCTGCGATCGCCAAGAACCCGACGTGTGCGACAAGTCTCCTCATTCACCTTCTCCATGCGGCGTCCACCGCAGCACCGTGTTACGACTGACGAATCAATCTCGAGAACAATCCCTGCAACAGATCGCTGTGGTCGGCCAGTAGATCAAACAACTGCTCACGGTCGAGCTTCAGCGCTGTTGCGGCTTCGACCACCAAGACGGTGGCGTCGAGCGGCGCCCCCGCCAGCGTTTCGTACACGCCAATCGCGTCGCCGGCCCGGGCCACATCGCCCGACGCCCCAGGCCCGTCCACGCGCAGTGCGCCCGACAGCACGATCAGGATCGCAGCGTCACAGCCCGCCTTGAAGACCTCAGTGCCAGCCGGCAGCGTCACCGGTTGCGCGATCTGAGACAGGCTCCAGAGCTGCGGCGCCGTGGCGTGGGCCAGCAGCTGGCTGGACTGCAGGACCATCAGCCGATCGACCGCCCGCATGTCTCCGGCGGCTGACGCCTTCAACTGCTCCTTCAAGTCGCCCCTGATCAACGTGTGGCCCGTACCCAGGCCGCGTGACGCGACGAGCAGCCGGAACAGCCCGCCGGCCAGGCCAACCTGTTCGGAGAGCAGCGTCAGGAACTGGTCGGGGGTCATCAACAACGTGATGGCCCTGTCTCCACTGCTGAGGGAGGCCCGCATGGGTGCGCCCTCGAGTACTTCCTCGAACGCGAGCGCCGCAGGCGCCGTGATCGGCCTGGTCCCCTGGGGGCTGTCACCGGTCACCTGGCCTTCGAGCAGGAACTGGATCGAGGCTGGAGGTGTGCCGCGCACATACATCTCGCGGCCGGGTTCGTGTCGGACCTGTCGGCCCAGGCTCGCCAGGCGGAACAGCTCATCAACCGACGTGAAGTCGAACAGCGGGACGCGCCGCAGTCTGTCGGCCAGCTCGACGGCCGGGAGCGCCTCCTGCCAGAGATCGCGGCGTCGTTCAGCCGGCATCCGGCTCGCGGCCAGGGCCCACGAGGCGGCCTCGAAGACATGCTGATCGCGCACGTCGCGATGGGTCAGCACGAACTCCAGGTCGTCGGACAGCGTCCACAACCGGCACGACTCCACCAGAAGAATCGCTGCGGCGGCGATCGTCTCGTCCTCGTCGTGCAGCAACTGCGCCACCGTGTCTTCCACATCACGCGTGCGGGTCTGGTGGATCGCGTTGCCCTTTCGAATCCTCTCTTCAAGGGGCATCTCTTCCACCAGCAGCATCATGCGCTTGCGCACCTGACCGGTCAGAAGGTTGTCCAGGTACTCAATGGCCCCGGCCCGGGCGCGCAGGTCACCGGTCTTGAGCGTCTGGCGTACCGCCGCCACATCTCCCGGTGTCGTCATCAGTCCGAGCAACTGGAAGGTGCGATGGAGCGCGCGCGAGTATTTTTCGTTCAGCGCTCGAGCGAGCAGGAGGTTGGGATCCAGGCCGCCGGCCACGAACAGGTTGTAGTGCAGCGTCAGGGCGGTGAACGCGCGGCCCGCTTCGCGACTGACGAGGCGCGCCACGACCTCGGCGTCGATCACCAGCTCGGGGTGGGTCTTCCTGATGCGATCGAGCGCAGCGATCGCCTTGAATCGCAGGAACCTGTCGGGGTCGTCCAGCGCGGCCGACAACGCCGACACCGACGCGGGGAAGGGCAGCAGGGCCAGCGCAGACGGCACGTGCCGGCGCACCCAGATGTCTTCGTCCTGATCCTGCATGAAGTACGCGAGCGGGGCCACGACCGGTTCGCCGTACCCAACCAGCACCCGCCGCGCCGCAGACTTCAGGCGGCGGTTGCGCAGCAGCGAGACCAGGGGCGGCACAAACAGGAAATCGCCGCCGAGTTTGCCGGCGCTTTCAGTGGCGGCCATCGCCACATCCAGATGGGGGTCGTAGATGAGCGGTACCAACTGGGGTCGGAACAACGGGTTGCGCACATCCCCCAACACGCGGGCCACCTGCGCCCGCCACGGTGCGGCCTCGTCGCGAGTGTCCCCGGCGAACCGCTCCAGCGTCTCTGCCGCCCGCGCGACATCGGCGGCTGTCGTACTGTCGGCCAGTGCGGCCGCCGCGACAATGGCCAGCGCCGGGTCGGCGCTCGTGACCAGCGGTCGCATCACATCGGCGGCGTCTTCTCCCCGCATCGCGGCCAGGGCGCCGACGGCGGCCACCCGGACCGTCCCGTCAGCATCCGTGAGCGCTCGCTGCACGCCTGGCAGCCACCGCTCGGCCAGATCCGGGCCCGAGGCTTCAGCAACGCGCAGGGCCCGCGCTCGAACCTCGGCAGACTCGTGCAGGAGCAGCAGCGGCGTGACGAGACGGCGCTTGTCCATCGCGTCGAGCAGGTCGATGGCATACACGACCCGTCGCGGTTCCTGGTGCGACAATTCGCCGACCAGCGTCTCGACCGTGGCCGGGTCCGGGTTGGTGAACTTCAGCTCGGAAGGCACCACGATCTGCTGTTCGAGATTGCTGCGGAACGTCCGGATGTATTCCCGTCGCGCACGAATGGTCGTCAGCACCCACAAGCCCACCATCGTCAGGCTCGCGTAGCTCAGTTGCTGCCAGGACAGACCCAGGCCCCAGTCTTTGATGAGCACCAGGATGAGCAACGCGCCGAGGCCCTTGGATATTCGATCGACCGTGACATCAATGAAGGGCTTGGCGCGATATTTCAGGTCGGCCGGGAGGGGCAGGAACAGCACTTCGCGCGACGTCTTGTCCAGGGAGTAGCGCAGCGAGGTGTCCATCACGCGGGCCAGTGCCGGCGCCCAGAGCCCGCGATTGAACAACATGATGAGCGCGGTCGACCCCAGGCTCAAGGGCAGCACGAGCAGGGCGACGCCGATGCCCATCACACGATGGATCCGGCTCGTGAGGGCCACGTTGATCACAAAGCCGATCATCGAGGTGTAGAGCCCGACCTCGGCGAGGAACGCCGCGATACCATCGGTGTTCTTGACGCCCTTGGCTGCGGCCGTCGCCATGTTGAGTTGCTGCTCGATGATGGCCGCGCCGATTGCAGCGAAGGCGATCACGAGGGCAATGACCTGCAGGTGGCGTGACGAGCCCAGCAACTGCATGGCCTCGCCGCTGGACACGCCCTCCTCTTCAACGGCGGCGGCCGCGTCACTCTTGCCGGCGCTGGTCTCACGCTGGAGGATGAACACGACGATCGCCAGGCAGGCCGCCAGAGTGCCGGCGCCAATCAGCAACATCGTCTGCATGCCGACCGACTCCACCAGGAATCGTGTGAGCCCGCTGCCCATGGCGCCGCCCAGGCTTGCGCCGGCGCCGACGAACCCGAACACACGCTTGGCCTGGCGCGGGTCGTAAATGTCGTTGGCGAGCGTCCAGAACTGGCTGATGAGCAGGATCCCCAGGATCAATGTCAGGACGTAGAACGCGGCCGGCACCCAGTCCCCGGCCATCATCGTGAACAGAAGCCAGAAGACCAGAATCAAGGCCATCATGCCGGCCTGGGTTGCGGGAATGGTCCAGCGCCGAGGCACAAGCGAGATGGTCTTGACGTAGGCGTGCATGATGAATCCAATCAGGATTCCCATCGCCAGTTGCACATACGGCAGGTTGTCGACGCCCCAGGTGGTCATGAACGTCGATCGACCGAGCGGCTTGATGATGTTGTAGCTCGTCATCGCGAGGAACGAGTACAGGAACATCAGGAGCGTGGTGGCGGCTTCGCCCTCACGGAGCTGGACGATGGGGCGCATCAATCGCGAAAGGAGTGGCTGGCGCTCGGGCATGGCTGACGTGCGGGAATCCTATCCCAAACCCGACCCCAGGACCCCGACCACCATCACAACACGCTGGCAAACACCCCGTGCAGCAGGTCGCTGTGGTCCGACAACACTTCAAACAGCTCCCGGCGGTCCAGGCGCAGGGCGCGTCCTTCCCGGGAGACCACCGCGCGCCGGCCCGCCGAGGCGCCGGCCAGAGCCTCGGCGCCGCCGATGGTGCGGCCGGTGGCGGCGAGCACGGGGGCGCCATCCCCGCCCTCAATGCGGACTTCGCCCGAGAGCAGGTAATAGAGCGCAGGCTCGCGGCCGTCGTCCCACAACACCGTCCCGGACGTCAGGGGCACCTCCCGCGCGGCGGCCACGAGCGCCTTGAGTTGCGTGGCGGTCGCGCTCCGGAAGAGGGGAATCCGGCGCAGGTGCAGCCCGAGGGCGATGGCTTCGCCGCCCCGCTCCACCCGGCCTTCGGTAGCCGAGTCGGCCCACTGGCCGACGTAGGCTCGGTCAAGCGCAGCGCCCGACCCCAGCAGCATGCGGAACAGGCCTTGGGCGGCCGCACTGTCGTCTGAGAGCAGGGTCAGGAGCGACGATGCGTTGAGGGCCAGGCCAACTGCCTCTTCGATGGCTGTGACGGTGGCGGCGACGGGCCGGCCAACCAGCGCCTCGGCCAGGCCCACGGCCGCCGGTGCCTGAATGACGTCTTCGGCAAGCCCAGGCGCGGCGGTGCGCACAGACCCCGTCAGCAAGAACACCACATCATCGGCCGGCGCACCGTGACGGGCGATCACTTCGCCCGGCGGATGACGGACGAGTCGTGCGCGCGCGGCGATGCGGAAGAGTTCGTCCACGGAGACAAACGTAAACACCGGGATACGGCGCAGCCGGTTCACGAGCTCGACCATCGGGACGGTGGGGTCGGCCAGTTCGGAGCCGCTGCGGGTCCAGGTGGCCACCTGACGCACGATCGACGGCGTGGACTCGTGGGTGACCAGATAGTCGAGGTCATCGGCCAGCACCGCTCGCAAGCCCCGTTCGCCGGCAAAATGCACGGCCGACGCTGCCAGGATGGGGTCGTTGTCATGGAACAGTTGCGCCACGGTGTCGGGGATGTCGCGCGCCCTGGTCTTGAGCATGCTGTTCGCGTGACGCACACGTTCGGCCACTGGCGCCTCGTCGATGATTGGCATGACACGCTTCCGGATGAGCCCGGTCAGGACGTGGTCCAGGTATTCAAGTGCGGTCGCTCGCTCCCGCGTGTTGCCACGCTCGAGTGCGTAGCGGGCCGCCACAATGTCGGTGGCCGAATACCGCAACCCCAGCAGGCGGAAGATGCGGTCGAGGCTGCGGGTGAGTTTGTCATCGAGAGCCCGCACCAGCAGCGTGTCGGCGCTGTTCAGATCCCGATCGATCAGGTTCTGCCGAAGTGTCAGTCGATCGCAGTAGTGCGACGCCTCGCGCAGCAACCGCGCCTCGATGACGCCCGGCGGCACCTGCAACTCCGGGTGCGCACGTTGCAGCCGTTCGATCGCCACCACGCTCTTGAATCGCAGGAAACTGTCAGGGTCGTCGAGCGCCGCCACCAGCGCATCAACCGACTGCTGGCACGGGATGGCCTGCAAAGTGGCCGGCACATGCCGCCGGACCCAGACGTTCTCGTGCGGATCCGCCATCACGTGCATGAGCACGCCCACCACCGCTTCACCGGACGCGGACAGCGCCTCGCGTGCCGGCTGCTTCAGCGTCCGATGCCCGAGTCGCGACACGAGTGCCGGTACGAGCAACGCATCCACGCTGCCTCTGGCACCCGCGCTCTTGATGGCCTCACGCGCGACCGACACGTCCGGGTCGTGAATGAGCGGCACCAGAAGGATTCGGAATCCCGGATTGCGGATGCGTGCCAGGGCCGCTGCCGCATGGCGCCTGCCGGCCGGATCATCGGCGTCAGCGATGATTCGGGCCAGCGCCGCCTCGGCAGCCGACTCATCGTCGGGCACCCCCGACTCGGCGAGTTCGACAGCCGCAGCGGCCGCCACGGCCGGCGACGGATCCGCCAGGTGCGGCCGCAGCGAGGACCGCTCGGTATCCTGCTGCAGCGCGGCCAGTGCGCGCACCGCCGCCGCGCGGACATCGGCGTCGGGATCGGTCATGAGCCGGCGGACGATGGGCAGCATCGATTCGGTGTCGGCTGATTCGCTCCGCTCCAGCGCCAGAAGGGCACGCGCGCGAACGTTTCCGGACTGATGCGAGAACAACGATGCGGGCAACACGTCGGGACGACCCACCGTCTCGAGCATGTCGATGGCGTACACCACCGACGCGCCTTTGGGCGACCACAACTCACTGACGAGCAACGCAATGGTGCGGGTGTCGGCCACGTCGAATCTCACGGCCGCCGGCTCAATGGCACCCGCGTGCAGATTGCGGCGGAACATGTTGAGGTATTCACGGTGCGCGGCCAGCGCCAGGCCGATCCATGCGGCCACAATGATCAAATTGGCGTAACCCAGTTGCTGCCAGGCGAGCCCCAGGCCCCAGGGCTTGATGAGGACCAGCAGCAGCACCGCGCCGATGCCTTTGGCAATCCGATCAACAGTGACGTCCACAAACGGTTTGGCCCGCTGCGTCAGGTCCACCGGCAGGGGCAGGAACAACACTTCGCGTGTGGTACGGTCAACCGTATATCGCAGGGAGGTGTCGAGGACACGCGCCAACGCCGCCGCCCAGACGGCGCCCGTCGCCAGGATCACCACGGTGCTGGCGCCCAGGACGATCGGCAGCAGCAGCAGAGACGCGGCCAGGCCATACGTGCGGTGTAGCCGGCTCGTGAGTCCGACCTGCACCACGAGACCGGCCATCGACAGGAGCATGGTGACCTGGCCAAGGTAGCGCGTGATGTCGTCGGTCGAGGCGCCGATCTCGGCCACGGCCATGTTGAGCTGTTGTTCGACAAAGACAGCCCCCAGCGCAGCGACGCCCACGACGAGCGCGATGAGTTGGAGGTGCCGGGAGCTCAGGACCAGCCGCCACGCATCGTGATCGGCGGCGTCCGCCTCAGCCTCCAGTGGCGCTTCGTCCACGGCCGGCTGACGCCGGCCGATCGCCATCACGATGGCGGCGCACAGGACCAGGACGACGGCGCTAATCAGGGCGAGGGAGTCGGATCCAAGGGAACTGACTGCGAAGGTCGTCACGGCCGCTCCGGTGATGCCGCCCAGGCTCGCGCCGCCGCCAATGAACCCGAAGAGCCGCCGGGCCTGTCGCGAGTCGTAAATTTCGTTGGCGAGGGTCCAGAACTGGCTGACCAGCAGCAAGCCGAAGATCAGACCGAACACAAAAAACGCGGCCGACACCCACGCCGCGCCGGTTCGAAACAACACCCAGAAGGCGATGAGCAACACGGCCAGGCCCGCCTGCGTCACGGGAGCCACCAGCCGCCGCGACAGTCTGGCGGTGCTGCGCCCGTACAGGTGCATCAGCGTGCCGATGATGATGGCCGCTCCCACCAGGACGTACGGCAGGTTGTCGGCGCCGAGGGCGCTGATGGCCTTCGACCTGGTGATGGGCTTGACGATGTTGTACGCCGTCATCACCAGGAACGAGTACGTGAACATCAACCACGCCGTCACGCCCTCGCCGGGGCGAAGGATGACGATGCGGCGAAGGAGATGGTGGGCGCGGGCGGACATGGTAACCGAGGTTGCCCTATCTTGCCATGCACAATCTACAATGACGACATGACCGTTCCCGCCGAGGCGCCGCGCCTCGACTTCATTCGCGACATCGTTGCCGCCGACCGTGCGGCCGGCACCAATGGGGGCCGGGTGGCCACCCGGTTTCCCCCGGAGCCCAACGGGTACCTGCACATCGGGCACGCCAAGTCGATTTGCCTCAACTTCGGGGTGGCAAAGGACTTCGAAGGCACCTGCAACCTCCGGTTCGACGACACGAACCCTGAGACCGAAGAGACCGAATACGTCGATTCAATTCAGGCCGATGTCCGTTGGCTCGGCTTCGACTGGCAGGACCGGCTGTTCTATGCGTCGGATTATTTCGAGCGCCTCTATGGGTGCGCGGTGCAGTTGATTCAGGACGGCAAGGCGTATGTGGACAGCCTGACCGCGGACGAGATTCGCGAGCACAGGGGCACGCTGCGGGAGCCGGGACGCGAGAGTCCCCACCGCAACCGGCCGGCTGCCGAAAGCCTGGGACTGTTTGCGCGCATGCGGGCGGGAGAGTGTGCCGACGGAGCGCACGTGCTTCGCGCGAAGATCGACATGGCGTCAGCCAACATCACCATGCGCGATCCGATCCTGTATCGGGTGCGCCGTGCGCATCATCACCGCACGGGAGATGCGTGGTGTCTGTATCCGATGTACGACTACGCTCATCCGTTGTCGGATGCGTTCGAGCGCATCACCCATTCGTTGTGTACGCTCGAGTTCGAAGACCACCGCCCGCTCTACGACTGGCTGATCGCCAACGTGACCGGGCTGCCGGCCGAGCCCCGGCAGATTGAATTCGCCCGGCTGAACCTCACGTACACCGTGATGAGCAAGCGCAAGCTGATGCAGCTTGTGACCGAAGGGCTCGTGGATGGTTGGGACGACCCGCGGATGCCGACCATCTCGGGCCTGCGGCGCCGGGGCTTTACGCCAGAGGCCATTCGCCGGTTTTGTGAAGAGATCGGCGTGGCCAAGCGCGAAAACATGATCGACGTCGGGCTTCTGGAGTTTTTCGTCCGCGAAGATCTGAACGCCCGCTCGCCGCGAGCGATGGCGGTGCTGCGTCCTCTGAAGATCGTCATCGAGAATTATCCGCAGGAGCAGACGGACACGTTTGAAGTGGCCAGCCATCCAGATAATTCTGCGATGGGCACGCGGCAGGTGCCCTTCAGCCGCGAGATCTACATCGAGCGCGACGATTTCATGGAAGAGCCACCGAAGAAGTTTTTCCGCCTGGCGCCGGGCAGGGAGGTACGGCTTCGCGGGGCGTACCTGATCACCTGCAAAGAGGTGATCAAGGGTCCGAACGGGGAAGTGGTTGAACTCCGCTGCACGTACGACCCCCTGACCCGCGGCGGTGACGCTCCGGATGGACGCAAGGTGAAGGCCACGCTGCACTGGGTGTCGGCCGCCCATGCGGTGGACGCCGACGTGCGTCTGTACGATCGGTTGTTCACACACGAGACGCCGGGGGCTGGCGACACGAACTTTCTCGCCCAGATCAATCCGAACGCGCTGGACGTGCTCACCGGCTGCAAGCTCGAGCCGTCGCTGGCGACGCCAGTGGCCGGCGCGATGTTTCAGTTCGAGCGGCTCGGGTACTTCTGCGTTGACAAGGACAGCACGGCGTCACGCCCGGTGTTCAATCGCACGGTGACATTGAAGGACAGCTGGGGCGCGCAGGAACTTACACGAGGCATGAAGGGCTGAAGGTGCTTTCCGGGTTTGGGAGGGCCCTGTAGAGGTGCGCGGAGCTATTCGCGCTCGGCCTTACAGTCGCCGGACGGAGGAGGCGTCGGCATCCGCGCAAGATGGGAGAGGTGCAAGTAACGGCGTTTCTGACGATGCTGGCGGTGAAGGAGCAGGTGTCGGCGTCAACGCAGACGCAGGCATTGAGCGCGGTGGTGTTCCTGTATCGGGCCGTGTTGGGACAGGAAATTGGGGCGATTGCTGGCGTGCCCAGAGCTCGTGCGTCGCACCATGTGCCGGTGGTGCTGCCCGGACGTTCTTGCGTTGGGGGTAGCTACACTGGTTAGGCCTCTCGGACCGCGTTTGGCTCAGACCGATTGAACAGCTACAGTAGACCCGTGCACACCATCGCGCTGACCCGTCATGAAACCGAGGCTCGGCTGACCGCCGTGGCGCCGGCTATTCGTGCGCTCGGCGTCGTTCGATTGGCGTTGTTTGGCTCCGTTCTCCGCAACCAGGCTAGGCCCGACAGCGATGTGGACTTCCTCGTCCTGTTTGCGCCCGGCCAGAAAACCTTCGCCCACTTCGAAGCGTTGGCCGACTTGCTTGAACGCGCGCTCGGACGCCCGGTCGAACTCGTCACGCCGGAAGCGCTGTCGCCCTACCTGGGGCCGCGCATTCTAGCTGAGGCCGAGGATGTCCTTCGAGCCGCGTGATTACCTCCGTCACATTCAGGTCGAGATCGACTACCTGATTGCCGAGAGTGATGGGGTCACACTTGAGCGGTTTCTTGATGACCCCACCCACCAGCGCGCCTTCGTTCGCAGTCTGGAGATCATTGGGGAAGCGGCCAAGCGGGTTCCCGAATCCTTCCGAACGCGACATCCAGAGGTGGCTTGGCGCGCGATAGCGGGAATGCGAGACCGACTCATTCACGGGTACTTCGGCGTCGACTACGCCCTCGTCTGGGATGTGGTCATCACCAGGATTCCTGAGTTGCGAGATCAGATCTCATCGATACTCAAGGCCTGACCTTAGGTCAG
This sequence comes from uncultured Solibacteraceae bacterium, assembly GCA_964489685.1. Classification (GTDB taxonomy): domain Bacteria; phylum Acidobacteriota; class Vicinamibacteria; order Vicinamibacterales; family SCN-69-37; genus SYFT01. Next base: position 4,476 of record CAZAZR010000087.1, on the reverse strand, counting down.
GCTTGGTCTAACCCCGCGCAGGGTCTTCACGTCAAAACTTGCCCAATCCCTACCGACTGATGTTCGGCCTCTCAGCGGCCGCCGCTGGATGGTGCTTCGTCGCCGCGGATGGCTGTTGGCGGCGACTGCAGTGGTCGGCCTCTTCGCTCTGGCAACGGGCTTCTCCATGGGCAGCGCATTCTTTCGAACGTTTGGCCTCCTGTGCTGGGCCGTCATCGCGAGCATCGACGCTGGCCCGCCCACGGGTGATTCGGACACAGCCGTCTAACTTGCGTTGCACCAGACATCCGCCGGCGCAATCATTCGGGCGTGGCTTCCGATCCAGAAACCACAACACCAGCAACCACTTGGCGACCCGGTCGCCGCCGTGAGCGCTGGTCCGCCGCTCTCAGAACTTGAACACGACCTTGACGCTTTCCACCGGTCCCTTGGCGCGGGCGGTGTGCAGCGCGGCGCGGTAGTCCGCCAGCGGGAACTCGTGGGTGACCAGGCCGCCAACCGGCGCGCGGCCGTCGGCGATAAGCGCCGCCGCTTCGGCAAACGCGCTGACGCTGGCGCCGCCGTGCCCGTGACTGCCGTACGCGAGCGTGCCGCGGAAGGTCAGCTCCTTGATCCACAACGGCGTCCAATCGAGACCGCGCAAGGTGCTGGCGTTGCCCAGGAGAACGATGGTTGCGCCGGCGCGCGCGAAACGCATGGCGTCTTCCACACCCCGGGTGCTGCTGATGCAGACACACACGGCGTCAAAACCGCCGATGCCGATCGGCCGGCCCAGAATGGGTTTCAGCAGTCGCGTGCCGGCGGCCTCGGCCAGTTCACCCAGGTAGTCGCCCCGCGCCATCACCGTACGTGTGGCGCCCAACTGTTCCGCATACCTGGCCTGAAAGGGATGGCGCGCCAGCACCGTGACGCGGCACTCCGGCGCCAGGGCTTTGAGCGCCGCCACCATGAGCAGTCCCATCGTCCCCGCGCCAATCACCAGAACACGCTGGCCTGGCTCAGGCATGGCGCCACGCACGGCATGCACACAGCAGGCAAAAGGCTCGGTCATCACGGCCGAGGCGTCGCTCACTGCATCGGGCACGCGGAGCAGTTGCGACTCGTGAGCCACGAACTGCTCGCCCCAGCTGCCGCCCAGCGCCCGCGTCGTGCCAATGAACATGCCCGGCGGCAACGCGCCGTCCGTGAAATGGGCGCAGCGCGAGTGGTGGCCGGTGGCACAGGCGTCGCACGGTGGCGAGACAGCCCTCGGTTCGCAGCACAACAAGGGGTTGACCGTCACACGATCGCCAATGCCGAATCCGCGTACGGCTGGCCCGCACGCGTCGATCGTCCCCACGTTCTCGTGTCCGATGACAAACGGAAAACTCGAAAACGGCGACGTCGACGGACTGGCCTCGAGCCCGACGATTCCCAGGTCACTGCCGCAGATGCCGCCCAGCCTGGTCCGAATGCGTACCCAGTGCTCGCCTGGCAGATCCGGCGTGGCGACGTCGGCGTAGCGCGTGCAGGCATGAGGCCCCACCAACCATCCTTCCGAGAGCCGTCCGGCCACCTGCGTGGCGAGATAGGTCGGTATGGGCGCGGCGAAACTGATGGCCTTCATCAGGAGGGCGCAACCAGCCGCAGCGCGCCTGGCACGCACGCAATTTCCAGTTCGGCCGACTTCGCCTGACGATATTCGCCGTCGGTTTCATAGGCCGGCGGCCCGGAGAACTGGACGGTGAACGACGGGGCCTGTTCGATGATGACTTCAGAGAGCGTGTGATGGGTGCCGCGCGCGACCGCGCCAAACAGGTTCAGGCGGCGCCACGTGGAGGCATCGAGAATGGCCACCGCGTCGAGGCAGCCGTCGGTGAGCGACGCCTCAGGGGCGATGCGGAACTTGCCGCCGAAGTTCTTCGCGTTGGCAATCACCAGCATCAGATGCCGGGATGACCCGCGCTGCCTGGCCGCGGACGCGACGTCAATCTCCACGCCCGGGTAGGACGTCAGTTGTCGCAGCGCTGAATACAGGTAGAGCGCCTCGCCCTTGACCCACTTGATCTTGAGAATGTCCTCGAGCACCGCCACATCAAACCCGAAGCCCGTGATGTTCAGGAAGAAGTGATCCTCGATGCGACCCACATCCACGCGCGTCTCGTCGCCAGCGGCGACCAAACGCACCGTGGCTTCGATATCGGTGGCCGGGCATCCGGCCGTCTTGGCGAAATCGTTCCCCGTGCCGGCCGCGACCAGCGCCAGCCGCACCGCGTCGCCGGCTCCCGCGGCCAGGATGGCGTTTGCCACGTTGCCCCACGTGCCATCACCACCCACGGCCACCAGGGTGGTGGCGCCTTCGTCGATGGCGCGCCGGGCGATCGCCTGTTCGTCCTCGCGCGCCTGGGTCGTGCGAATGTCGGTGACCCCGGTCGCGCCAAACGCGGCCGTGACGGCTGGCAGCGCGCGGGCGCCTCGCCCCCGGCCTGCGGCCGGATTGACGATGACGCAGACTCGTTCGGACATCAGGCCGCGCCTGGGCCGATGGTCTCGAGCGGCTCGAAGGTCTGGCGGCCGTCGCGCATCCACAATTCGCGAAACGGCGTGTTGTTGACGCCGTCTGGATTCAGCCCTGCCGTGAACGCGTGCGGATAGATTTCGATGTTGCCGCGTTCTTCTTCGTTTTCGCTGAACTGTGCGTTCATCGCCATCGTGGCCATGTAGGTGCCGGTGGCGTCGTGTTCAAACGCCTGGTAGTAGTGCTCCACCGGCTCCCATTCATAGTCGGTGATCCGCATGTCCAGGATCTTGCTGCCGCCGTGCGCTGCAGCCACAGTGATCTCGTGCGCACCCACTTCGAACTCGATCTGAATGTCGTCCATGAAGTGCGGCAGGTGCCACAGTGTGATGGCGTGCTCGCGGGATGCTTTGGTGGTGGTGCCAACGAGGAAGGGGAAAAAGGCCGCGCGGGGCATGGGCTGGCCGCGGGTGATCCGCGGGGCCACCGGTACCGAGAGGACGAGTTCGCCGTATTCGCCGACCGAACTGCCGCTGAAATCGAACGCCATGACCGACAGCACACTCTGGCCGTGATGCGGTTCCACGGGTGACATGAATGACGGAATCAACTTGCGGGCATTTTCGGTCGGGAACTCAAAGAACCCACCGATGGCATGGCGATACTGGTATCGCACTTGTCCGGGCTTCAGATCGCTCACTTGATGATCCCCTCTTCACGAAGAATCTTGACCAGAATGTCGGCGGCGCGGTCGAGGTCCGCCGTCGAATGGCTCGCCGAGATCGACACCCGGAACCGGGACCGATGCTTGGCAACCGCAGGGAAAATAATCGGCTGCAGGTAGAGTCCGGCGCGCTGCAGCTTCTGCGCGATGTCCAGAATCTTCCGATCGTTGCGAATCATGATTGGGATGATCTGCGACGTGGACTCGGCCACATCGACGCCGGCCGTGGCCAGCAACCCGCGGAAGTGCGCCACGTTTTCCCAGAGGCGGTGCCGCAACTGGGGTTCGCGTTTCACTATCCGCAGCGCAGCAAGCACGCCGGCGGTGACCGCCGGCGAGAGCGCGCACGAAAAAACGCGCGATCGCGCGAAGCCCATCAGGTAGTTGTAGAGGCTCTGCGAGCCGGCCACGTATCCGCCCTGGCCCCCGAGCGCCTTCGAGAAGGTGCCGACGTGGATGTCAACTTCATCTTCAAGACCGAAGTGTTCGACCACGCCGCGGCCTTGCGCGCCGTAGACGAAGCTTGAGTGTGCTTCGTCGATCATGATCCGTGCGCCGGCGCGCTTGGAAATCTCCACCATTTCCGGCAGGCGGGCGATATCGCCGTCCATCGAATAGACGCCTTCGACCACGACCAACCGCTTTCCGGTGGTGCCGCGCAGCTTCTTTTCGAGGTCGCCGGGCTGGTTGTGCCGGAAGAAGCGCACCTGGGCCTTGGCCAGGATTGCGCCGTCCACGATACTGGCGTGGACGTTCTGATCCAGAATCACCCAGTCGCCCGGCCGCATGAGCGCCGAGAGGAGGCCGACATTGGTGCTGTATCCGGTCGGGAAGACCATCGCCGCTTCTTTATGCTTGAAAGCCGCCAGTTCCTTCTCAAGGGCGAGGTGCACGTCCATCGTGCCGCTGAGGATCGGCGAACCGGCCGCGCCGAGCCCGTACTTGTCGAGCGCCGCGTGGGCGGCCGCGATGACTTCGGGATGCGTCGACAGGCCGAGGTAGTTGTACGATGCCAGGTTGAGCAGCTTGAGGTGCTCGTGATGGAGCTGCTCTTCGAGACTGATGCGGGCGCCCGGCGGCGTCGACATCGGCTGGGAAAACAGATAGTAGCCGCTGTTGCGTGCGCTGCCGTACCACCAGTCGTCGTAGGGGCCGAAGATGGCGAATAAATCGTCGCTGGATGAATAGTAAAAATTGCTGTAGTCGTATTCTGTTGTCGCAAAGACTGTGGCCCAAGGTAGTTCTAGATCATTTA
>CAZAZR010000086.1:0-17539 GCA_964489685.1 uncultured Solibacteraceae bacterium | reverse complement strand
GCCCGCGCCGGCCACGGCCGCCACGGTCTGGCGCGCCCTGTGCGTCACCGCGCCGGCGCTCGTCCCTTTTGAGCGCGCGGTGTCGTGCGCAATCAACACCAATTTTTCGCGCATGTCCCATGCGGTGGCCGATGGTGACGATGTCGCATTTCTTCCGCCCGTGTCCGGCGGCTGATGGAACGTTATGACTCCGCAAGTCAGTGAAAAACTCAGGTCGATGGAGGCGCGGTACGAGGAGCTGATGCGCATGGTCAGCGACCCGGGCATTCAGGCCGACCAGACGACATACCGCACGCATACCAAGGCGCTGGTGGAACTTCAGCCTGTCGTGGAGGGCTATCAACTCTGGCGTGCGCTCGACCGCCAACTGGCCGAGAACCGCGAACTGGCCGGCAGCGACGATGCCGAGATGGTGTCGCTGGCCAAGGAGGAGATCCCCGGGCTCGAGGCGCGGATCGAGACCCTTGAAGGCAGACTCAAACTGCTGTTGGTGCCGCGCGACCCCAATGACGACCGCAACGTGGTGCTCGAGTTGCGCGCCGGCACCGGCGGCGACGAGGCCGCACTCTTTGCGGCTGACCTCTACCGGATGTATTCGCGTTACGCCGAACGGCAGGGATGGAAGCTCGATGTCCACTCGATGAGCGAGAACGGCGTCGGCGGCTTGAAGGAAGTGGTCGTGTCGGTGGAAGGCCGCGGCGTCTACGGGATGCTCAAACATGAGAGCGGCGTCCACCGCGTGCAGCGTGTCCCGACCACCGAGGCCAGCGGTCGCATTCATACCTCCACAGCCACGGTCGCCGTGCTGCCGGAGGCCGAGGAAGTTGACGTCCAGATCGAGGCAAAAGACCTCAGGATCGACACCTTCTGTTCGAGCGGTCCCGGTGGTCAGAGCGTCAACACGACCTACTCCGCCGTCCGCATCACGCACCTCCCGACCGGCGTGGTGGTCTCGCAGCAGGATGAAAAGTCGCAGATCAAGAACCGGCAGAAAGCCATGAAGGTGCTTCGATCACGGCTCTATGAGATGGAATTGCGCAAGCAGCAGGACGCCATCGCGAAGGAGCGCCGTGGACAGGTGGGCACCGGCGAGCGGTCGGAAAAGATCCGGACCTACAACTTCAAGGAAAACCGCATCACCGACCACCGCATCAATTTCACGATGCATCAGCTCCAGTACGCGCTCGATGGCGATCTGGCGGAACTGATCGAACAGATGAACGCCCACGTGCAAGCGGAAAAACTCAAGCAGGCGACAGAGGAACCGGGATCGATGCAATGATCGCGGTCGCCTCGGTGGTGGACGCGGCGGTGTCACGCCTCTGCGCGGCAGGGTTTTCACGCGACGAAGCGAGGCGTGATGCCGGAGTGCTGGCCCGGGCCATTCTGCAGTGGAGCCTCGCAGACTGGCTGGCGCGCTCCTCCACGGAAGCGCCCGAGGGTTTTCACGCCACGCTCGACGCCCTGATCGCACGTCGTCAGCACCATGAGCCGATCGCCTACCTTCTTGGGGAACGGGAGTTCTATGGACGCGTCTTTCGCGTCACGCGCCACACACTCATTCCCCGTCCAGAGACCGAGGGTCTCGTAGACGCGGCCCTCGCCTGGCTGCACGGGCGTGCGGACGACGCCGTGCACCCGACGCGCATTGTTGACGTGGGTACGGGCAGCGGGTGCATCGCCATCACGCTCGCGCTGGAGACGGCGTCTGCGGGCGCGATCGTGAGCGCGACCGATATTTCTGCGGACGCACTGGTGGTCGCCCGTGAGAATGCGGGCCGCCTTGGCGCCGACGCGGTGCGCTTCCACCAGGGCCACCTGCTGGCGGATGTTCCGCTCCCCGTGGACCTGATCGTGTCCAACCCGCCCTACGTGCCGGCGCGCGACAGACTTTCTCTGCAGCCGGACGTCGCAGACTACGAACCCCCTGCCGCTCTCTTCGGGGGTGGCGATGGGCTGGATATCATTCGACCGCTGATTTCCGAAGCGCGACGGGGCTTGTCCCCTGACGGAGTGCTGATCATGGAGGTGGGGCTCGGGCAGGCAGACCACGTCGTGACCCTGCTGGAAGCCGCGGGCTTTTCGAGGTCTGAGATCCATGCCGACCTGCAGGGCATCGCACGGATCATCGTGGCGCATGCGCCCAGGTCCCCTGCCGGCCTCGGCCTATAATCCCGCATGTCGTCTTGCCTGTTCTGCCGCATCATCGCGGGCGAAATCCCCGGGCCGCGTGTGTACGAGGATGATGACGTCGTCGCCTTCGATGACATCCACCCGCAGGCACCGATGCACGTGCTCATTGTGCCGCGCCTGCACGTGCCGACGCTCAACGCACTCGATCCGTCGCACGATGCCCTGGTCGGGTCAATGATCCGTCGAGCGGCCGCCATCGCCGGGGCGCGCGGGTATGCCGAAGGGGGCTATCGCACGGTGCTCAACTGCAACGCCCAGGCCGGCCAGACGGTCTTCCACATTCACCTGCATGTGCTCGGCGGACGTACGATGGCCTGGCCGCCGGGATAATGAGGCAATGGGGCAACGCCAATGAGCCAATGGGGCAATGAGGACTCCAGGACCCGACTACAAGACCTGGGCCAGTTCCCGCAGCGATCGAATGACGGGAATGGTTGGGTCGTCGAGCGTAACTCGCTGGCCCCGGTCGAGGAGCACGCCTCGCATGCCGGCCTCACGTGCGCCGATGACGTCATGGGTCAGGCTGTCGCCCACCATCACGGCCCGCGACGCCGGCACCTGCATTCGTGCCAGCGCTTCCTGAAAGATGCGTGGGTCCGGCTTCATGTGGCCACATTGCGCGGACGACACCGTCACCGACATCAAACCCTCGATGGCGAAGTGGGTCTGGAACGACGTCAGGCAACGATGGGAATTTGAAATCAGCCCCAGTTTCAGGCCACGGGCGTGCAGTGCCGTCAACGCGGCTGGTACGTCGTCGTACATTTCGAAATGGTGGTGCATGGCCCAGTCGTCGTAGATCTCGCGCGCGGCTGTCTCCACGCCCGGTCCGCTGCCGCCCATGAGTTCAATGATCCGGGCGGTGTACCTGGTGAAGAGCGCGTCGTGGTACAGCTGATTGGCGGAGTCGAGCATGGCGGCGGCACCCGCCACCGCCGTGTCAAACGCCGCCTGGTCCACCTCGACCCCGTGGCGCACGCACGTGCCGGCATACCCTGAGCCAAGGAACCTGGGACCGGGCCGGATCAGCGTAAAGTCCACGTCGAAAAACACCGCCTCGGTCTGTGCCACTGAACTGATTATAGAATAAGGGTTTACACCACCCCATGCGCGACTGGAAAGACACGCTCAACCTCCCCCGGACCGACTTCCCGATGAAGGCGAACCTGCCGACCGCAGAGCCGGCGACCCTTGCGCGTTGGTCCGGCATGAATCTCTACGCGGCGATCCGCAGTCGACGAGCAGGCGCGCCGAAGTTCGTGCTGCACGACGGCCCCCCGTACGCGAATGGCCAGATTCATATCGGCCACGCGCTCAACAAGATTCTGAAGGACTTCATCGTGAAGTCGCAGACGATGGCCGGGCGCGATGCGCCGTACGTGCCGGGGTGGGACTGCCACGGCCTGCCGATCGAACTGAATGTCGAGCGGGAACGTGGCCCCGCGGCCAAGGACCGATCCATCGGCGACTTCCGCCGCGCCTGTCGTGAATACGCGGCCGGGTTTGTGGCATCGCAGCGCGCCGACTTCGAGCGACTCGGCATCTTTGGCGACTGGGATGCGCCGTATCTCACGATGCACTACGGCTACCAGGCCGCGATCGTCCGCGCACTGGGGGCGTTCGTGGCGCGCGGCCTGGTCTACAAGGGCAAGAAACCCGTGCACTGGTGTCTTCGCGACCGCACCGCGCTTGCCGAGGCGGAAGTCGAGTACGAGACGCACCGATCGCCGTCGATCTACGTGGAGTTTCCCCTGTCTGGTGACGACACGACGCTCGTGTCGCGTGTGCCGTTGCTCGCCGGCCGCACCGTGTCGGTGCTGATCTGGACCACCACGCCGTGGACCATTCCGGCGAATCTGGCGGTCGCGTTTCACCCGACGCTGGAGTACGGCGCGTTTGAGTACGAGGGCCGTGCGGTCATCGTGGCGCGCGGCCTCGCCGATCGTGTGAGCGCCGCTACTGGCCGGACCTTCGGTGCACCCCTCGCCACGTTCCCGGGCACGGCGCTGGAATCCGTGACGTTTCGTCATCCGCTCTACGAGCGCGACTCACTGGGTGTGCTTGGCGACTACGTCACGCTCGAACAGGGCACGGGGGCCGTGCATACGGCTCCGGGACACGGGGTGGACGACTTCAACACCGGCACCAGATATGGCCTGCCGATCTCGACGCCGGTCGGCACGCATGGCCGCTTTGAGAACGACACGCCGGTGGTCGGTGGGCTGAAGGTGTTTGACGCGAATCCCGTCGTTGAGGCGGCGCTGCAGGAGCGCGGACGGCTCTGGTTCCGGACAGAGTTCGAACATTCGTATCCCCACTGCTGGCGCTGCCACCAGCCCGTGATCTTCCTGGCCACACCGCAGTGGTTTATCAGGATGGACGACCTGCGCGCGGACGCCACGGCGGCGTCAGACCATACCAAGTGGATCCCCGCGTGGGGCCGGGAACGGATGACGGGCATGTTTGCCTCGCGCCCTGACTGGTGCATCTCCAGACAGCGCGCGTGGGGCGTGCCGATCCCGGCGATGACGTGTGTGGACTGCGGTCGGTCCCATCTGACGCCGGCACTGGTGGAGCAGGCGGCGGCCGTGTTTGAGCGCGAGAACGCCGACGCGTGGTACGACCAGCCCGTCGAGACGTTCCTGCCCGACGGATTCGCGTGTGACGCCTGCGGCGGCCGCGCGTTCGAGCGTGAGCACGACATCCTTGATGTCTGGTTCGACTCGGGTTCAAGTCATGAAGCCGTGCTGGCGCAGCGGCCTGATCTCACCTGGCCGGCGGACATGTACCTCGAAGGCACGGATCAATATCGCGGCTGGTTCCAGTCGTCGTTGCTCGTGGGCGTCGGCACCCGCGGCCGGGCGCCATACGAATCGGTCCTCACGCACGGGTTCGTGGTGGACGACCACGGCCGCAAGATGTCGAAGTCGCTCGGGAACGTCATCGCGCCGCAGCAGATCATGAAGGACACGGGCGCCGATGTCCTGCGCCTCTGGGTGGCGCTGGTGAACGTGCGCGACGAAATCCGCCTGGGCAAAGAAGTGCTGGCCCGCACCGTGGAGGCCTACCGCAAGATTCGCAATACGTTCCGGTATCTGCTGTCGAACCTCTACGACTTTGATCCCGCGACCGACAGCGTCAGCCTCGACCAGATGGATGGCGTGGACCGGCATATCCTCTCGCGGTATGCCCAGCTCGAAACGCTGGCGCGCTCAGCCTACGACGAGTACGACTTTCAGGCCCTGTCGCACGCCGTCACCGAGTTTGTGACGGTGGACCTGAGCGCGTTGTACCTGGATGTCTCGAAGGACCGCCTGTACACGTTTCGTGCGAATTCGCGGGAACGCCGGTCCGCACAAACGGCCGTGTACGCGATTGCCGACGGGCTGGCTCGCCTGCTGGCGCCCATCATGCCGATGACCGCCGAGGAAATCTGGGCGCGTCTGCCGGGTGCGCGAGAAGCGTCGGTGCATCTGGCGGACTTCCCCGGCAGCCCGCCGGTGTGGATTGACGACGCGCGGGATCAACAATGGGAAGCACTCGCCAGGGTGCGGCGCGACGTGAATGAAAAGCTGGAACTCGCTCGTGGGCTGAAGGTGATTGGCGCGCCGCTGACCGCGCACGTCACACTGACGGCCGGTGATGCCGAGCTGTACCAGAGGCTCAAGACCGAAGAAGCGAGCCTGCCGATGTTGTTCATTGTGTCGGCTGTGACCCTGCGGGCTGCTCCTGCTGGCCAGGAAACCGCTCTCGAGGTGGAAGTCGCGCACGCCTCGGGCGACAAGTGCCCGCGCTGCTGGCGCTATGTCCCCGTACTCGTCCCTGTGGGTGAGGCCGATGCGCTCTGCCCAAGGTGTGAGGAGGCCGTACGTGCTGTCTGAGTCAGTGCCGGCGAACAGCCAGCCGGCTGCGCCGGCGATCACGCGCGCACGCCACTACTGGTGGGTCACGGTCGGCCTGATCGTGGCCGATCAGGCCACCAAAGCCCTCGTGAACAGCGCGCTCGGGCTCTATGACAGCACCACCGTGATTCCCGGGCTGCTTGACCTCGTGCACGTGCGGAATGAAGGCGTCGCCTTCGGCCTGCTCAACAACACCAACCTGCCGTACAAGGCGGCCATCACCACGGCCCTGGCGCTGGGGGCGCTCGGGGGCATTGCGTTGTACGCGCGGCAGCTGCACCCGCGCGAGTGGGTGGCACGCCTGGGCATGGCGTGTATTCTTGGCGGGGCTGTGGGCAACCTGATCGACCGGATGCGCCAGGGGTACGTGCTCGACTTTGTGGACGTGTACTGGAACACCTGGCACTTCTGGGCCTTCAACGTGGCCGACGCGTCGATCACGCTTGGCGCAATTCTCGTGTTTGTCGATCTGCTCCTGGTAAAACATCATGCATCCGATCCTGTTTAGTGTTGGCGACTGGCCCGTCTACTCCTACGGTGTGCTGCTCGCCGCGGCGTACCTCGTCGGACTGCAACTGGGCGTAGTGCGCGCGCGACGCGCGGGCGTGGACCCGGCCAAGGTCATGGACCTGGGCATCTACCTCATCATCGCCGCGCTGGTCGGCGCAAAGCTCATGCTCATCGCCGTGGACTGGGACTACTTCCGGTCGCAGCCCAGGGAACTGCTCTCGCTGGTTCGCGCCGGCGGCGTGTTCTACGGCGGACTGATCCTGTCAGTCACCGTGGGCCTGCTGTTGATCCGACGCTACAAGCTGCCGGTCTGGACGACGGCCGACCTCATGGCGCCGGGCATCGCCCTGGGACATGTGATCGGACGCTTCGGCTGTCTGCTCGCCGGCTGCTGCTATGGACGCCCCACCGACGTGCCGTGGGCGATCACGTTCACGAACCCGCTGGCCGCGACCAACGTCGGCACGCCACTGCAGATTCCCCTCCACCCAACTCAGCTGTACGACGCCGGTGCGGAACTGCTCATCCTGGGCGTGCTCCTGCTCACTGAACGACGGGGACGGCCGTTTGCCGGCCGCACCTTCTGGGCCTACCTGATGCTCTACGGCGTGTCGCGATTCATCATCGAGTTCTACCGCGGCGACGCTGGCCGCGGCACCGTCATGGCCGGCCTGTCCACGTCGCAGTTCGTGTCACTCCTCCTGGTGCCCATCAGTCTCGTCATGCTGGCCTACCTGCGACGCCGTGGTCAGGCCGCGAAGGCCTGACCCCGTCCATGGCCGCACCCACCCGGCTGACGGTCGGCGCGGCTGACGCCGGCGCGCGGCTCGATCAATTTCTGGCCACCCATCTGGAGGGTGTGTCGCGCTCGCAGATCCAGCGGCTGATTCGCGACGGCCACGTCTGGGTGTCGGCCGGAGACGCCAAGGCCAGCCTCGCTGTGACCGCAGACCTGGTGGTGCACGTGGAGGTGCCGCCTCCGATGCCGGCACTGCCTGGCGCGGAGGATCTGCCGCTGGCCATCCTCCACGACGACGCCGACATCGTCGTCATCAACAAGCCTGCCGGGATGGTGGTGCATCCGGCCGCCGGCCATGCCACCGGGACGCTCGTGAATGCGCTGCTGCACCATGTGAGCGGCCTGTCGGGCATCGGCGGCACCGAGCGGCCCGGCATCGTACACCGGCTCGACCGCGGCACGTCGGGCGTGATGGTGGTGGCCAAACACGACCGGGCGCATCGCGCGTTGTCGGCGCAGTTTCACGACCGGCTGGTGCGCAAGGAATACCTCGCGCTGGTGTGGCGCGCCCCGGCCGTGGGCCTGCACATCGACGATCCGCTGGGGCGTGATCCCAATCATCGGCAGCGCATGTCAAGCCGGGCCACGCGAGGCCGCACCGCGCTGACGGACGTGATCGACGTGGAAGCGCTTCGCGGCGTCTCGCTCGTGCGCGTGTCGATCGGCACCGGGCGCACGCATCAGATTCGGGTGCATCTGAGCGAACATGGATTTCCCCTGGTCGGCGATGCGCTCTATGGAGGGGTGCACAAGCGCCTGCCGACGCACCTTGCCGCGGTCGCCCGGCTGACGAGACCGTTCCTGCACGCTGCGCGCCTGTCGTTCGCACACCCGTCCGACGGGCGTGTCATGACCTTCGAGGCGCCACTGCCGCCCGATCTTCAGAGCGTGATGACCGCCCTGCGCCACACCGCGGCCCGGGCGTGACTGAGAGGTGTTGACGTGGCAGCCGACCGCTCTCCCCAGCTGATGTTTCAAGGGCGCGTGATTCGCGTGGAACGCGAGCAGGTCACGCTCGCCAACGGCCGCACGCTGGCCATCGAGGCCGTGCGGCATCGTGGGTCCGTGGTGATCATGGCCCGGCCGACGCCCGATCATCTCGTGCTCATCCGACAATACCGCCCGGTGATCGGGCGCTGGATCTGGGAACTGCCGGCCGGCAGCCTCGATGCCGGCGAGTCGCCGGATACGGCGGTCATTCGCGAGTGCGAAGAGGAGATTGGTCTCACACCTGGGCGGATCACACTCATGGCCTCCTGGTACCCGTCACCCGGGTTCTGCGACGAGATCATGCATTTCTATCTGTGCGACGACCTGTCTGTGCCTACGGGACCGGTGTCGCGTGACGACGACGAGCAGATCGAGCCGGCGACGGTGAGCGTCGACGAGCTGCGGGCCATGATCGCCGATGGCCGGGTCGTAGACATGAAGACCGTGCTCGGCCTGTCACTGGTCGAAGGACGCGCGGGCGACTCTAGTAGGCAGATGAATCACGATAACCCCGAGGACGACACGAAACCCGCAGACCCACGTGATCCCACCCAGCCGATCGCCGATGGCGATTTGGAAAGGGTCGCTGGCGGCGTGGGGATCAACCCACAGCAGGTCACGACGCCGACCCAGCTCAAGGTCGAGTGGATTACGTCCATGAAGGGCGAGTAGCCGACCATTGCGCCCGCGGGGCGGCGTCACCCCGCGCACCCGGCGCCCAGCCCTACACGAGGCTTAATTTTTTCGACGCGCCGGCCGGCGTCAGCGCGAGCGCGAGGACCTCGTCCACTTCCGTCACGAAGTGCACGGTCAGGCCACTGCGAAGTTCGTCGGTGAGGTCCTCGCGCACGTTGGTTTCGTTCTGCCTCGGCACGATCACCCGGTGGATGCCGTACCGTCGTGCGGCCAGGACCTTCTCCTTGATGCCACCCACGGGCAGCACCCGGCCCGAGAGCGTCAGCTCGCCCGTCATGGCGATATCGCCGCGCACCGGCCGGCCCGACAGCGCCGACGCCATCGCCACCACCATCGTGACGCCTGCCGACGGACCGTCCTTCGGTATCGCTCCCGATGGCACGTGCAGGTGGATCTCGGAGTCCTTGTAGAACTGCGGGTCCACGCCGTAGGACGCCGCGTGGGTGCGGAACCACGAAAGGGCGATCCGCGCGGATTCCTTCATGACGTCGCCGAGCGAGCCCGTCAGCGTCAGCGCGCTGCCACCGGCCATGCGCGACGCCTCGATGAATAGAACGTCGCCGCCCACCGGCGTCCACGCCAGGCCGATCGCCACACCGGGATCTTTCGTGCGGTCTTCGAGCGCCTCATCGAGGTGCCGCGCAGCGCCCAGCAGCTGGTCCACAAGATCGGGGGTGACGATCACGGGCGCCAGATCGCCTTCGGCATGCCGGCGGGCAATCTTGCGGCAGACCGAACCAATCTCCCGCTCGAGGTTGCGCACGCCCGCCTCACGCGTGTAACCGCGCACGAGGGTCGACAGCGCGGCCTCGGTAAACGTGATGTCGTTGCTGTCGAGGCCGTGATTGCTGACCTGCCTGGCCACCAGGTGGTCCCGGGCGATGTCGAGCTTCTCGCGTTCGGTGTAGCCGCCGAGCTCGATCACTTCCATGCGGTCGCGCAGCGGAGGCGGCACGGTGTCAAGCACGTTCGCCGTGGTGATGAACAGGACCTCGGACAAATCGAAGGGCACATCCAGATAGTGATCCCGGAACGAACTGTTCTGCTCAGGGTCGAGCACCTCGAGCAGCGCCGACGCCGGATCGCCGCGGAAATCATTCCCGAGTTTGTCGATTTCGTCGAGAATAAAGACCGGATTTCTGACGCCGGCCCGCCGGAGCCCCTGAATGATCTGGCCGGGCAGCGCGCCGATGTAGGTGCGCCGATGCCCACGAATTTCGGCTTCATCACGCATGCCGCCAAGCGACACGCGGACGAACTTGCGGCCGATGGCCTTCGCGATCGAGCGGGCGAGCGACGTCTTGCCGACACCCGGCGGGCCGACGAAGCAGAGGATCGGCCCCTTCACGTCCGGCTTCAGCTTGCGCACCGCCAGGTACTCGAGGATGCGATCCTTGACCTTTTCGATCCCTGAATGATCCGCATCGAGGGTCGCCTTGGTGCGCGCGAGTTCGATGACGTCCTCGCTATGTGCCGTCCACGGCACCGCCACGAGCCAGTCGATGTAGGTGCGCGTCACGGTGTACTCGGCGGCAGCCGGCGGCATCTTCGACAGGCGGTCGAGCTCGCGCCGCGCTTCCTTTCTGACGTCCTCGGGCATACCCGCCGCCTCAATCTTCTGGGCGAGTTCGTCAATTTCCTTGGCCTGATCGTCGCCCTCGCCCAGCTCGCGCTGGATCGCTTTCATCTGCTCGCGCAGGAAATATTCGCGCTGGTTCCGCCCAACCTCGGATTCGACCTGAGACTGGATCTTTGACCCGACCTCGAGCACTTCAAGCTCCTTGGTCAGAACACGATTGAGCGTCTCCATGCGGCTGCGGACGTCAATGGTCTCGAGCAGGTCCTGCTTGACGGCCGTGGACACGGTGCTCAGGCTTGACGCCACAAAATCGGTGAGCCGACCCGGGTCGGTGATGTTGGCCACGACCGATGCCAGATCCTCGGACAACACCGGGGAGATCTGGACGATCTGCTGGAGGTTTGCCCGGATGTTCCGCACAAGCGCATGGGTTTCAACCGAGTCGGGGTCGGGGACGACGTCCACCACGTCATGCACCTGGCCACGAAGGTAGGGCGTGGTCTGCGTCACGCGGTCCAGCCCGAGACGGCTCATGCCCTGCACGATCAGGCGCAGGCTGCCATCGGGCAGCTTGAACATCTTGTGGATGTGCGCGAGCGTGCCGATGGGAAACAACCCGTCCTGCCCGGGATCTTCGTCGGACGCCGTCCGCTGGGTGAACACGCCGATCTGTTTGTCGCCGGCAATCGCGGCATCGATCAACGCCACCGAACTTTCTCGCGCCACGGCGAGAGGCATGAAGGAATTGGGGAAGAGGACCGTGTCGCGCAGCGGCAGGACCGGCACGTCGGTCGGCACCGGCGGCCGCTCTGCGACGGCGGTCACAGTCGTGTCATGTTCTGCCATGGGAGATCCTCCAAACAAATCAGGCCCCGCCCGAGGGCGGAGCCTGCAAAGATATCGCACCAACGCCGGAAGAGACCGGCCGAACGGTTAGTTCATGTCGAGCAGAAGCCCCGACGGACGCCGAGAGGTGGACAGGCGTTCACGGCGCTCTGCCAGTTCGCGCGCTTCCTCACAATCCTTGCAGCGGACGGCGAAGGGCAACGCGCGGAGGCGACGCTCGGAGATCTCGTCGCCACACTCGAAGCAGTTGCCAAACGTGCCCTCGGCCAGACGAGCCAGCGCTTCTTCGATGCGGTTCAGTGTCTCTGACTTCATCTGGATCAGCGCGAACTCGATGTCGTCCTGAATATCGGCTTCAGACGACTCGGCCGCGTCCAGGACGCCCTGGCCTTCACCGATGCCACCTTCGGCCCGCACATCCCGCATCTTCTCCTGCACCTGAGCGAGAATTTCGCGGCGGCGCTCTTCCAGGATCCGCTTGAGTTCCACGGATCGGACCTTGGACGTATCGCTCTTCGCTCGCTTCTTTGAGGTGGTCACTTGTGCCTTCATGATTTGCTCTCCTACTCTCCGCTCTGCCGTTGCAGGTCGCTCTGTGCGACTTTCGACCTGCAAATAAAATGCCAATAATAACTCAACCCGGAACAATCGCAAAGAGCCAGCCTTGGCCGTTCAGCCACACCAGAACCGGTAATTTCTACTACGCCCGACGCCGATGTTTGGCTACAACTGAGCACCCGGTGACCGGTGGTAACTGCTTGAAGAAACGCGTGTTACGCTGGGTTGGCGCCCGTCGGGACCATTTTGGTCCGCTTTTTCGAGTAATTAGACGTTGGCAAGGGCGGTTTCGGTTCTCCACTCTTGTGGACTGCCACTGTCACCCAGCGGTACCAGTCGGACGAAGTGCTATACTTTGGGGTTTCGAGGATAGATCATGGCAAAGCAGTGTGAAGTGTGCGGGAAGAAGCCCGTCGTGGGTCGCCAGGCCAGCCACGCCAACAACGTGACCGCGCGCCGGTTTGAGCCGAATCTCCAGAGGATTCATGCGGTGGTCGATGGCGCCACCAGACGCATGCGGGTGTGTACCCGCTGCATCCGCTCCAACAAGGTCACCAAGGCCGCCTGAGGTGGCCGCCGCGCTCACGGCCGTATCAACCCCGGACGCGCCAGGGGCGATCGGGCCCTACAGCCAGGCCATCAAGGCTGGGGGGTTCCTCTTCGCCTCCGGCCAGATTCCGCTCGACCCGACGACCGGTACCATCACCGAAGGGGGCATCACGGCTCAGGCGCACCAGGTACTCCAAAATCTTGGAGCTGTGCTGAGAGGTGCAGGGATTTCGTACGACCGGGTGGTGAAAACCACGGTGTACCTAGCGGATATGGCTGACTTCCCCGCAGTGAACGACGTGTACGCCACGTATTTCCCCGCGCCGGCGCCCGCCAGGGCGACGATTCAGGCGGCGGGTTTGCCGCGCAACGTGCTCGTCGAGATCGACCTGGTCGCCTTCGTCGGCTAAACCTAGCGGTTCCCGCGTTCGACGGCCAGCACACCTTCAATCGACTTCAGCGCCTTGATCACCCGGTCGAGGTGTTTCAGATCAACAATTTCCACCGTGATCCGGATCGACCCGCGATGGTCTTCGTCGGTCGTGGCTTCCACATCACGGATGTTCGTGTTGATACCGGCAATGCGGGTGCTGACGTCGGCGAGGATGCCCTTGCGGTCAGCCACATGAATCTTCAGGCGCACGACGTACGGCGAGGTATCGGCGCTCTTGTCCCATTCCACTTCCATGCGGCGCTCCGGGTCGTAAAGGAGGTTCACGACATTCGGGCAGCTCGCAGCATGGACGGACACGCCCTTGCCACGCGTGATGTAGCCGACGATTTTTTCGCCGCGGATCGGATTGCAGCACCGGGCCCGGAAGACCATGAGGTCATCCACGCCGCGCACCTTGATCTTCGCCTCACCTGACCCCAGCACGCGCTTGACGACACTGGCAATCGCGCCATCGGGCGCGCGCTCGCGCAGCGCGTCCTGGCCGGCCAGGCGCGCCAGCACGGCGCGCGCGGTCGCCTTGCCGTAACCGATCGCCGCGTACAGGTCGTCGGGTTTTTGTGCGCCGTAGTCAGGTGCCACTTTGGCCAGCGCCTCGACGGTCACCAGGGCCTTGTCGATGTTGAAACGCCGGACATCTTTCTCGAAGAGCCGCTTGCCCAACTCGATGCTTCGCAGCTTTTCTTCACTCTGAATGAAGTGCTTGATTTTATGACGCGCCCGCGTGGTGGCCACAAACGTCAGCCAGTCGCGACTGGGCGTGTGCCCGGGCTGCCTGAGGATCTCCACAATATCGCCATTGGACAGCCGGGTCCGCAGGGGCACCATACGGCCGTTGACGCGTGCGCCCACGCACTGATGGCCGACGTCGGTGTGCACGTCATACGCGAAGTCGACGGCCGTCGACCCCTGCGGCAGCGACCTCACCTCGCCCTTGGGCGTGAACAGGTACACCTCGTCCGGGTAGAGTTCGATCCGGAGGTTCCGCAGAAATTCGGCCGGGTCGCGCACGTCCTGCTGCGTATCGAGCAACTGGCGCAGCCAATGGAAGTACTGCTCGTCGCGGGCGGCCCCGACACGTCCCTCCTTGTACTTCCAGTGCGCCGCGATCCCTTCGTCGGCCACGCGGTGCATGTCCACGGTGCGAATCTGAATCTCGAACGGCGTGCCGCGTTCGCTCACCACGGACGTGTGCAGCGACTGATAGCCGTTCGGCCGCGGCATCGCGATGAAGTCCTTGAACCGCCCCGGCACAGGCGACCAGGTCTGGTGCAGGATGCCCAGCACGCCGTAACAATCCTTGACCGACTGGGTCACCACACGCAGCGCAATGAAGTCGTACACCTGGTCCAGGCTGACCTTGCGGCGCTCAAGTTTCTGGTGAATCGACCAGAGCCGCTTGATCCTCCCTTCAATCAAGACGACCGGAATCTGGCCCTCGGCCAGTTTCTGCGCCAGCTTCTGCCGCAGTTCCTCCATGAGGCCCTCGGTCGCCTTGCGTTTCGCCTCCACCTCGGTCCGCAGCGCCTGATAGCCCTGCGGATCCAGGTGCCGAAACGCCAGCTCCTCAAGTTCGTTCTTGACCTTGCTCATCCCCAGCCGGTTGGCGATAGGGGCATAAATGTCACGCGTTTCCTGGGCAATCCGCTGCCGGCGGTCCTCGGGCAGGTGCTGAAGGGTGCGCATGTTATGAAGCCGATCGGCCAGTTTCACCAGGATGACCCTGATGTCGTCCACCATCGCCAGCAGCATCTTGCGAAAGGTCTCGGCCTGGCGCTCCTCGCTGGACGCAAACTGCAGCGCCGACAGCTTGGTCACCCCCTCAACGACGTGGGCGACTTCCTCGCCAAAAAGCTCACGAATTCTCTCAATGGTGTTCGGGGTGTCCTCCACAATGTCGTGGAGCAGGCCGGCGGCCACCGCCACCACGTCGAGGCGCATGTCGGCCAGCAGGTCCGCCACCTCCAGGGGGTGCACCAGATAGGGCTCTCCGGACCTCCGGACCTGCCCTTTGTGTTCATAGGCCGAAAACACATAGGCCCGCCGCAGCAGCTCGGTATCTGCATCCGGGGTGGCACTCCGGATCTTGTCAATGAGATCTTCGAACCGAATCATGGTTGCGGTGTCTAACCTGGAAGGAAGGATACCGGAAACAGCCGAAAGGCTCCTTGACGGGCCTTTTTTGGGTTCACTATACTGGCGCCACATGAGGATCTACATGCACGCTCCCTTTACGCTGATTCGGGTCGTCGCTCTGGTGCTGGCAGTCGGGCTGTCCACCACGGCCTGCGGTAAGTACGCGATCGGCAATCTCCGGTCCCTCATGGCGTTCAAAGAAGCCAACGAGTTGTACAAACGGCAGGATTTTGCCAATGCGATCGAGGCCTACCAGCGGTCCATCAGCCACAATCCTGAGTTTGGAATCTCCTACTTCTTTCTCGGCAATTCGTACGACAACATGTACAAGCCGGGCCGAAAGGGTGAACCCGAGAACGACGGGTACCTGACCAAAGCGGTCGAGAACTACACGAAGGCGACCGAAGTCATCAAGGACACCGACCCTCAGGGGCCCGAGATTCGCAAGCTGTCCTACGAGTACCTGATTGCCGCCTACGGCACCGACAAGCTCGGTGACTTCGAGAAAGCCGAGCCCATCGCGCTGAAGCTGATTTCGCTCGAACCGAACGAACCAGGAAACTTCCACTCGCTCAGCAAGCTCTACGAAGACCAGGGCCGATACGAGGAAGCCGAGGCCATGGCCAACAAGGGAATCGAGGTGCGCCCGAGCGAGCCCCTGGGATACATGCTCCTGGCGAGTTTCCACAATCGTCAGGGCAACTTCGACAAGACGATGGAGGCGTGGGAAAAGCGCGCGAAAATTGAACCGAACAACCCCGAAGCGCACCACACCATCGCGACCTATCTCTATGAAAAGGCGCTCAAGGACTTCCGCCTCTCGGCGGCGACCAAGCGCGCCTTCGTCAATCGCGCCCTTGAGGCGGAAAACACCGCCCTCGCGCTCCACGCCGACTACTTCGAAGCCCTCACCTACAAGAACATCATCCTGCGCCTGAAGGCCTCGAGCGAGCCCGACGCATCCAAACGCAAGGTGCTGATTGATGAGGCTGAGGCGCTCCTCAAGCGGGCGCTTGAGGTCCAGAAGGCCCAAAGCGGCACTGACGCCAAGAAACCAGGTAAGTAGTTCAGTCGCCTCACTCGGGGCGCCATCAAGAGTCATCCTCGGGCGCGGCCGGCACCATGCTGACCGCGCCCGTGGCTTGTACGGGTTGTCCCGACGGCCCTCGTCGCCCGCACGCCCACGGCGCACCGCGACAGAGGGTCGGGGCCTCCCCGGCCCGCCTTCGCGTCCTGACGGGGCGCAGACGCCCGGCCGAGGTTGCCGCCCGTTTGGAATGCACACGAGACACGAAGGGGCCTGGAGGGCGTACAAGCAAACACGCGACCGGGTCACCCCGGTCGCGTTCGGTAGAAGGTGTCTTGCCCGCCGTGCGGGTCTTACATACCGCCGAGCGCGGCCTTGCGCATACCGTCGGTGACAATACCGACCTTGGTCACCCCTGCGCCCTGGGCGGCGTCGATGATCTCCACAATCTCACCGTAACGGACCGAGCCGTCGCCGATGATGAAGATCGTCTTGTCCTTGCGGGCCTCGTAGATGCCTCGCAGGTGCTCGAGCAACCCCTGGATCGTGACTTCCTGCTTGTTGACCGTCAGACGGCGGTCGGCGGAGTAGTCCACCACGATCTGGCTCAGGTCAATCGCTGCCGAGGCGGCCTTGTTGACCTCGAGCGGCAGGTTGATGTCCACACCCTTCTGCGTCAGCGGCAGCGCGGCGATGAAGATGACGAGGAGCACGAGCAGGACGTCGATGAGCGGCGTCACGTTCATGTCCGACGACGCTTCGGCCTTCGAGACCTTGATGATCTTGTCCGCACCGTGGTGCATGTGTGCGTGAGACATTACTGGCCTCCCCCTTCCCTGTTGCCGCCCTTTTTCTCGGTGATGAGCCCCACGGTCTCAATACCGGCGCCGCGAAGCGCATCCATCATCTGCATGATGGCGCGATAGGGTGCGTCCTTGTCGCCCTTCAGATAGACCGTCTTGTCCGCCGAATTCTCCAGGATCCCCTGAAGCTTGGTGATCACATCGGCCTCGGACACCGGCAGCGAGTTGACGTACAACCTGCTGTCGGGACCAATGTGCACCACTGTCTGGTCGGCCGTGTCAGGCTTGTCGCCGGTGAATTCCGCCTCAGGCAGGGCGATGTCGACGCCCTTCTGCAGCATGGGGGCAATCAGCATGACGATGATGAGCAGCACGAGCATGACGTCGACCAGCGGCGTCACGTTAATGTCTGCTTTGAGGCCGCCTTTTGCGCCCCCGACGTCCATTGACATAGGACTAGTCCTTCTTTCTCACGACAGCGGTGTTACGCCGTCTTCTTG
>CAZAZR010000085.1:0-17967 GCA_964489685.1 uncultured Solibacteraceae bacterium | reverse complement strand
GCCTTGCGACCCAGGCCGCGCTACGAGACACAATCCGCAGCCTTGCTCACAGGCCGCGCTACGAGGGCGAACAGGTCGCGTTAGCCGACGCGTCGGCGGCACACACTCGGAACGGCATGCCCGCCGAGAATCCGGCGGGCATCTCCGCCGCCCACAGGTACTCGCCGTACCAACGCATCGCGGTGACCTGCGGACCCGCCGCCGATGCCCACTCCACCACCACGCGCTTCCATTCGGTCGGCAGGCTGGGGCTCTTCCGATCGTGTACCCGCGCGCGGACGACGGTGCGACCCACCGTGGCTGATGGCACCGCCCTCACCATCGAGATGACCGGCGGCGCGGTATCGGGCTTCAGTCCCGTGCCCAGGAACACCCGCTCTTGCACCGCCGTCGGATGCTCCCCCTGCGCCTGCACCACATCCATGCGACCGTCACCATCGAGATCGCCCAGCATGAGCCCGAGCGTTCCCGGTGTCTCTGCGCCGACGAAGACGTCTACTGCCACGGTAAGGTGGCCTTTCCCGTCGTTGATCATCAGCCGGTCGGGACCGCTCAACGAGCCAATAACACAATCGGCGTCGCCGTCGGAGTCATAGTCGAGGAACGCCACCATGTTGTCGTCCTCGCCAATGTTCTCGCTCGGCGGCCACCACTGCGCCGTGGCGTCACGGAAGCGGCCCTTGCCATCGTTTCGGAAGACATGCTCGCGGCGATTGGAGCCGCCCTCCTTCACGATCTCACCGTCGTTGATCGTGACGATGTCGAGGAAGCTGTCGGCGTCCAGATCCATCAGCTCGTACTCGTAGTTGTTCGTGTATTGCGGCAGCCCGGGTGAATCCGCGAACGTCCCCTTCCCGTCGTTGCGGAACAAGTAGCCGCCGATGCACCGCTTGCACGACACGAGGACGTCAAGATCGTAGTCGTTATCCACGTCGGCGAATTCCAGGTCCCACGAAAACCGCACCAGGGCCTGGGGCATCTGTGCGGCGGTCGCGTCAGAGAAATGGCCCTTCCCGTCGTTGAGCCAGAGCTGCGTCCGGCCGCCCCCGTTCGTCATGTTGTTGCCGGGGCCCCAGTCGGCCAGCACCATGTCCAGATCGTCGTCCATGTCCACGTCGCCAATTTCGAGGTCACCGATGCTCGCCAGTGTCTGGGGAAGATGCGTGGCCGTCACTTCCGTGAACGCTCCGCCGCCGGTGCCCAGGTACAACCGGCTCTGGGTCTGATAGGTCGTGCCCACCACGATGTCGGTGATGCCATCGTTGTTGATGTCGCGCGCCTTGATCACTCTCGCAATGTCAGGCGTGGGCCCGAACACTTTCGCGCTGACGTTCTCGAATCGTTGTCCGGCGCCTCGATTGACGAACGCCACGTTCGCTTCTGGAGGCCCGGGCTCCGAGTAATTGCCGCCGTTGGCAAACAGCAGGTCCAGGCGCCCATCGCCATCGATATCGGCAATCTCGACCTTGTTGGTCCAGTGCGCGGTATCGCCGATGGTCGCAGCGGTCGCGTCAATCCACAGCCGGGAAGGGATCTGGGACGCGGCCTGCACGAGCGACGCGGTGACAGCCACGACGGCAGCGGCTGCGGTGATATGGAGCGAGGAGGTTCGTGACATGCGGTGCGCGGATTATAGGGCGATTGGCGTCCGCGCTACTGGCGCTTGCGGCGATAGGTGTCGCGACCGCCCATGACCGTCAGCATCACCGTGACGCCGCTCAATTTGGCCGGCGGAATGGCGAAGATGTCGTCAGACAATACGGCGAAGTCGGCCACCTTGCCCACAGCCAGCGTGCCCTTCAGCGTCTCGTCGAAACTGGCGTACGCCGCGTCGATCGTGAAGTGCCTGATCGCGGCCTCCACCGAAATCCGATGCTCGGGGTACCACCCTCCCGCCGGCGTGCCGTCGGGCATCTCGCGCGTCACGGCCGCGTGCACGCCGCGCATCACGTTCATCGTGAACACGGGATAGTCACTGCCAAACGCCTGCACGGCCCCGGCATCGTCAAACAGCTTGAATGCGTTGGAACGGGACGCCCGGCCGGGGCCAAGCGCGGGCGCATAGTTGGTCAGCGTAATGGCGTCAGGACTGGCGAACATGGCCTGCGTGGATGCAATGACCCCGAGCGCCTTGAACCGCGGCAGGTCCGAGAGCGCCGGCACTTCGATGTGCTCGATCCGATGGCGGCGGCCGGTGGTGCCGTTGTCTTTCGCCGCTTGCGCGAACGCATCGAGTGCCATGCGGATGGCGCGATCGCCAATGGCGTGGAGTTCCACCTGGATGCCCGCCTTGTCGTACGCGGCGACCACGCGGTTGAGATCGACCTGCGCCCACACCGGCAACCCCGTGTCCGCACTCTCCGCGTACGGCTCGAGCATCGCCGCCGTGTGCGCATCCACGGTGCCGTCGAGCATGCCCTTCGCGATGCCGTAGGCCAGCATCCCGTCGCGGTGGCCATCGCGCAGCGCCGCGAACTCGGTCAACCGGGCCGTGGGCACATCGCGCTCAAATGGCACGCCGAGGCGCACGCGAACCTTCAACGTGCCCTCGCGCAGCGCCTTCTGATACGCCAGGTACTCCACGCCCGACCCACCCACGCCACTGGCGACCTGCAGCGACGTGAGACCAAACGACGCCGCCTTGTCCATCTCGGCGAGCAGCGCGCCGTACACCTGATCGGCGTTCACCGGCGGAATCAGCCGACGCACGAGCGAGGATGCGCCTTCCTTGAGAAGCCCCGTGGGTTCCCCGTCGGATGAACGATCGATGCGGCCGTTCGCGGGGTCCCTGGTAGCGCGCGTCACCTTCGCCAGCGCCAACGCCCTGCTGTTGGCCAGCGTCTGATGGCCATCGCGATCCGTCAGCAACACCGGACGATCGGGAAAGACCGCGTCGAGATAACGCCGGTGCGCCTGGTGGCCTGGAAAGTCGGAGGGCCCCCATCCTCGACCCGTAATCCACTCGTCGGCGCCAAGGGTTCGCGCAAACTCCACAAGCCGGCGCTGAATCTCCTGCACATTGCCGGCATCCACCAGATCCGCTGTGCGACGAGTGGGCAAGTGCCAGTGCGCGTCATTGAATCCCGGCACCGCTCGACGAGCCTCGAGGTCAACCACTTCAGTCGTGTTGCTCGCGAGCGCCCGGATCGTCGCGGTGTCCCCGATCGCCACGATGCGATCGCCCCGCGTGGCCAGGGCCTGCGCCTCTGGCAGCCGCGCATCGCCGGTCCAGATCCGCCCGTTGATGAAGATGCGATCGGGCACCGCTGCCGATGGCGTCCCGTTGCAGCCAGCCAGTAGGGCGCTGGCCGAGAGCAGGACCGCGCACGCAGACCCTGGCGTGCTCATCGGCCACCCCGGCTCTTGAATCGTGGCGCCCGTCGGGCCTGCGTGGCCCGCTCAAACGTGTAGGCAAAGCTGATGAGGTCGGCTTCGCTCCACGCCCTGCCCATCCATGTCACGCCCACCGGAAGGCCGGCCACGTCACCGGCCGGCACCGTGAGGCTCGGCGTACCGGCGACGGCGGCCACGCCGTAACCCGCGCCGACGAAGTGATCACCCAACACGTGGTCAGTGGTCCACGCAGGCGACATGCTCGGCGCGATGACGGCGTCAAGCGTCAGTTGATCCATCGCTGCGAGCAGACCGTCCTTCCCCGCCAATCTCCGGGCGTCGTCGCGGGCCTTGTGATACGCCGCGTCTGTCAGCGGCCCCTTGGCCTGCGCCTGCGCGAAGATCTCCTGCCCGAAGAGTGGCATGGCCTCGCCGGAGTGCGCCGTGTTCCACGCCATCAACGCTTCAAGCGAGGCGACCGGCGCGCCGGATGACGTCAGGTAGGCATTGAGGCCGTCCTTGAACTCGTACAACAACACCTCGAACTCCGGGTCGTTCCACTGGTTGTAGGTGGCGATCTTGACGTCGATGACTTCGGCGCCGGCTTTCCGCACAACGTCAATTGCACTGGCCATGACGGCATCGACGTCGGGGTGATAACCCATCGCCTGCCGAAGCACGCCGATGCGTTTCCCCCTGAGCGCATCTGAAACCAGGAAGGCCGTGTAGTCGGATGGCCGATGCCCCAGGGAAGTCGGTCCGGCTGGATCGGCATCATCCACCACCGCCATTGCGTTCAGCAGCAGCGCGACGTCAGACACGGTACGTCCCATCGGCCCGGCCGTGTCCTGGGAAATGGAAATGGGAATGATGCCGCTGCGGCTGACCAGTCCCACTGTCGGCTTCAGCCCCACCAGGCCGTTCACGGACGCCGGGCAGATGATGCTGCCGTCGGTTTCGGTGCCAACACCAATCGCGCCGAGACTTGCCGCGATTGCGGCGCCCGTGCCCGAACTTGAACCGCACGGATTGCGATCGAGCGCGTAAGGGTTCCTGGTCTGCCCGCCACGCGAACTCCAGCCCGACGATGAGCGGGTCGAGCGGAAGTTGGCCCACTCGCTCAGGTTGGTCTTGCCGAGAATCACGGCCCCGGCTTCGCGGAGCTGAGCAATCAGGAAGGCATCCTTCGCGGGGCGATGCGTGGCCATCGCGAGCGAGCCGGCGGAATTGACCAGCCCGGCGACGTCGATGTTGTCTTTCACGAGCACGGGAATGCCGTGCAGGGATCCACGGACGTGGCCCGCGGCCCGCTCGGCATCCCGCGCCTCTGCCTCCGCGATCGCCGCCGGATTGAGCTCGATCACCGCATTCAGCATCGGCCCGGCGTCGTCCACCCTCGCAATCCGATCGAGGTATGACTGCGTCAGGGTCTTTGACGACAGGGTGCCGGCCGCCATGGCAACCTGGGCATCCTGGGCACTGAATTCCACAACGTCCACCGGCCCTGAAGACGTGCAGGCCGAGAGACACAACAGCGCTGGCAACAAATGGCGGCGAAACACGCGCCCATTATGCGCAATAATGCCCGCAACACCGCTATGGAAACTCAGCTCTCCGACTCGTATTCGCTCCTCACCATGATCGCCCTTGGCCTCGCGGTGTTCCTGGCCCTCCTGGTCTGGTACATCCTCTGGAAGGGCCGGTCACTGCCGGGCGCGCATGTGTTTCGCGCCAGCCGGCTGAGCCAGGGCAACCGGCTGTTCCCCACGCAGGTGGTGATTACTGATTCGAGCGTGACGCACTTCACGCCGCAGTGGATCGGCAAGCTGGAAGCCTCGATCCACCTGTCGCACGTCTCATCGATCAAGATCGATACGAACATCATGTTCTCGGACGTGTTCATCGAAACCACGGGCGGCCACAACCCCGTGGTGTGCCACGGTCACAGCAAGAAGGACGCAGTGGAAATGAAGCGGCTGATCGAACAGCTTCAGACGGCGTTCTACCGGAAAGAAACGTAGGCCGACCCGCCCTTGCGCTTTTTGAAATATGCCGCGCGCAGCGCGTCGATGAAGCGGGCGTCCACCAGACCCGGCGCGTTGCCCTGATAGGTCATGGCGTTGTCGGCGCGGAACTTGTCCACGGCGGCGATGGTCTCTTCGTCGAAGGCCCCGTACTCGCGAGCCGGCGCAGGTTCAGGAAAGGCGGCCAGCGCCTGCCGCCAGTAGCCGAGCGCGTGCAGCATCCGCTTGAGTTCGATGACGTCGGTGCCCTCCACGCGAGAAAACTCGCGGTAGCCCAGGCGGCGCGCGGTGGTCAGGTAGATGCGCTTCATCTCGGCTACGGGATTCGCGTGTTCGCCCACTTCGATGGCCAGCGCGATGTGATCGCCACCGCGGCCGGGATTGTTCGGGTCGGCAATCTTGATGGCCGCCGACTGAAGTGAACCCCAGCGCCGGTCGCCACCCTTGGCATACCCGGCCTCAAGCGCCAGGATCATGCGCTCGGCCAGCGGCATGCCGACGCCGTCCGTGGACTCGAACGTGGCGGCCACGGCCTCGATGACCTCGGGGCCCACCATGATGTTGGCCTGCACCGTGTAGTTGAGACCTTGCCTGCTGCCCGCCCACACGCCGTTCTGCTTGCCGGTGTGCGCGGCGGACCGGCCCTTCATGTCAATGACGCCCACCTGCCGCGACTCGCGCCGTTCATCGGCGGCCAGCAGTTGCGTGATGATGTCCATCGGCTCAACGCCTTTTTCAATCAGGTCGAGCCCACGCGCGCCAAACTCCACCATGGTTGACGCCTGCGTGCACACTGCGCCCACACCGGCGCGCACATGCGGCACAGCGCGACCCACAAACGGCACGCGCGTGGTGACCGCCGCGCCCGACTGGCCCGTGGCCGGGTCAATCGCGCACAACGAAAACGTGGAATACAACGGCTCGCCGGCCGCATTGAGCGGCACGCCGTCTGGGGTGGTCTGCGCAAGGCCCGGCGTCGCAGACACCAGAAGGACAAGAATCACGCGCGCGAGGACGCTGGTGGTCATGTCGGTCATCTCCCTCGAAGAATCGCATAGGCCGGCAGGCCTACGGCACCGAGCCGCTTCATGATCGCCTTTGTCGTCGCCTCGTCCGGGTCCTCTGCCGGCACTTTGATCTTCACGTATCCCGAGAGCGCCGCGGTCACCGCCGGATCCTTCAGGGTCGTCTTGTCCATCGTCAGGCAGTTCTTGCACCAGGTGGCCCAGAGGTCGAGCAGCACCGGTTTGTTGTCACGCTCGGCCTCGGCAAGACCAGCGGCCAGTGACGAGTGCCAACCACTGGCCAGCATCTCGCTGACGCTGGACGACACTTCGGTGGCGTCCGCCGATCGATCGTCAAACAAGGTGTATGCGAGGTAGCCGTAGTAGGCCGCCATCACCAGAATGCCGACGCCAAAGACCTGCTTCACGCGCACCATCCACGCGCCTGGCTTTGGCAGCGCAGCCATGCCCGCACCGGCGAGCGGCCACGGCAAGGCCATTCCAAGACCGAGCACAAACGGCAACGCCAATGCCACGCCGCTGCCGCCGGCATACAGGTCGCTGGCGAACAACACCACTTGAATCACCACCGGCGCCACGCAGGCGCCAGCAAGCAGCGCCGCGACACCACCCATCATGAACGCCAGCGCCACGCTGCCCTGCTGAGCCGCGTTGGGCTGGAACGCCGTGGAGAACCTGGAAAAGTCGATTGCCAATACGTCGAACATCGCCAGGCCAAGGGCCACGAACAACACCGCGATGCCAAGGTTGAACCAGGGTGACGCGTTGATTGCGCCGAAGGTGCCGGCGGTGAGAATCACCACAAGTCCGAGCACGCCATAGACCACGGCCATGGCCGCGCCGTAGCTCGCGCCCAGCAGGAATCCCCGCCGCCGTGAACCGGCTTTGGCACCCGCTCCGATAATCGCCAGGTTGATCGGAATCATCGGCAACACACACGGAGTGAGGTTCAGCGCAAGCCCGCCAATGAGCACGATAAGCAGAATGGCGAGTGGCCCGCGATTGTCGAAGAGGCCCGACGGCTTCGTCCCGGACTCGGCATCCTTGATGAATGTGAGGAAGTCCTCAACCCCGAGGTACCCACCGGTAGCCAGCTGCAGCGTGAACCGGTCGAGGGCCGCGACACCGTCAGTCCCGGTCGCGGCAGGTGCCGGTGCAGGCGCCGCCGGAGCGGTGGCCTCGGTGCGCGCCGGAGGCCGGATGCCTTTCCCGAATGCGATGCTCTTGAAAACGTCCTGGTGCTGTGGCGTGACTGCCGCGCCAGGGGCAGCAATCTGGACGATCCACGGCACAGCCACCGTCAGCGGACGAAAGCACACGGTGTCGTTGCAGGCCTGATATCTCAGGCGTGCGCTGATCACCAGTGTGCCCGGGGCAACGTTCGGCGCCACGGTCACCTGCACACCAATGACAAAGTCGTGACCGTAGACCGACAGTGGCTCAGTGAGGCCAAACTGCCTGAGGGCAGTGGCCACCGGGTAGACCAGCTCCTCCACGGTCACACCCGCAGGAGGCTCCACGGTCAGCACGGTGGGAATGAACCCAGGGTCGCTCGGCGTGTTGGACTGAACGTGCAATGCCTTGTCCAGGACGACACGCATCGCCAGTCGCGCGGTCGAACCCGGGCGAACGACGTTGGTCTCAGCGAGCGCCGTCAGCGCGGCGTCGAGTGGAGGAGGCTGCTGCCGGGCCGTAAGGACCGGCCCGGCCAGCAGACAGACGAACAACAGAAACAGCCGCGAAACCAACTTACTTCGCGGCCGCGATCACGATGGAGTCGGCGGCGATCGACAGCTTGCCGTCCTTGTCCTTCGACACTTCGCCCGTCACCGTAACCTGCTTGGTCATGAACTCGATGAGCTTGGCGTTTTTCTCCTCCGTCAGCTTGCCCGTGATCACGTACATGCCGTCCTTGGCGAACACCGCCACCGGCTCACCACGCTTCGCGCATCTGTCGGCGCAGGCCTTGTGATCGGGCCCCTTCTTGGTGGCGCCGCACATGACATCAATCAATTCGCCGGTGACTTTGACCGGATCCGCGGCGTACGCCGGAAGGGCCATCGCCATCGCCAACATCACTCCACCAACACCAAAAGACAGTTTCTTCATGCATCCTCCCAAAAAAACAGGTTGTCGCCGAAGCACCATTCTAACGTGGTCACGAGCTCCCAGTTCCTCAGTGCCCCAGTTCATCGGCCCGGGTCGGCGCGGACTTCCACGCTGGCAGTGACCGTCTGCCCACCCACCACCAGCCGGGCCTGATACACACCAGGCGCCACAAGCGGACCTCGTCCCCCGCCGCGCCCGCCCCCGGGTGCCGCGCCTGCTCCAGCGCCCCGGCCGCCGCCGGCCACGACCTCGCCGCGCATGTCCCATACCACCCGACGCAGTATGACGCCCGGATCAGCGGGTACCGCGAGCGTTCGCACGAGCTGCCCATCTCCATTGTGAATGGTGAGGGTGCCGTTTCCCGCCCCGGTGAACAGGCGATAGTCGATGTAAACGCCGTCTTCAGGATTCGGGGCTCGGAAGTACGTCTGGCCAATCGCATCCCGTCCCCGTTGAAACCGCGTCCACAATGTCCCGGGCCTCGCCGCCACCATGACCGCAGACGATGAGGGCGCCTCGCCAGTCATCGCCTCAAGGCCGCGGATCGCATCCAGAATCCAGATACCGCGCCCGTGCGTGCCAATCACCAGATCGCGCTCGCGCGGGTGGATCACCATGTCGTGCACCGGCACGGTGGGCAGGCCCGCCGCCACCGGCCGCCACGTTTGTCCCGCATCGAGTGAGCCGAAGACACCGGTATACGTGCCTGCGAAGAGCAGCTTGGAATTGGAGGGATCCTCGACAAAAGACAAGACCGGGCTGTCTTGCGGAAGGTCGCCCGCCACTGACGTCCACGTCACCCCAAGGTTGGTGCTCTTCAGGAGATACGGCTCGAAGTCGTCGTCTTCATGCCCCGCAGGCACCACATACAGTGTCTTGTCGTCGTGCGCAGAAAAGAACACCCGAATGATCTGCGTGCCGAGGGGCACACCTGGGAAGGTCTCGATCTTCCTCCATGTGGTGCCGCCATCCTCGGTCACCTGCACCAGTCCATCGTCTGTGGCAACGGCGATCAGCCCGGCGCGCCGTGGCGATTCGTGGATGAATCGCAAGGTGCCGTAGTCTGAGATGCGACTGGCCGGATCGATCGCCAGTTGCCGGGTGAGATCGGGACTGACCGTCTCCCAGCTCTCGCCACGGTTGCGGCTGCGATGCAGGAACTGCGATCCGAAGTACACGGTCGTCCCGTCATGCACGGAGATGTGGATGGGCGCGTTCCAGTTCCATCGATACGTCACGCCCGAGGGCGCCTGCGGCACAATGCGGCGCCGCTCCCCTGTGGACGGATTGAAGCGCACCAGACCGCCGTACTGCGACTCGGTGTAGACCACGTTCGGATTCGCGGGCTCCACCTGCACCGAGAATCCGTCGCCGCCTGTTGTGACGTACCAGTCGTCGTTGACGATGCCGTCGCTGTTGCGCGTCGCGCTCGGGCCGCCGAGCGAGTTGTTGTCCTGGGTCCCTCCATAGACGTAGTAGAAGGGCTCGCGCATATCGGTGGCCACCGTATAGAACTGCGTGGTTGCCATCTGGCTCATGTGCCGCCAGTTGCGGCCGGCATCGTACGACTGATACACGCCGCCGTCGTTCCCCAGAATCAGGTGCTCCCGGTTTGACGGATTCGTCCAGAGGTCATGGTGATCAACGTGGACGCCCGGACCTGGCAAGTCCGAACGGAAGGTGGCGCCGCCGTCGTTTGACGTGGAAATTTCCGTCTGCAAGACGTGCACACGCTGCGGATCGCCCGGGTCGCAGCGAATCTGGCCGTAGTAGTACGACGAGGCGCTGATGGGGGCGCGGCGAGTCCAGGTGGCGCCCGCATCTGTGGACCGATAGACGCCGCGCGCGGCCGCATCGCCTTCCACCGCAGCGAAGACCGTACCCGGCTGTGAGCGGCACGCCGAAAGGCCGATGCGTCCCATCGGAGTAGCGGGAAGACCGACGGCGAGCCGCGTCCACGTTTCACCCGCGTCGGTGGACTTGTAGATCCCGCTGCCAGTGCCTGTACTGATGAAACTCCAATCACGTCGCTCGCGGTGCCACGCGGCGGCATAGAGCACAGTCGCGTTGCCGGGATCGATGGCGATGTCCACCACACCGGTGCGGCCACCCGGCGCCAGCACATTGCGCCATGTCGAACCGCCATCGGTGGTCTTCCACAATCCCCTGGCGTCGGTGTTCGAGTCCCACATCGACCCGACCGCTGTCGCGTACACCACATCGGGATTGGTGGGATGCACCACGACGCGGCCCATGTGCTGCGTGCCACGCAGGCCCCGGTGTTGCCACGTGCGACCGGCGTCAGTCGATCGATAGATGCCATCACCGGGTGACGTGCTGCGCAGGTTGCGCATGTTCGGTTCGCCGGTGGCCACCCAGATGATGTCGGGGTTCGAAGGCGCCACGGCGATGCCGCCAACTGAGATTCGGCCCGCCCGCTCGAATACCGGTGACCACGTGGTGCCGGCATTGGCGGTTTTCCACACGCCACTCGATGCCGTGGCCACGTAAAACGTTCGCGGATCACGCTCGACCACCGCGAGTTCCACAATGCGGGTGCCGGTCACCGCCGGCCCCACGTTGCGCCACGTCAGCGCTGTGAGCGGCACATTCGTCTGCACCGGGAGCGCCGGCCACGCCAACAGAGACAACAGGACGAGAATTCGGATCACCATGGCAATGGGGATTGTAGGCGACTCACATCCCGTAACGGCGTCCTTCTCTGACCACGTCGGCGGCGTCCAACTCGGGGTTGGTGTGGTTGAGGTGGATGAACCAGAGCTGCGCGCGCGACCCCTTCAGCCGTGCCCGGGTGTCGCTCATCATCGGATGCGGAATGTCGGCGAGCGAGCGGCCGGGAATCTCTCCCGCTGACGCGAACGTGCCGTCGAGGAAGGCATAGTCCACCGTGTCGGCCAGGGCGCGAATGTCGCGGTCCCACTTGCTCCATTGATCGATATCCGGAATGAACAGAGCTTTTTGGTTCGGACCTTCGATCAGGTAGCCGACCGTATCGGTAAATTCGTCGCGGTGCGGCACCTGAAATGCCGTCACCCGCACACCGTCGCCAAGATCGACCGGCCGGTCGTATTCAATGCGGTTGAGCGCGACGTTGCCGAGCGACACCAGTTGGCTCCAGGGCCCATTGGCGGTCAGGAACGCGGCCATGCGGGATGTGCCGTACACCGGCACTTTTGCCGCGTTCATCGACTCGCGGCCCAGATACATGAGTCCCGTGTAATGCCCCATGTGACCGTGCGTCAGAAAGATCCCGTCCGGCACTCGACCACCAGTCAGCATGTGCACCTGGGACGGCAGATCGGGGGTCGCGTCGAACAGAAACGCGCGCCCCGACCCTGAGTGGCGCAAACCCAGGCTGGCCACACGCTCCACAGGCCGGCGTCCCTCGCGGCGATCGACACACGCGGCCTGCGTGCAACCGAGCTGCGGAATGCCGGCATCCTGAGCGCGACCGAGGATCACCAGTTCCCACGCGCCCTGATTCTGCGCGTGCGGGAGCACCACCAGGAACACGAGCGCCACGGTCAGGACGATGCGGGGCATCGCGCTCGATTGTAGAGCTAGTGTGCTAGTGGCGCTCGAGGCGTCGCGAGAACTGGGCGGCGAACACCCGCTTCATCACGGCCAGCCTGGCGCGGTGCCAGCGGAACGGCCGCGATGAGAGCGACGCGCACTCTTCGGGCAACAGCACCAGCGAGACATGGACATTGGGCGCGCACCCGATGGGAAGGCGCTCCTCCATGCACGCCTCGTAGAGCCGACGGAACACGGGAATCAGGCTCTCGGTGTCGGGCGGCTCGCGGTTTTCATAGTCGGTGCCACGCAGAGGCCGGAAGACACAGACGGTGGGAATCGCACCCGCGGACGTGATCCAGTTAATCGCCGCGATGGACGACTCGGGCGGCTCGAGGCCGGCGATGATCTCACCGTTCGTGACCCACGGTTCGGAGGCAGGGCCCTGCGGTCCGAGCTTCGCGCAGTACCGGATGGCATCGAGGTAACGGTCGAGCCCGTATTGGGCGTCCTTGCCCGGGCAGATTTCCCGGAACAGACCGCGGTCGAAGATCTCGAAACAAAACGACACGCGATTGACGCCCATGGCGCGCAGCCGATCGTACCGGGACAGATCGTGATGCGGCGGCGTCTGCACTCCCACGAGCAGCCCTGTCTCTTTTTTGATCCGCCGAAGGTAGGGCTCGAGGATGTCGAGATAGGTGTCGCCCTCGTAGTGGCCGGTATTGAAATCCACGTAGGTGATGCCGGAACCCTCCCGCGCGGCATGCACCACGTCGAGCACTTCGTCCACCGACTTCTCCGACGCGTCGTCCACCCCGAGGTTGAGTCCAACCGAGCAGAAGTGACAATTGATTTTCGCGGGCTCGGCCACCCAGTAGTCGCAGACCTTGGCGGGATACACGCCCAGGTAAGTCCCCTGAAGGGTGCCCACGCGCGTCATCGGCTTTCCGGACAGGGTCTGGCGGTCGTACCAAGACGGCCTGGGAGACAACGTCAGGGACGTGATCACCTCATCATCACGGTACAGCTGAAGTCCGCCTGCCTCGCGACGAATCACATACGGCGATCGGTGCGCGAAGGCCTCCAGGACTGGCACGTTGGTCCAGAACCCACCGGGCAACACCACTTCGAGACCCGACCCCAGGCCGGCCCTGGTTCTGAGCAGACCTCGCCCGGTGCCGGCCCCATCGAAGCACGACTCGTCCAGGCGCGCGCCCTTGCAATACAGATCAAGCTTCAGGAGCGCAGAGTTCTGGCGCAACGTGGCAAGGGTGAGCATTTGACGGCACGGTCTCCTGCACAGTGCGTGCCGCGATCGGGGTCCGGGACTGCCGGGGTCCCGGGGTCGGCCGATGCGCCCGCACCTGCGCTATTCCCGAAAATCACGCGGCTGCGGGCGGAAATCTCCGCGCTAATCGCGTCGCAATGCGTCCACGGGATCGACGCGCGCCGCGCAGGGATGAGCGCTGACGCGGTGGCGCCCGCCGCGAGCACGACCGCCGCGCCGGCAAAGCTGACGACGTCGAAGAGGCTGACGCCCGCCAGGAAGATCGCCGAGGCTGCGAGGACGGCGCCGTCGTCGAGCGCGTGCCGCGGGGCCATCTGCACATAGAAGCTCCGCGCGAAGGCCGCGGCCCGCACACCGGGCGTGGAGACCAATCGATCGGGACCCTCGGCGACGTACGCGGGATCGGGTCCTCGATGTTGCACTGCGCGAGGTATCGCGTGATTTCGCTGCCGGTCAGACCGCTGTCCGTGTCGGCCATCGTGTCGCAGAGCGCTTGAAGGTTCGCTTCGTTGAGCTTGGGTATCTCTGCCATACCGGTTATTCACCTCATCCGAGGCACGCACGCCGTACACGAGCTGGCAGGCTGCTGCACAGCGATGCCCGGGCCGCACCGATCATTTCAATCACTCTTTCGATATCCTCTGGAAGCACGCGCATTCGCCCGTCCTTCAGCGCACCGAATGTCGCATCCGCCGCGTGCGTCACGCCGAGCACACCCTTGACCAATGAGCTGGTCAGCAGATCAACCGTTGTGGCGACGCGAAGGCCAGGGAAGCGTCTCGTGCAAATCCTCAAACCCTTGCGCTCATCAATGAGGGCCGTCGCGCCGTGCACGTGGGCATATGCGATCGTTGCCGCCTCTCCGTCGTCAAGTGTGTCTGCCGCAGATCCGACGACCAACGCCTCGAAGTGATCACCAGCGTCGTCACTCAACTCGACGACATCCACGAGGCCGTCGGTGATGAGGCTGGAGAGGTGGTCGCTTGTTGCCCAGCCGCGCTGACGTCCCTTCTCAAGTTCATAGGCAACTGCAGTCACTATGCGTAAACGCACTGGCAAAGCCTCCGCGATCTTGCGCGCGGCACCAGACGCAATGAGGCTGATCACGGCACTCGCGTCGGCGACGAGAGGGGAGGCCGGATCAATCAAGTTGCGTGATGGCGCTATCACCATCGCTCCCTTCATCTTGATAGGCGTCGAGGATTTCCCGGAGCTCGATGCGGTCAAGGTGTAGCAGCCGCGCGAGCTGTCCCTCGCTCAGGAGTTCGCGCCGCATCGCTTCGGCAGCCAGAAGATTGAGCCGCAGCGTCGTGGGGCGGTCCGCATCATGCTTCGCCGCATCCGGCACAGCCTGGTCGCCGAGCACCTGCCGCGCCTGCTCGTCGGTGATGCCGCCGTTGTCATCAAACCAGTCCCACGTTCCGGATTTCACGAGCTTCAGTTCCTCAAGGCGCCGGACAACCGCTTCGCGCGACACGCCGAAGAAATGCGCCAGCACGATGACGTGCTTTCTGGTCATCCGGTCAGCGCCGGCCGTCACATCCTGGAACTGTTGCATCACGGCGCGGGCCGGAGTCAAAAGCGCCCGGGCGAAGGCGTTGGCATACCGTTCTTCACGAGAGCCGTCTTCCTCGCCGAGCTGCAAGACCTCGGGCTTGTACCTCGTAGAGATGAAGTGTCCGGTCTCATGCCCTGCGGTCTGATTCCGCCGCTCGCGCGGATGGCTCGCGTTGATCAGAATGCACGCGCCAAGCGCGTCGTCGTACGCGAAGAGACCCGAGATCTTCGCGTCCAGCCGTCTGACATACACCCGGACGCCCATCTCCATCTCCAGAACCGTCAGGAGATTTGAAATCGGCGCGTTTCCCAACCCGAGCCGCTGTCGCAACTCCGCCGCGTCATGCTCGGCCTGCACGACGACATCGCCATTTAGAAGCGGCCGTTCCGGCGGGTAGTTTCGAGCACGACGCACGCCAAGTAGACTCTCCAGCTCTAGTTCGGCTTTTGCCAGTGCCGCCAGCAGCTCGGCGGCCTTATCGGACGACTCGTGCTTGCCGGGCATTTTCCTGAACCGAGGTGCCAGGTCCACGTGCACAGATTCCTGACGCAGAAGCGCGTTGACTGACGTGCCGTAGAGCCGGGCAAGGTTTTGAATCTCGCTCAGCCGGACTTTGCGCTGGCCTTGCTCGATTGCGATGAGAGTGGTGCGCGCAACCTTGATCGCTTCGGCCGCAGCGGCCTGCGTTACATCTGCACCTTCGCGCGCGATGCGCAGGCGCTCGCCGACCTCGTCGGGTGATAGCAATTCCAATGGACTCATGAGTGAGCCTCCGCCCAGTTGTTGATGAATGATTTATCGCCCAACGACAATACGAAGTCGGACCATTCGCGTGTGTGTTGTTGAATGAAGCGGTCCATCTTTACGCGCACTTCTTCACGCGGCACAGCGAGCGCTTCGCCAAGCTTCATGCAGGAGACGTCCAACACAACGCGGCCGATTCCGCTCCGATTCAGATCCGCAAGATGATCCAGATGCAGGGTGCCGGCGATGGCGTATTGCCGAAGCGCCCCCGTGATGCGCCCGGGCGGGAAACCGGTGACAACGCCTTGTTCAAAGGTCGCCGCTCCGAGGTTTTCCCACAGGTAATGGTCTGACGGCTCAACGGCGCCGGCCGCGTGGACGCTCATACGGCGGAGCATGCAGGCAGCACAAATTCCGCACTGCCGTTTTTTAGCACCGCCGCCGATGCCGATCTGGCGGCTCTGCTGCCAGCACGACTTGGTCGACAGCCACGACCTATCACCACACTCCTGGATGAATCTCCGAAGGGTTTCCCCCTTGGTGTTCCAGAGCTGCGGGAATGAGAAGCGGATGTCGCGTGCGAAGAGCGCCTTGAAGAGACGCTCCATTTTTACGGTGAAGGTCGGGTGACTTCTGTAGTCCTCATACGTTTGGCCGACCGGAACCAGCGCCGGACCGAGTGCGCCTTGGCCGCTCTCCGGCACGATGACATGAGCGGCGCCGGAAAGGTAAGCCGCTATTCCGCTGATGAGCGCGAACTTGAAACCCCGGGAACGGGCGCTGCTCTCGACGAAGTCGCCGGTGACCTTATAGGGCACATCGGTGAAGGCCATCGGACGGCCTTTCACTCTTTCGCTATCGTGCAAGCGGCCACCGAGCCTGATCCGGACGAGACGATTTCCCAGCGAACGCTCCATTAGGCCGCCCACCGCACGGGAATCCAAACCGTTACTGAACGGGATGACGGCCTCGACATCGGTCGGTAAGCTCAATTGCGCCTGCCTGGGCTGGCTCACCGACCGCTTTCGCCGGTAGAAGGTCACGTCCCAGGTGTCGCCGGTAAGGTACGCAAGCGCATCGTGCAGCGCGTCTCGTACCGGCGCCTCTTGCCACTGGTCAATGTCGTGGACCGGCACCTTCAATTGAATGGTCCGGGACCAGTCGAGAGCAGGGCGCACCTTGGTCCGGTCCGCGAACTCAACCGCTGCCGCGACCAAGAGCGCGTCGTACGCGACGGGGTTCCATTCGGCAAAGAAATAGGATTCGAGGCTCTCGGTTGAAAACTTGATGTCTCTTCCGACCTCGCAGCGCACGGCGCCGTTGATCACCCGCGCTCCGGGTTCGGCGACGTGCACCGAAATCGACGGTAGATGCCGAGTGTCTGGACTGGGTTTCATCGCAGGCTCACTCCGTCATCGAGTCCAGTCTTTTTCGGAATGCGCTTCGAAACGCGCGGCTGGTCATGCTGCAGAACCCGTCTGGCGATGCCGTTGAAGTCGATACGTTCTACTGCCTCACCGAGGCGCGCGCGGATCTTCAACGCGCGGCCGACGGAGGCTGCACGTTGACAGTGTTCCTCGATCTGCAGCGCATACCGCCCGGCTTGGTGCTGAGCAGCGTCAGCGACGGCTCGCTGTATGAAATCGGTGCCGGCGATGTCGTCCTTGGAGAGGAGGGCGACGTTATCCAAGACGAGGTGTTCGAACCGGCTTTTCGCCACGCCAGCGAGAATCTCGATCTGCGGCGACTGGCTCGCATTGAAGAGGACCGGCTCCATGTCCAATGAACGGAGTCTTTTCAGGAATGCCGGACTGAGTTCTTCAACGCAATCGCGCTGAAGGGCAAGTCCGAATGCATCTCTCACCTCGTTCGGAGCGTAGGAGCAGTTGTCGCCGCGCTTGGCGACGCCACGCCACCAGGGGCGCATCGGTAGACTGCGATGTGGGCCGTCGCTCATTGTCGTGACTCCTAATGTCAGGTTACAATATCACACAGTCTGACAATGTCAATAATTTGCAATCAGTATGCAGTAAATGCTTCGAAACACCCCAATAAGGGGTGTTTAGACGATGCGAATGTTGACAACGCTGTTTGGTGCGTGCACGATAGGTGTCAAAACACTCCTAACAAGAGGGTTTCGACGTAAGGAATGACAATGAAATTCATCACCCGCTCTCTTTCCCCACAGGAAAGCCGTATCGTGCTCACGCTGGCCGAGCAGGGCCGCCGCGATGCATCGCGCGAAGAAATCATCCGCATCCTTGGCGCCAGCCCCAAAGCTGCCGACAACGTAATCGAAGGTTTGCGGAGAAAGGGTTGGCTGGAACGTGCAGCTTGGGGAAAGTACCT
>CAZAZR010000084.1:17756-18156 GCA_964489685.1 uncultured Solibacteraceae bacterium | reverse complement strand
CACCAAGCTCGATGGTGATGCCCGTGGCGGTGCGGCGTTGTCGGTGGTGGGTGTGGTCGGCGTGCCGATTGCGTTTGTGGGTGTGGGCGAGCGGCCACAGGACTTCGAGCCGTTCCATGCAGACCGGCTGGTGTCGCGGCTGCTGGGGATGGGCGACATCCTCACGCTCATCGAGCGCGCGGAGGGGGCGCTGGATGCGGAGAGCCGTGAGAAGCTCGAGAAGAAGACGCGTCTCGATGACTTCACGCTGGATGATTTTGCAGACCAGCTGCGCACCATCACGAAGATGGGGCCGCTCGACCAGGTGCTGGGGATGATTCCCGGACTGGGCGCGATGAAGGAACTGAACGCACAGCGCGCTCAGGTGGATGGCACGCAGGTGGGCCGGGTGCAGGCGATC
>CAZAZR010000084.1:3134-17746 GCA_964489685.1 uncultured Solibacteraceae bacterium | reverse complement strand
TCATCAGTTCGATGACGATCGGAGAGCGCCAGAACCACCAGTTGCTGAACGGCAGCCGTCGCAAGCGCATCGCGCGCGGCAGCGGCACGTCGGTGGAAGAGGTCAATCGGGTGCTGAAGCAGTTTGTCGACATGCGCAAGATGCTCAAGGCC
Source organism: uncultured Solibacteraceae bacterium (assembly GCA_964489685.1). Lineage (GTDB taxonomy): Bacteria > Acidobacteriota > Vicinamibacteria > Vicinamibacterales > SCN-69-37 > SYFT01. Next base: position 17,594 of record CAZAZR010000084.1, on the reverse strand, counting down.
ATGAGCGGCGCGGGCGGCGGGCTTAAAGGCACGCAGCGGCTGATGGGCATGCTGCGCGGCAGGTAGTGGAATGGGCCAATGGGCCAATGGGATGAAAAACGAGGAGACAGACAGATGGTAGTAATTCGTATGCGGCGGGCAGGTTCCAAGAACCGGGCCTTTTTCCGCATTGTCGTGACCGAGTCGGCGGCCGCACGTGAAGGCCGCTTCATTGAAATTCTTGGCCACTACAATCCGCGCACCGCGCCGGAAACACTGGTGCTTGATCGCGAGCGGTATGCGTTCTGGGTGAAGAGCGGCGCCACGCCGTCCGACACGCTGCGCACGTTGATCGACCGCGCGCCAGTGGTGGCTGCGCCGGCTGACGCGACGGCCGCATCGTGAGCCGAGCGCGCGACGTCGTCGACGTGGTGGCGCGCGCACTGGCGAGCCAGCCCGACGACGTGGACGTGGTGGAGTACGAGCGCCGCGACCAGACGGTCGTCGAACTGACGATGGCGCCGGGGGATTTGGGCCGCGTCATCGGCCGCCAGGGACGGACCGCCACAGCGGTGCGCACGTTGGCGGCCGCCGCCGCGGAACTCGACGGCATTCGAGTCAGCGTCGATTTTCGCGACGACTAGGTTGATCGGAGGGCATGGGCTTCAGCCCGTGCCGTTTGCTAGGCGAAAGAAGGAGCCGCGGGTGGACTGGGCGTCGATGGTGCAGGTGGGCCGGGTGGTGCGGCCACACGGTCTGCGGGGCCAGGTGGTGCTTGCGCCCGAGACAGACTTCGGCGACGAACGGTTTGCCCCGGGCGCCCAGGTCTGGCGCCAGTCGGGTACGAGCCTGTTGGCGCTGACGGTGGTTCAGGGACATCCACAGGCGGACCGGTGGGTGGTGGCATTCGAGGGGGTGACCTCGGTGGAGGCTGCCGAGGGGTTGCGCGGTGTGGAGTTGCGCATCCCGGAACAGTTGCGGATGCCGCTGGGGCCCGACGAGTATTACCTCTACGACCTTGTGGGCTGCCGGGTGTGGACCGGCGCGGGAGTTGAGGTAGGTCAGGTGAAGGCGGTCTACACCGGGGCCGGCGGCGCGCTTCTTGGGGTGGATCGCGATGGCGCTGAAGTGCTGGTGCCTCTTGTGAAGGCGATGTGCCAGGAGATTGATGTGGTGGGGCGCCGAATCATGGTGGATCCGCCCGAGGGGCTGCTGGACGTCAACGTGCCGAGCGGCCAGGGCAAGACGGGGAGGCGCGATGACGACGATTGACGTCGTGACGATTTTTCCCGCGATGATTGACGCGGTGCTGTCGGAAGGCGTCGTGGGGCGCGCACGAAGCCGGGGTGTGGTGGAGGTGAAGGCGCGCGACTTGCGCGACTACACGTCGGACAAACACCGGGTGGTGGACGACATGCCGTTTGGCGGAGGGCCTGGCATGGTGCTCAAGCCCGAGCCGTTGTTTCGGGCCGTCGAGGAGATTGCGTCCGAGCGTGGCGCGGCCGACGCGGTGGTACTGATGACGCCGCAGGGACGGGCGCTGTCACACGCCGAGGCGCTGCGGTTCAGCCGCATGTCACGGATCGTCGTGTTGTGCGGTCGGTACGAAGGCGTTGATGAGCGGGTGGCCGAGACGCTGGTGACTGATGAGATTTCGATTGGTGACTACGTGGTGACGGGTGGTGAACTCCCGGCCCTGGTCCTGGTGGATGCCGTGGTGAGGTTGATCCCCGGTGTGGTGGGGGACGAGTCGTCGGTGGAGCAGGATTCGTTTGTCAGCGGGTTGCTCGATCATCCGCAGTACACGCGGCCGGCGGTGTTTCGGGGGCTTGCGGTGCCTGACGTGTTGTCGAGTGGGCACCACGGGGCGATTGACGAGTGGCGGGCAGGACAGCGGTTGGCGCGAACGAAGGCGCGGCGGCCGGATCTGCTGAAGAAGTTCGAAGAGTCGGTAAAGGAGCACAGCTCATGAATGCGTTAGAGATGATTGAACGTCCCCACCTGGTGGAGCGGCCCGACATGCGGTCGGGCGACACCGTGCGCGTACACGTGAAGGTGCGCGAGGGCGACAAGGAACGAATTCAGGTGTACGAGGGCCTGGTCATCGGCATGCACCGCGGCGGATCGCGGGCGTCGGTCACCGTGCGCAAGGTGTCGTTCGGCCAGGGTGTCGAGCGCATCTTCCCGCTGCACTCGCCCACCGTGGACAAGATCGAGATCATTCGCAGCGCCAAGGTGCGTCGCGCGAAGCTCTACTTCCTGCGTGAGCTGCGCGGCAAGGCCGCCCGCATGAAGGAAAAGCGCCGCACGCCGTAGCGCCACCGGGAGCCGACCATGGCGAAAGCCCGTGCGTCGCGCGCGATCGAGAACGCCGCGCGGCGTCTGGGTATCGTGCATGTGGCAGGTGTGGACGAAGTGGGGCGCGGGTGCCTCGCGGGGCCGGTGGTGGCAGCGGCCGTCATCCTGCATCCCGACCGCCATGTGGCGGGCGTGGCGGACTCCAAGCTCCTGTCGGCCATTGTTCGCGAGCGCCTGTCGGCCGAAATTACGGCATCCGCCGTGGCTTGGGCGATCGGGGTGGTGGACGCCGGCGAAATTGATCGGCTCAACATCCATCGTGCGTCGCTGCACGCCATGCACCTGGCCGTGATGGCACTGGTGCCCCTGCCGGGACTGGTGCTCATCGATGGGTTTCCCATTCCCCAACTCGTCCTGGCACAACGGGCGCTTGTCGGTGGCGACCGGAAGGTGAGCGCGATTGCCGCCGCGTCCATTGTGGCCAAGGTGCATCGCGACCGCCTGATGCGGGACCTGCACACGCGCGACCCGCGGTACGGCTTCGACCGGCACAAGGGCTATGCCACCGCCGATCACCTGGCCGCAGTGGACCGATGGGGGTACTCGATGGCCCATCGGCGGACGTTTCGACAGCCGTCGCTGTTTTCTCCGTCTGATACGATGCTTGACTAGCCATTGCGGAGACACTGCCATCCCATTTTTCGCTCGCCTCCTCTTCTCGGCCTACCTCATTGAGGCGGGGTTCCTGCTGATCCTGGCGCCCTGGACTGCGCTGTGGGATCGCAACTACTTCGCCGCACTGTACCCGTGGCTGTTCACGTGCATGAGCAATCACTTCGTGCGCGGTGCGGTGACCGGCGTGGGCCTTGTCACCGGCTGGGTGGGCGTGCGGGATTTGAGTCGGGCGTTCATCAGCCGGTGGTCCGATCCCACATGACACTGTGCCTGGTGACCGACCGGCACCAACTGGCTCCCGAGGCACGCACGTTGCGCGATCAGGTGCTGACGCTGGCGCGGTGGCTGGACGAGGCCGTGGCCGTTGGTATCGATCTCATTCAGTTGCGCGAAGGCCACCTGCCTGCGCGCCTGCTCTGCGATCTCGCACGGACGGTGGCCGGAGCCGCCAAGGGCAGCCGCACCAGGGTGGTCGTCAACGACCGCGCCGATGTCGCGCTGGCGGCCGGCTGCGATGGTGTGCACCTGCCCGGTGACGCGCCATCCGTTGCGCGTGTCCGTGCGCTGGAGCGGAACGTCGCGCGCGCCGGGCTTCACGCGCGCGGCCGCGGCCCCACGGGGGCGGAGTGGTGTGTGGGGCGTTCGGTGCACAGCGTCGATGACGCCGTGACCCACGCGGATGCCGACTACCTGCTGTTCGGGGCCGTGTATGACTCGGGTCCCAAGAGTGGCCGCGGCCTGGCTGCGCTCCGACAGACCGTAAGCGCATGTGCGACATCGTCCGTTCGGGTGATGGCCATTGGTGGTGTGACTGTGTCGCGTGCGGCCGAGTGCATGGCTGCGGGGGCAGCGGGCGTGGCCGCCATTCGGCTGTTTCTTCCGCCAGGACGCGCGACAGGCGCGATGGGCATTGCTGCGGGCGCACACGCGCTGCGCGGGGCGTTTGACCGGGCCGCAACCGGTCATCTACAGTAGGAATCGAACCAATCATATGAGCGAAGTCGGACTAGAGTTGAGACACGCCCGGGAGGGCCGGGGCATTTCGCTGCGGCAGGTCGCCGGGTCCACCAAGATCGCCGTGGGTGTGCTCGAATCACTCGAGCGCGGCGACTTCAAACGGTTGCCTGGAGGAATCTTCAGCCGCGCGTTTGTCCGTTCGTATGCGCTCGAAGTGGGGCTGGATCCCGACAGCGTGGTGGCGAAGTTCGTCGCGGAGCTGGCCTCTGCCGCGCCCGAAGAGAGTGAAGCCGTGCGTCCTGATGTGACCGACGACGACCGGGCGTTTGTGGAGCGTCAGCGCAAGGCGTCGCTCGTGCTGCGGGTGGTGGTCGGCTTGATCGTCGTTGCGGTGATCGTCGCGTTTGTCATCTGGCGGATGAACCGCTCAGTCGCCTGACCCTCGCGGGCGCACACCCCACTCCGACCGCATCTGCGACAACCCGTCCATAAACACCGCCGCCTTCTCGCGGTCGTCTCCGGACGTCAGCGCCTTGAACAACGCAATCGCCCTGGTCAGGTCCTTCTGGACCGTGGCCTGGGTCGTATTGAAGTACAGCTTGCGGATGGCGATCAACGACATAAGAACCTTTCCGGATGTTAGGAGCGACTGACCCTCACGCCTTCGTCGTCAATCGTGCAGTCGAGCACGCGGGCGCCGCTGGACGCGAGCGCCTGAGCGACGTCGGCCTTGCGTTCGGGTGGCACGAGGCAGAACAGGCATCCGCCGCCACCAGCGCCGCAGACCTTGCCGGCGCTGGCGCCGGCCGCGCGAGCGGCGGCGAGCAGCGCGTTGATCTCGGGTGTGGTCACGCCAGGTGCGAGTGCCATGCGGCACTGCCACTCGGCGTTCAGGTGACGGCTGGCGGCCGTCCAGTCCTGCGCGGACAGCGCCTGTCGCATGCCGACGCCCGCGTCGCGGATGCCGTTGAACGCGGCAATGACCGCAGGGTCGCCATCGATGCGCCGCTTCATGACCTCCCAGTTGTTGATCCCCGAATTGCGCGATGCTCCCGTGTAGGCCACCACGATGCGGGCGGTAAGTGCAGCGGCGGGAAGGTCAAGCCGGACACGACGCACGCCGGTGGCGTTCAGTTCCACGGCCGAGATGCCGCCGTAGAGGGCGGGCCGGTAGTCCTGCGCCCCGGTGGGCACGTGCATGACCTGGGCCTCGACGTTCATCGCCGTGAGCATGACCTCCTCGTCAGACGTAAAACGGCCGGTCCACACCGAGAGCGCCTTCGTGATCGCGATGTTCATCGCCGACGAGCCGGCAATGCCCGCACCCACAGGCGAATCGGACCGCGTGGTGAGTGTGAGGCCGGAGACATCGAAGGTGTGGACCAGGCGCGCGAGCAGCGGCACGTGCGTGAGGTCGAGCGACGCGGCCGACGCCGCCGATGCGGTCTCGTCCGTGTCCTCCGACCGCAGTTCCACCCGCCCGTCGTCTCTCGATTCGAGCGTGCAGGAAGCACGCAGGCTCAGTGCCGCATTGATCGTTTGCGCCTGATCGTGAAAAAGATAGAGCGGCCAGATGTCGAAGGTACCGCCGGCAAGGTCGATGCGGGTGGGAGCAGAACAATCAATGCGCACGCGGGCATTATAATGGGCACGGTATGTCGCTTCGCGATCTCCGGCGTCAGGTGGGACAGTTGGCCATCATCGGCTTTCCCGGTCACACCGTGCCCGCCGACGTGAAGAGGCTGGCCGCCGCGTTTGATCTTGGCGGCGTGATCTACTTTTCCCGCAACGTGGCCGAACCTGCGCAGGTGCGCGAGCTGTCGCGCGAAGCGGCGTCACTCGCGCGCGACTGGCCGTTGTGGATCAGCGTCGATCAGGAAGGCGGGCGAGTGGCGCGACTGCGTCGCCCCTTCACCGAATGGCCGCCGATGATGACGCTGGGACGCAGCGGGGATGCCGCCCTCGCCGATGCCTTTGGGACCGCGCTCGGCGCTGAGTTGCGGGCCGTGGGTGTGAACCTCGATTACACCCCGGTGCTCGACATTCATACCAACTCGCAGAATCCGATCATCGGCGACCGCGCGTTTGGCACCACACCCGAGGTGGTCGCCTCCTTCGGCGCGGCCCTGATCCGTTGCCTCCACGCGTCTGGCATCGTGGCCTGCGGGAAACACTTTCCCGGGCACGGCGACACCGCGACAGATTCACACCTCGAACTGCCGCTGGTGGAACACGCGCCCGATCGGCTCGACCGTGTCGAGTACGTGCCGTTTCGCGCAGGCATCGCCGCAGGGCTGGCCACGATCATGACCGCGCACGTGCTGGTGCCGTCGATCGATCCCGATCTGCCGGCGACGCTGTCGCACGCGATCGTTGATGGCGTGCTGAAGAAGGCGCTGGGTTTTGACGGTCTCGTGATCAGTGACGACCTCGGTATGAAGGCGGTGGCAGCGACCTGGCCCTTGCCCGACGCGATGGTGGCCGCACTGCAGGCGGGCTGCGACAGCGTGCTGCTGTGCAACTCCACGCAGGACGAGCAGATGGAAGCGCTCGAAGCGGTCATCCATGCGATGGAGTCAGGCATGCTGCCGGTGGCGCGCGTCGAAGACGCGTTGTCCAGACAGTGGCGGGTGAAGACCCGCTTTGCCGACGCCCTGCAGGCGCCACCGGCGGCCCTCTCGTCGGTCGGCCTCGAGACCCACCAGCGCATTTCAGACCGCATGGCGGCCTGGCTGTGAGCCTCAGAACGCGGGCGGGGCTCCTGAAGGTGCGACCTGCGGGTCCGGGAAGCCGTATCGGCCTTGTGGCCCCAGCCAGCCCCTGCGATCCGGATGAGTTCGAGAAGGGTGTCCTCGAATTGCGGCGCCTGGGGTTCGACCCCGTTTACGACGACCGGGTGTTCGAGCGTCGAGGGTTTGTGGCCGGGGATCCTGACCGCCGCAGAGCCCAGTTGACCGACCTGTGGCGACGCGCCGACGTGGACGCGGTGATGGCCTTGCGCGGCGGCTACGGCAGCCTGCAGATGCTGCCGCTCCTGGGTCCGGCCGACGCGGAACTCGCGCGCGAGGCGCGGATGGCCTTCATCGGCTACAGCGATGTCACGTCCCTGCACATCTGGCTGGCCTGCAGGGCGGGGATGACCTCCATTCACGGCCCCATGATCGACCGGCGATTGTCGCTCGGCCCCGACGCGTACGACCCCGTGTCGTTTTTGGCGAGCCTGCGGACCGAGCCGATGGGAGAACTGCGCCCTGAAGGGGTGGAGGTTCTCAGGAAGGGCTCGGCCGAAGGGCCGATGCTGGGCGGCACGCTGACCCAGCTCCTGGCGTCGATGGGAACACCCTGGGCGTTTGATCCGCCGGCGGGCCACGTGTTGTTCATCGACGAAGTCGGGGAGCGGCCGTATCGCCTGGACCGGATGTTGGTGCAACTGCGTCAGACCGGTCTTCTGTCGCGCGCCTCGGCCGTGGTCTTTGGACAGATGCCGCGCTGTGATGAGCCCGACAGCAGCGTGACCGCCAGAGCCACCGTGGCCGACGTCATGTCTGGGTTTGACGGCCCGGTGCTGTTTGGTTTTCCGTCAGGGCACACCACCTCGCCGTTGATGACGCTGCCGTTTGGCGTCCACACGCGGGTGCTGGGTGATGGCGGAGCGGCGGGCCTGTCGATCGAGGAATCTGCCGTGGACGAGGGGACCGCATGACACGAGTGCATTTCATTGGCGTGTGCGGCACGGCCATGGCCACACTGGCCGCCATGCTGAAGACGCGCGGTCTGGACGTGCAGGGCTCCGACCACGGCGTGTATCCACCGATGTCCGACTTCCTGGCCCGTGAACGAATCCGCGTGTTCAACAGTTACGACGCGGCCAACATCACGAGCGACATCGACATGGTGGTGGTGGGTAATGCGATCTCCCGCGGGAATCCCGAGCTTGAGACCGTGCTCGATCGCAAGATGCGGTACTGCTCCCTGCCAGAGGCCATTCGGGAGCACTTCCTCTGGGACCGCCGCTCGATTGTGATTGCCGGCACCCACGGCAAGACGACCACCACGTCGATGGCCGCATGGCTCCTTACGTCAGCGGGTGAAGATCCAAGTCTTCTCGTGGGCGGCATCGCATCGAACTTCGACAGCAGCTACCGGCTGGGGTCGGGTCGTGACTTTGTGATCGAAGGCGACGAATACGACAGCGCGTTTTTCGACAAGACCGCGAAGTTCCTCAAGTACCTGCCCGACATCGCCGTGATCGGCAACGTCGAGTACGACCACGCCGACATCTATCCCGACATGGAGGCGTTGCGCATCGCATTCCGGCGCCTGGTCAATCTGATCCCCCAGCACGGCTTGCTCCTGCTCGGCGCCGACTGCGCCGAGGCGAGCGGACTCGCACGCCTGGCACGTTCACCCGTCGAGACGTTTGGCTTCACCGAAGGCGCCGACTGGCGCGCAGGAGAGATGGAACCGGTCGGAGACCACACGCGATTCGAAGTCACCTACCGAGGAGACCGACTCGGCCACTTCGAGGTGCCGTTGTCTGGCGCGCACAACGTCCGCAACGCGCTGGCGGCGCTTGCGGTCGGCCATGCCGTGGGCATCTCGCCCGAGCGGCTCCGCACGGGGCTGCGCTCGTTCCTGGGCGTGCGCCGAAGACTCGAACTGCGCGGGGAAGTGCGCGGCGTGTCGGTCTACGACGACTTCGCGCATCACCCCACCGCGATTCTCGAAACCATCCGCGCGATCAAGTTCACGTACCCCGATCGGCGCGTGTGGGCGGTGTTTGAACCGCGGTCAGCCACCTCGTGCCGCAAGATCTTCCAGGACGACTTCGTGCGCGCGTTCCATGAATCAGGCGCCGACGAAGTGGTGCTGGCCGCAGTCTTCCGGGCCTCGTTGCCCGACGCCGATCGCCTTTCAGTGGACGACATCGTCAAGGAACTTGTCCGGCGAGGCGGACGCGCGCGGACGCTACCAGGCGTACCGGAAATCGTGGCCACCATCGCGGACGAAGCCCGCGAAGGCGATATTGTCGTGCTCATGTCCAACGGCGGATTCGACGGTATTCACGAGAAGCTGCTGGCCGCCCTCGGGCGCTGACGTATTGACCATGACCGCGCTCACCGGGCAGTTGCAGTCGATTGTCGGGCCCGAGGGTGTGCGCGAGCACGCGCCACTCGGTCCGCTGACCACCTTCGGTGTGGGGGGGGCCGCAGACTGGCTGGTGGAGCCGCGCTCGGTGGTCGCTCTGGAGGCGGTGCTGCGAACGGCAGCGGCGTCTGACCTTCCAGTGACGGTGCTGGGCGGCGGGTCGAATGTGCTCGTGGCCGACGTTGGCGTGCGCGGCATTGTGGTGCGGCTGCGGCTGAACGGTATCTCGCAGCCCACGACCGGGCGCGTGAGGGCGGAGGCGGGCGTCACCATCAACGGTCTGGTCCGCTGGCTGATCGGGCGTGGCCTCGCCGGCCTGGAAGCGTGGGCCGGCACACCTGGGACCGTCGGCGGTGCGATTCACGGCAATGCGCACTACGGCGGCCACAACATCAGCCAGCATGTGGTCGAAGTGGGGCTGCTCTCGTCGCGGGGCGTGCTCGGCATTGTGCCGGCAACCGAGATGGCGTTCGGCTACGACACCAGCCGTCTCTTCGACACGGCCGAGGTCGTGGTCTGGGCCGACATGCGTGTGACGACCGGCGAGCCTGATGCGATGCGGGCCGTGGCACGCGCGTCGCTGGCACATCGAAAACGCACGCAGCCGCTCCACCTGCCGAGCGCAGGCTGTGTCTTTCAGAACCCTGACCCAGCGAGGGATCGGGTACCAATTGGGATTCCCTGGTCAGCCGGCGCGCTGGTGGATCGCGCGGGGCTCAAGGGCGCGTCATCGGGTGGGGCCACGATCTCGACGACGCACGCCAATTTCATCGTGGCCGACACGACGGCCACGGCTGCCGATATCCGGCGGTTGATCGAACGGGCGCGTGAGGCAGTGCGACGCCAGTTCGGTGTCGAGCTCAGGGACGAAATCGTGTACCTCGGGGAGTGGTGAGATGGCGTTTCTGGTCGTGCACGGCGGAGCCCGGTTGTCGGGGCAGGTGGCGGTGGACGGCAACAAGAACGCAGCGCTGCCACTGCTGGCTGCCTGTGTGTTGACGTCGGAGACCTGCGAGTTGCGGAATGTGCCGCAAATTCGCGACGTGTCCGTCATGATCGAGTTGTTGCGCTCTCTGGGCGCCACCGTCGAGGGCGGCGGCACATCCACACTGCGCGTGACGTGCGCCAACATTCCGTCGGGCAGCCCCGACGCCACGCTGGTTGGGCGCTTGCGTGGTTCCGTCATGCTGATGGGGTCGTTGCTCGCCCGCGTCGGGTGGGCCACGCTCGCGGAGCCCGGCGGTGATTTCCCAGCGCGCCGCTCGATCAGCACCCACCTGCGGGCGCTCCAGGCGCTTGGCGCGCGTGTGATCGATCACGCGGCCGACCATCGACTGGAGGCGCCGAACGGTCTCAAGGCCGTCTCAATGTATCTGCCCGAGGCCAGTGTCACCGGTACCGAAACGGCCCTGATGGCCGCGGCCGCGGCTGAAGGCACATCGGAATTCCGACACGCGGCGTGTGAGCCACATGTGGTCGAACTCTGCGAACTGCTCACCGCGATGGGCGCGATCGTCGAGGGCATCGGCACCAGCACGCTGCGCATCACCGGCGCGCGCACGCTCAAGGGCGTGGTGCACACGCTGCGCGGCGACTACATCGAGGCGGCCAGCTGGGGAGTGGTGGGCGCGGTTACCGGCGGCGACGTCGTGGTCAGTGGCGCACGCGCGCTTGACCTGGAACCTACTGTGTCGGTGCTGGCCGACATGGGCCTCGACTGCGACCTGCGCGACAACGAGTTCGTGGTTCGGCCGTCTTCGCTGCGCGCCGTGAAGCGCATCGCCACCGGACTCTGGCCCGCGTTCCCCTCAGACATCGTCTCGCTCGTCACGGTGCTGGCAACGCAGGCTGAAGGGCGGACGCTGCTGCACGACTGGATGTACGAGCTGCGGCTCTTCGCTCTTGAGCAACTCAGTTCGATGGGCGCGGATCTCTTCCTCTGCGACTCTCACCGGATCATCGTGTCTGGCAAGACGCCGCTGCGCGGCCGCACGCTGGACAGTCGCGACATCCGCTCGGGCATGGCGCTCATCGCTGCGGCGTTGGCCGCGAAAGGCGAAAGCCGAATTCTGGAAATCGAGACGGTCGAACGTGGATACGCGCACTTGGTGGCGCGCCTGCGTGGACTTGGCGCTGACGTCGAACGACGGGACTAGCGAGCCCCTGCGCCGAACGACGCAGCACAACCGACCCCCGGACCCCCGGACTCCAGGACCCCGGGCACAATCGCCGACCTACTCGAACCGCAGCGCCTCGATCGGATCGAGTGCGGCCGCTTTGCGCGCGGGGTAGTAGCCGAAGAAGATGCCGATGCCGGCGGCGACGCCGAAGGCAAGGATGATCGCGTCGGTCGGCACGACGGCGGGCCACGCGCGGAACCACTTCATGAATTCCGCCGAGCCGAAGCCCGCGGCAATGCCGAGGCCTCCGCCCACGACGCTGATGAGCACCGCTTCGACGAGGAACTGGTACAGCACGTCCGAACTTCGGGCGCCAATCGCCAGGCGCAGGCCAATCTCGCGTGTGCGCTCGGTGACCGAGACCAGCATGATGTTCATGATGCCGATGCCGCCAACCAGCAGCGACACGCCGGCGATGGCGGCAAGCAAGGAGGTCAGCGTGCTGGTGGCCTGCGTCCGCATCGCCACCATGTCATCGGCGGTCAGCACGCGGAAGTCGTCCTCCATGCCGGGGCCGATGTCATGGCGCACACGCAGCACATCGCTGACGGCGGCTGCGGTCTGTGCGATGCGATCGCCCGATGCCGCTGACGCCAGGATGTAGTTCAGGTGCTGCTGGCCCAGAAGTTTTTTCTGGACGGTGGTATACGGCATGAAGACCTGGTCGTCCTGATTCTGTCCGCTCGACGATGCCCCCTTGGGGGCCATGACGCCGATGACCTTCACCACGTGGTTGCGCACCCGCACGAACTGGCCGGTGGGGTCCACGTCCTGGCCATAGAGCAGTTCCGCGACGTTGACGCCCAGCGTGATCACTTTCGCGGCGGTCTGCACATCCTGTTCGCCGAAAAACGCACCGTACTTCATCGGCCACGTCTTGACCTCCGTAAAGTCCACGTTGGTGCCGACGATGGAGGAGTTGGTGTTCTGGGTGCCGGCAATAATCTGCTGGCGCGTGGTCACCGATTCGGCCACATGGGTCACGTCGGGCAAGGCGCGAAGGGCCGCCGCGTCATCAGGCATCAGCCGCGCCGAGGAGCCCTGGCCCATACTGACCCCCATCGTCATCATGTTGCCAGGGAAGACCGTCACCATGTTCGTGCCGGCGCCGCGAATCTGCTCCTCGATCGACGACTGAGCGCCGCGCCCAAGGGCCACCATGGTGATGACGGCGCCGACGCCGATGATCATCCCGAGCATGGTCAGCATGGTCCGCATCTTGTTGCGGTTCAGCGCCTTCACGGCGATACGGAGGGTCATGAGGATGGACATTTGTGGTTAATGAGGCAATGAGGCAATGAGGACGAATACGACCAAATCCTAACGCATCTTTCAGTGTGGCCATTGGCTCATTTTATGATCACATCCCTGGGTGGCGCGATGGGCGTCAGCTCGATTGGGAGGGCGCCGCTGCCGTCGCTGCGGATGCGGAAGGGGCGTAGATCCTCATCGGTCAGTTCCAGTACCCGTACGATGTGGGGAGTGAGGGTGAGGACGATGTCGGTTTCCTGCGTCTCGCGTTTGTTGCGGCCGAACAGGCGCCCGATGATGGGAAGGTCCGAAAATCCGGGAATGCCGTTCGCCACTGTGCGCTCGGTGTCGCGAATCAGGCCCGCGATGATGTTGGTCTCGCCGTCGCGGAGCCGCACAGTGGTCAGCACCGACCGGTTGCCGAACGTGGGGTAGCCGGCGAAGCCCGTCCCCGACACTGTGCTCATCGTCAGTTTGACCGACAGCGTCACGTCGTTGTTGGCGTGGAATCTGGGCGTGACGTCGATGTTGATGCCGATGTTCTCGTAGGTCACGTTCTGGATGGACTGCAGGCTGTTGCCCCCCTGACCCAACGGGACGATTTGTGAGGTCGGGACGGGCACCCGTTCGCCCATCTCCTCGCGGCCCATCACGCCGTCCACCGTCCGGATGTGGGGATTGGCCAGCGTCCGTGTATTGGAGTCGGTCTTCAGCAGGCGGTAGTACAGCGCCGGCACACCGGACATCAGGATGTCGGATTGCGTCAGATTGCGCAGGCTCCTCAGCGTGAGCGGCTGATCGGTGCCCGCCGCACCGTCGATGCCCGGCGAACCTGGCGAGGCGATCTGCAGGCCATATTCGCGCATGCTCGTGCGATCCACTTCGAGGATCTCAACATCCACGATGACCTCGGCCTTGGCCTTGTCGATGGCGGACAGGAGTTTAGACACGGCATCCAGGCGCTCAGGTGTGTCCCTGATGGTGAGCGTGTTGGTGCTGACCGCTTGAATCTGCCGGATATCGGCGACCACGCGCAGCAGATCCACCACTTCCTTCATGTCCAGATTGCTGACGAAGAAGGTGCGAATCTGCTCTTCGGTGTACTCGCGGCGTTTCGCCGGATTGTCGGGAATGACCGTGATGGTTCTGGGCGCCGTGACTTTGTAGAACGTGCGCGTGTTCTGAGCCACCGCGTCCAGTGCCTGCCGTACGGTCGGCTCCTTCAGGCTGATGGAGACCGGCGCATCCTGAAATTGGGGATCGAATACGAGGCTGAATCCCGCCAGCTTGCCCAGCATTGTGTAGACCTGCCGGCTGGTGGACTGCGCGCCGGTGTCGATCGCCGCGGGCATCGGCGCTTCGGGCAGCTCGAATCCGCTCGGCGGCAGGTTGCGGGTCCGCGTCAGCACTGATTCAAGCGCGGTTTTGCCCTCGGCGGGTGCGGCAAGTTTGGCGCGTTGAGCCGCCCGCGCCATGCGCAGGTCGTCTTCAATCGCGCCGCTGGTGGGGTTGAGTTCGTACGCCACCTGCAACTCCACCACCGCATCGTCGTACCGACCCTGGGAGAAGACGCGACGGCCGCGACCCAGATGCACTTCCGACGCGCGGAGTTTGGCGCGTTCGAGTCCCTGGCGCGCTTCGCGATTGTCTGGCTCGGCCCTGACCAGGCGTGAATAATGCGCCACAGCCAGGTCAAAGTCCTGCGCCTGTTCGGCGGATTGTGCCTGGCGCATCGCCCCGGCAGATGCGCACGCAGACACCGCAGCCAGCAGAGCGAGGCCGACCCAGCGGACGAATGACGATCTACTTCCCGCGCCCGGATTCAATGACATGTGTGCCCTTCGGGAACGTGAAGCGGAAGTCCGGGTCTTTCAACCCGGTGTTCTCGCGCAGGTTGGTGAAGCGAAATACGAACGACCCACCCTGATGGTCTGCCGTGGCCAGGCCTCCGAACGCCAGCGTCTGGCGATCA
>CAZAZR010000084.1:0-3124 GCA_964489685.1 uncultured Solibacteraceae bacterium | reverse complement strand
GTGTGGCGAAGTCCTCCTGGCGTTTATTGGGCACCAGGTCCAGTTGCCACTCGCCAGCCGGCTGCACGCTGGGCATTGAGGCCTTGAAGTCCTTGACCAGATCGCCGCGACCCGCCAGAAAGAGAATGGCCACCGAGAGGTCGTCGCCCTCCGGCATGGGAGCGATCGTGCCGGTGCGATCGGACGCGATGTAGGTTTTGACGGTGGTGCCGTCCGCCACGAACGACTTCTTTTGGGGCGGCCCATACGTCATGGACACGCGCCCTGGTTTCAAGACCTTCAATTCGCCGCGTTCGGTCGTTCGAACGGTGCGAAGCACCGCGCCTTGCACCGTGTGGGAGAAGTCCGCGCGAAAGTCGCGAATGGTGGCATACCGCTTTTGCAGCGACATGGCGAGGCGGTCCGCTGTTGGCACCTGGCCGTGAACCGGCGTCGGGGCGACCGCGCCGAGCGCGGCCAGCCCGGCGAAGAGTACTGTCGCTGCCCGAGCCTGCATGGGTATCTTCATACTAGCCGAAACGTCTCGGTCGATATACTGTCGGAGGCAGGGAGGCCGGTGATGTCGCGTGACGAAGAAAATGCGGTAATGGCGTTCAAAAACGCGTGGCTGGGGGCGGTAACCTCGGCAGAGGAGCTGCGGAAGATGGCGCCGGCGGTGGAGGGGTTGCCCGCCGACACACCTGTCGCGTCGCTGGATTTTGACGGGTACCACCGGGTGCTCGGCGCGCACGCCAACGCGGTCATGGCCGTCCGCGGGCTGCTCGATGATCTGAAGCCGAAGGAACCGGCGGCCTGAAGTTCGGCGAATGATTGGCGGGGTAATTTTCGTGGTGGAAGGCTGAGCAAAAATTGGTGGACGGCGCGAGGATCGAACTCGCGACCTCTGCATTGCGAAGGCGATTTTAGCCTCATCTCCCATCACACACTAGATCGCCGAGTGGCCTGTAAGTCCATGAAAACACTACGGTTCGGACTGGCCTGTTGTGGTACTCTGTGTGATAGACGGTGACCACCGGATAGCGGTCTTGCACCCCTATTGCACCCCCGGCCGTTTCGCTGGGGGATGTTCGGACACTAGAGGGTCACTGGTTCGGGGGCCATATGCGGGCGTTCATCGGCCTGGATCTAACACGCAAGCTACCGAAGCGAGACGTCGATATCCGCGACACCAAGTTGACCGGCTTCACAGTGCGCTGTCGCGCGTCGGGCAGTCACTCGTACCGCGTCGAACTCGGTCGGGGACGTTGGCTCACCGTTGGCCCCGTGTCGACGCTCAGAGTGGCAGAGGCGCGCGAGGCTGCGCGGGCAGCATTGGCCGATTCGGCGTTGGGCAACGACCCCCTGGTCAGTAAGCGGAAGGCGATCGCGTGGCGCCAGTTCCTCAATGAGAAGTACGAACCATGGGTGACCGAGCATCGCAAGTCGGGCGCGGCGACCGTGGCGCGGCTCCGTGCGAGCTTTGCGGAGTTCAACGGCACGTCACTCTCGGATCTGTCGGCCTTCGCCATTGAGCGGTGGCGAACCAAGCGAATCAAAGCCGGGCTGAAGCAGGTCACCGTCAATCGGGATCTGGCGGCGTTACGGTCTGCACTCACCACGGCTCGCTCATGGGGCCTCTTGTCTTCGCATCCGATGGCATCGGTGAAGATGGCGAAGGTTGACGCGATCGGTCATGTCCGGTTCCTCAGTGAAGACGAAGCCGCGCGGCTACAGGGAGCACTCGACGCGCGAGACGAACTGTTGAAAGCGAAGCGAGCATCTGCGAACGAGTGGCGACGTGCGCGTGGTTATCCCGAATGGCCAGACCACGGTGTCTATCCCGACCACCTGACGCCCCTGGTGACCCTGGCTCGACACACGGGTTGCCGGCGCGGAGAACTATTCGCCCTGCGTTGGCGTGATGTGGATCTGGCCGGTGCGACGATCACGGTCAAGGGCGACACGGCGAAGTCTGGCCAGACGCGCGTGATCCCGCTGAACTCTGACGCGGTTGGCGTGCTTCGCGCATGGCGACCGACTGAGGCCAAGGGCGCCGCGTTGGTCTTTGCCAATGCGGAGGGTGGGGCACTGACGGATGTCAAAACGGCGTTCTTGCGCGTACTAAAGGCGGCGAGGATCGAGGGCTTCCGGTTTCACGACTTGCGGCATGACTTCGCATCGCGACTTGTTCAGGGTGGGGTGGACCTAAACACCGTTCGCGAGCTTCTCGGCCACGCCGATCTGAAGATGACCCTGCGATACGCGCATTTGGCACCTGAGCACAAGGCGGCCGCTGTCGCGGTGTTGGTGCGCTGAAGCCGTGGCGACCCACAGATATACGGACGTCGAGCGGCGGACGCTCGCTGTTCAGGCGCTCGGCGACATTCTCCAAGGCGACCCCCGACTGGCAAACGTGCGGCGGGCGTGGCTCCGCGCCTCTAGCCAAGGCGACTTTCACGCGGTACTGCGCCTCTACAAATCTCGACTCACCGACGCGCTCCAACGGCTTGGGGCGCCCCACCCGGACACACTTGTCGGGATGATCTTGGAACGGTGGAAAATGGACTCGTTCGGGATTCAGTGTTTACTCGTCCCGAACGCGAGGACCGAGACACTGACCATTGAATATACCGACAGGGACTCGCGCGAGGACATCCGTAAACTGTTCCGCGCGGCCCTCGACCATGCGCGTCCCCATGAGACACCCGCGCGCCGAGTTCGGCAGGCTGGTGTCCACGTGCGGCGCGATGTCATGTGGCTTTATCGGCATCGCATTGCTACTCCAGCAACATCGATCGCGCGCCTCGCGCGGGAGTATGCCGTTGAGACTGGCCGGACCACCGATGCACGCTCAGTCGTCCAGTCGGGGATTACGCGCGCGGCCGACCTCCTGGCCCGCTCGGCCAGCCTGCTGGCATAGCCCCAAGCGGGTGCCTTTGTAGTCGGCTGACTACGTAGGCGCTGTGCGCGTCGCCGATATCTCGCCATGCTCACCGTATGGCAGTCCTACACCCCCAGTCCCACGTCATCACCCCGGCCGCGCTCCATGACACCGAGGCGGCCCAGTACCTCGGCATCTCTCGCGCGTACCTGGGCGCGCCGCTCGAAAACTGATCCATTCGCCGCTCGAAAAGTAGACCACCTG
>CAZAZR010000083.1:6490-18370 GCA_964489685.1 uncultured Solibacteraceae bacterium | reverse complement strand
TACCGAGGCCGCACGCGACACCGGCCGTGTGATTGGCGCACCGCTCATCTATCGCGCCACGCCGTCGTCACGATCGGCTCTGCTGCCGGTGGCCGGCTTTGACTTCCGCCGGACCGAGCGCGTGCACGTCGATTGGCCGATTACCGGGCCGCTCGATCGGCGGGAGGCGCGCCTGCTCGGTCGCAACGGGCAGCCCATCGCGGTCAACATCACACTGACTGAACGCGAGGTTGACGGGCGGCTGATGCTGGGCCTCGACGCGCTGCTTGCGCCACTCGCGCCGGGCGACTATGTGATCGAAGTAGTGGCGACTGTTGGAGCCACGACCGAGACGCGGCTGGTGGGGATTCGCGTGGGGAGTTGAGCCGTCGACCCCTTGAGATCCCGCAGGATCACCAGAAGGCGCCGAGACACAGATGTCCTTTGGTTTGGCTGCAGGAATGAAGGTGCGCGGCCAGCGCCTGGTCAGTGACTGGATTCGCGCCGAAAGTGGGCCCCGTGAAGGCTGACCGTCTGCCAAACGTCGGGTGGTATGCTCCCATCATGGTCACATCGTCGTCGCTTACCGATCGGCCGTCGATGTCCGCGACGTTTGACGGGCTGTTGCTCACGCTGTCGGCGGCGTGCCAGCGGCACTACGGGTCTCGGCTGGTGGCGTTGGCCGTGTACGGATCCGTTGGGCGGGGCACCCCTCGCTCCACGTCGGATATTGATGTGGTGTTGGTTGTCGAATCCCTGCCGGACGGTCGGATCGCGCGCGTGGAGGAATTCGCCGAGATCGAGCGCATGATGGCGGCACCGTTGGCAGAGGCCCGCGCGCAGGGAGTCCAGACCGAGGTGTCACCCGTCTTCAAGACACCGGCAGAGTTGGCTGCGGGCTCGCCGCTCCTGCTCGACATGACGCAAGACGCGCGGATTCTGGTGGACCGTGGCGAGTTGGAGCAGGCCCTGACCAGCCTTCGCACGCGGTTGGCGGCGCAGGGGGCCCGACGGGTCGTTCGCGGCAACGCATGGTTCTGGGACTTGAAGCCCGACTATCGTCCTGGTGACACGTTTACGTTGTGACGAACACGACGCTCGCCCAGAGCTACCTCGTCAAGGCCCGGGCGCGGCTGAAGATCCTGCCGGTCCTGATGGACGAGCGGGCATGGTCGGACGTGGTGCGGGAAGCGCAGGAGATCGTCGAACTGGCCCTCAAAGGCATGTTGCGTCACGTGGGTGTCGAGCCGCCGCACTGGCACGACGTCGGTGGCTTGCTCAAAGAGCACCGAGCGCGATTTCATGCGGCGATCGACTCGGAGATCGACGTCGTGGCCGCCACATCCGCCTGGTTGCGGAAGGAACGTGAGTTCGCCTTCTACGGAGACATTGATCTGATTCCGACCGATCACTATCAGGAATCTGACGCTGTCCGGGCGCGTGATGAAGCGACTGCGGTGGTGTCGTGTGCGGTGCGCGCGATTGAAGGCCTGAAGGCCTGAAACTGATCGTCGTGACCTGCGCCACATTATCGACCTCGCGCGCGCCGACAAGTGGCCCCCCACGGAGCATGTCCGTCGTATCGTCTGACCTCAGCTCGTTACGCCGGAACCAAAAAAGGCTGGAGCGGGCTACGGGAATCGAACCCGTCTGACTGGCTTGGGAAGCCAGGACATTACCACTATGCTAAGCCCGCGCTTGGCCGAACGTTACGATATCACGCACGAATAATCGCCAGCACTTCATCGCGCCGTGACTCCATGATCTCCGGCGTCAGACCCTCCAGATTCAGGCGCAGCAGCGGCTCGGTGTTCGACGCGCGCACGTTGAAGTGCCAGTCGGGATACTCGGCCGAGAAACCATCAATCGTGTAGGTGTGGGCGTCGGCGTATTTGTCCGCGAGGGCCTTCACACGTCCATCGATAAGGTCCATGCTCGCAACCTTCGTATTGATCTCACCCGAGATGAAGTACTTCGCGCGCAGAGGCGCCAGCAGTTCTGCCAGCGTCTGTCCCTTGCGTGACATCAGCTCCAGGATCAGCAGCGCCGGGATGAAGCCGTTGTCGGCGTAGAAGTAGTCGCGGAAGTAATAGTGGCCGGTCACCTCGCCGCCAAAGACCGCATCTTCGTTGCGCATCCGGCCCTTGATGAACGCATGGCCCACGCGATTCATCAGCGCCGTGCCCCCGTACGCCGCCACAATGTCCTTGACGGCGTAACTGGCGCGCACGTCGTAGACGATCTTCTGACCGGGAGACTTCATGAGAAAGCTCTCGGCCAGGAGTGCCGTGATGAAATCGCCGGCAATGAATTCGCCGGAACCATCGATAAAGAAACACCGGTCGGCGTCGCCGTCCCACGCGATCCCGAGATCGGCCTTCTCGGCGATCACCCGCTCGACGATGTGGCGCCGATTCTCCTCGATGAGAGGATTGGCTTCGTGGTTCGGAAACGTCCCATCCACGATGAAACACAGGCGAGTGGTCTGGCAGGGGAGTTGGTCAAACAGTCGGGGAGCCACGAGGCCAGCCATTCCGCTGCCGGCGTCGAGCACCACCTTGAACGGGCGGATCACGGCAGGGTCGATGAATCCCATCACGTATTCCACGTACGCGTCGAGCATCTCGGCCGTGTCGTACTGGCCCTTCGGGCGCACGGCGGCAGGAATAGTTCCGCCCACCACCATCTCCCGGATCTCTCCGATGCCGGCATCGCCAGACAGCGGCACGGCATCCCGCCGCACCATTTTCATTCCGTTGTACTGCTTGGGGTTGTGTGACGCGGTGACCTGCACGCCGCCGTCATACCCCTCACGCGCCACCGCGAAGTACATCATGTCGGTCGCGGCCAGGCCGTAGTCGGTGACATCGGCGCCCTGGTCGCGCGCACCATCGATGAACGACTGTGCCAACGTCGGCGACGAGATTCGCATGTCCCGGGACACGGCAATGCGCAATGCCGTGGTGGAAGCCGCGGCCTGCGACTCCAGATAGGCCACATACGCGCGGCCGATGAGGTACGCCGCCGGCTCGTTCAGTTCAGACGGGTAGAGTGCGCGTACGTCGTACGCCTTGAAGATCGCCGGATCAATAGTCATAGTCGTGAAAAATCCGTGATCACCGAGTTGTCGCCCAGCAGGGCCGATCCACCGACGTTGACGTGTCGACCGAATTGGCAGTGTCGGCCCGCCACGAGCGGACCGAGCGTGGCATTTCGGTCCACCCAGGTGTGCGGCCACAGAATGCTGCCGAGAATGCTGGCACCTTCGCTGATGTGGCAGTTGGCACCGATGACACTCAAGGGCCCGATGCGGGCGCCGTCCTTAACGACCGCGCCGGCATCAATGAAACACGGCCCCTCGATGACGGCCCCGGCGTCGATCCGTGCCTCGGGTGAGATCACCGCGGTGCCGGGCGCCTGATCAAAAGGCGGCGCCACAAACGTGCCGGTCATGATGTCGGTATGGACCTGCTGGTACTTCTCTCGCGTGCCGATGTCGATCCAATAGCCGCGATCGGTATGCGCCACGAACGTCTCGCCGCGTTCGATGAGCGACGGAAAGTAACCCCGCTCAATCGAATACGGCGTGTCGGCCGGAATTCTGTCCAGCGTCTCGCCTTCGATCACATAGATACCGGCATTGATGGTGTCGCACGTAATCTGATCCGCCGACGGCTTCTCGAGGAACGCCCGGACGTTGCCATCGGCGTCGGTCTCGACCAGGCCGTAGGCCGCCGGGTTCTTCACCGGTGTCAGCACGATCGTGGCCTGCGCCGAGCGTTCACGGTGCAACGCGAGTACGGCCTGCAAGTCCACCGAGGTGAGCACGTCTCCGTTGAACACCACGACCGGGCCCTGCGGCCTCGGGCCCGCCGCAAACTTGATCGCGCCGCCTGTGCCGAGCGGCTGGGGTTCAACCACATATCGAATCTGCACCCCGAGGCTGCTGCCATCGCCGAACACCTCTTCGATGCGCTTCGGCTGATAGTTGAGGCTCAGCACGATCTCATCGATCTCGGGCACCTGCTTGAGCAGCTCAATCTGGTACCTGAGAAACGGCCGGTCGAAAATCGGGACGATGGGCTTGGGGGTGTTGAGCGTCAGGGGGCGGAGGCGCGAACCCTGGCCGCCGGCAAGGAGGATGGCCTGCATATCAACATCGCAGTGTACAGGATTCATCCATGTAATGGCGAAATGGGGGAAATGTCAGAAATGGCGAAATGTTCGGCAAATCTCGGAAGTGACTGAATGGACGCCAATGTCCTAAAATGGGCGCGGCTGTGAACTTACCCAACGCGTTGACGATCGGCCGGATCTTCCTCGTGCCCCTGCTCGTGGTCGTGCTCCTGACTGAGGGGAACCAGCCGAGTGTCTTCGGCGTCAGCAAGGAAATTCTGGGCGCCGCGATTTTTGGGATCGCGTCGCTCACCGACTGGCTCGACGGCTACCTGGCCAGGCGGCGGGGGCAGGTCACCCACTTTGGGGAGTGGATGGACCCGCTGGCCGACAAGCTGCTGGTGACGGCCGCGCTGGTGTCGCTCGTGCAGATGGATCTCGCGCCCGCGTGGATGGTGGCCATCATTCTGGGGCGGGAATTTGCGGTCACGATTCTCAGAACCATCGTGCATGCCCGGGGGCAGTCGTTGCCCGCATCACCGCTGGGCAAGATCAAACTCGTCGCTCAGGTGGTGGCCATCCTGGTGCTGATCCTCGGCCAGGGGCATATGCGAGGGTTCTACGTGGTGGGGCAGATCGCGCTGTGGGTGGCGACCATCGCGGCGCTCGTCTCGGGTGTGGACTACTATCGCCGGTTCCCGCCAGCGCGGCCTGACGCTACGGCGTGACGCTGCCCTTGATTTCCGCCACGCGCTTTTTGGCGCGCTCCAGATACTCGCTCGTTTCAAACTCCACCATCAGCCGCTCGTACCACGGCAGGGCTTCGGCCGGCGTGCCCATCTTGAGCAGACACTCGGCCATATGGAAGTAGACTCCGTCGCGGCCTGAAAAAGCCGGGTCGGCCACGAGCACTGCGCGGAAGCGGTCCACGGCGCCGGCGCAAAGGTTGTAGCGGGCGTAGAAATAGCCGATCTCGTACTCGGACTGCGACAGCCGGTCGCGCGAGGCGCGCTCGAGCGCCTGGACCTCGGGCCGCAACGGGCTGTTCGGATACCGCTGAAGGAATGTCTCGAGTTCGCGAAGGGCTTCTTTGGTCGCCGTCTGGTCACGCTGCGGCGACAACATCTGGCGCGAGTACGCCAGTCCGATGCGGTACTGGGCGTAGTCGGCTCGTGGCGAGACTGGAAAAAACGTCAGAAACTCGCGGAACTCATTGATCGCCAGGATGTTCGACTCGATGGAATCTTCACCGATGTAGGTATCGCCGACGCCGAGCTTGGCGGCTTCGCGATGCTGGCTCTGGGGATATCCGTCCACAAGGCGTCTGAAATATTCGCGCGAGGCAAACCACTTCCGTTCGTTAAGGGCCTCGGTGGCCCGTTCAAACAGCCACTGGTCGGCCGACATCAGGCCGGCCGGTGGCAGCATCTGCGAGGTGCCGCAGGCGAGTGACGACAGCGCCACGGCCAGAAGCAGGGCGGCGGGAGAGACCAGGCGGGCAAACGCAGCGCGAATGAACATGCAGGGAATCAATCTTACCTGAGCGAGGTGCCGAGCAGGGCCGCGAGCCACTCGGCCTCGGCCTCAAGACCCCGCTCAAGTGTGGTAGACGGCGAAAAGCCCAATTCAGCCTTGGCTCGCGACGTATCGGCGAAGGTGTCGCGCATGTCGCCCTTCTGGGTGGCCTCACGCCGAATGTCGAGCTCTCGTCCGGTAATGGTCTGGATCAGCGACAGGACCTCGTTGATCGAGACCCGGCTGCCGCCACCGATATTGTAGACACTGCCTGGCTGACCGCGCTCACCTGCGGCGATCAGAGCAGAGACAATGTCGTCCACATACGTAAAGTCGCGTGTCTGCTCTCCGTCCCCATACAGCGTGATCGGTTGACCGGTGAGCGCCGCGCGAATGAATCGATGGAAGCCCATGTCGGGGCGCTGCTTCGGCCCGTACACCGTGAAGAACCGGAGCGACGCGGTCGGCACCCCATAATTCGCGGTGTAGAGCAGGCACAGGTGCTCGGCGGCAAGTTTGGTCACGCCGTAGGGCGAAATGGGTTGCACCATCGCGTCCTCCCGCATGGGAATCGCGACGCCGTCGCCGTAGACGGATGAACTGGACGCGTACACGAACTGGTCAAGCCGACGGTCCTTCACCGCCTCAAGGAGGCGCTGCGTGGCATCCACGTTGTTCGTGGTGTACGTCAGAAAATCACGCCCCCAGCTCTTGCGCACCCCGGCTTGTGCCGCCAGGTGGAACACATGGGTCACCCCGTCCAGGAGCGGATCCAGCGCGACGGTCTGCAGCGCGTCTTCCACGAATCGAAAATTGGGACGCGTGCGCACGGACGCGAGGTTGCGCTCCTTGATGTCGCGGCCGTAGTAGTCGGTAAAACAATCCAGGCCGATCACGTCCACCCCGCGCGTGGTCAGCGCGTCGGCGAGCGTTGACCCGATGAATCCGGCAGCGCCGGTAACAAGTGCTCTCACGCCAAGGCCTCTCGAATCCGATCGGGCAGGCGGCAGGGCCGCCCATTCACGTTTAATGCGGCATGGCGCGTCACGCCCACGGCTGAGGAAACGCCCCCCGCCTTCAACACCGCCTCGTAGGTGAACTCCACGCGGACGGCCGACAATAACTTCCCCGTCGCGCGTACCTCAAGCTCATCATCGTAACGCGCCGGACTGCGGTACGTGCACTGCACCTCGATGACCGGCAGCCGGACCCCCGACGCCTCCATCTCCCGATACGTCCATCCCAGGTGCCGCAACAGGTCGGTGCGGGCCACCTCGAACCACACCAGATAGTTGGCGTGATACACGACGCCCATCTGGTCGGTTTCGGCGTAACGGACGCGAACCGTCGTGGTG
This sequence comes from uncultured Solibacteraceae bacterium, assembly GCA_964489685.1. GTDB lineage: Bacteria > Acidobacteriota > Vicinamibacteria > Vicinamibacterales > SCN-69-37 > SYFT01. The sequence goes on along the minus strand of CAZAZR010000083.1, from coordinate 11,405 downwards.
GATGACGGCATCAGGCAGAACCGGCTCCGGCTTGAGCCAGTTGCAGAAGCTCCTGGGTCGCGACGGACGGGTCCGGTGTGCCGAAGATGGACGCCCCCGCCACCAGAATCGTGGCGCCCGCCTGCGCCAGGGCGCTGGCGTTTGTGCGGTCCACGCCACCATCGACCTCAATATCGACGACGTGTCCGACCCCGGCGACCAGGTCGCGCACCGCGCGCACCTTGTCGAGGCTGCCCGGGATGAAGGCCTGACCTCCAAACCCGGGGTGCACGGACATGACAATGACGTGATCGAGCTGGTCGACCACTCCGCGTAGGGCCTCGACCGGCGTATCGGGATTGATGGCGGCGCCCGCACGCACGCCGAGCGCCCGGATCCGGGTCAGGGTCTTCCGCAGGTCAGGCACCGCTTCCACATGCACGGTGATGGTCGACGCGCCGGCGCGCGCGAACGCATCGAGATACCGATCGGGCTCACTGATCATCAGATGCACGTCGAGCGGCATGTCGGTGACCCGCTTCACGGCCGAGACCACGAGCGGCCCCATCGTGATGTTCGGCACAAAATGGCCGTCCATCACGTCGATGTGAATCAGGCCCGCGCCACCCCTGACCGCCGACAGCACCTGTGCACCAAGGCACGTGAAGTCCGCTGCAAGGATTGAGGGAGCGATGCGAACACTCATCGGCTGATCTCCAGGGTAATGGGGTCGCCGGGCGCCAACTGAAATCCGGCCTGCGGCGACTGCCGCACCACTGTGCCAGAGGGCAGATCCGGATACGGCACTTCGCCGAGAATCGTCACGCGAAACAGCCGGCGCCTCAGGATGTCGGCCACGCGCGCGCCCGATGTGCCGATCAGGTCTGGCATGACGTATGTGACGCCATCTTCGCCGCGGTTCACGAGCAATGACACACCGGGCGCCTGGCTTCTGGCGGGCGGATCTTGGGCGACGACCACGCCGGGAGCGTAGTCGGCGCTGTTGATGTCAGAGGTCTGTGTGAGCGAAATGCGGTCCTGCGCGAGCAGGATCTGGGCCGACCGCTCGGATTCGCCGACCACGGCAGGCACGAGAGCGGCCTGCATGCCGTCACTGACGCGGATGCGCACCGGGCGCTGTCGTCGGATGACGGTGCCGGCGACCGGGTCCTGCGCCCAGATGTGGTCGGCGGGAATGGTCGCGTCGGGCCGGCGCAACGGATCGAGCACCACCGTCAGACCCAGCGACTCGAGCGTCTGAGACGCGGCGTCGACCGACTGTCCGCGCACATCGGGCACGGTCACTTCGCGCACTTTGGTGGCGATGCGCATCGAGGTGATCAGAAACACCCCGTAAGTGGCACACAGCCCTGCCAGCAACAACGTCCACCGGCCGGCGGTCCAGACGCGCCGCCGCAATGAACCGGGAGCGGACGGCTGGTGTCGAGGGGGCACAGGCACGAGAAAAAAGTGTACTACGCGCCTTCGTGCCGAACCAACCTCGCAGCGAAAAAAGCGTCAAGGCCATGCTGGGGCGGCGTGGTGCGCAACCGGCCACGACCGTCGGCCAGTTCGCCGGTCAGCGCGTGTTCGTGGAACCCGGAGGCTGTGGCCAGAAACGCCTCCACCACCTCGTCGTTTTCGTCCGGCTCGCTCGAGCACGTGGCGTAGATCAGGGTCCCGCCTGGACGAACCGCTGCGGCCGCATGTGCAAGGATCCGGCGCTGTGTGGCGACCAGGCCGGGCACAGACGCCAGCGTGACCGCCCATTTGACATCCGGGTCGCGACGCAGCGTGCCAAGGCCAGAGCAGGGCACATCCACAAAGACGCGGTCGAACACGTCGCCAAACGGCAAGGGACTCCTGGCATCCACCACGGCAATGCGCTCAGGCACGGCCGCGTCCTGCAGCACCTGCCGCAGCACGTGCACCCGAGGCGCCCGCGCATCGGTGGCCACGAGGCAGCCCTGATGCAACATGTCGTGCCAGAGCACCACCGTCTTTCCACCAGGCGCGGCACAGACGTCGAGCACCCGCTCGCCGGGGCGGGCCCCCACCGCATGCGCCACAGCGATGGAGCCCTCATCCTGCACCACAAGTTCCTTGCGCAGGTCCGGGCCGATTGAGCCGAGCAACCCCGGCGCCAGCCGCGCCACTTCGGGGACGTAGCGTCCTCGCGTGGCCGGCACACCGGCATCCTGCAACAGGGCCAGCGCATCCGCATCGGCCAGGCGCGCACGCACCGTCACCTCTGGAGCTGCATTGTTGAACTGACACCACCGTTCGGTGGCCTCAAACCCGTAGCGGTCGAGCCACCGCGCCACCAGCCACTTTGGATGAGCCAGCGTGGTGCTCAGATACGCGAGCTGTTGCCGCCGTGTTGACCCGATCTCTGGCCGGGGGGGCAACACGATGGTATTGGCCGCGCGCAGGTAGGCGCGCAAAATGCCGTTGACGAACCCCGCCGCGCGCGGAGCGCCCAGGGCTCGCGCCGCCTCCACTGATTCATGCACCACGGCGTGCGCCGGTATGCGATCGAGATGACGCAGTTGATACATCGCCAGCCGCAAGGTGGCCAGAAGCGGCGGGTCAATCGTGTCGATGGGGCGCTGGCTGAACGGAGCCAGGCAGGCGTCCAGTTCTGCGCGCCAGCGGCAGACTCCGGCCGTGAGTTCGAGGAGGAGTCCGCGATCACGCTCATCCGGAATACCGCGCCGGGCGCGCTCGATCTCGGCCGCCAATGTGGACCGGCCACCCTGCACGCCGATCAGCACGCGCGCGGCGAGTACCCGGATGTTGGTCACGCGGAGTCATCCCGCACCGGCAGGGTCGACACCATCGCCCCGACCCTGACCGGCGTGCCGCGAAGGTACGCGGCGGCCGGCATCGCGCGGCGCCCTTCGGGCCGCACGTCAGTAATCCGGATGACGCCCTCGCCGCACGCGATCACGAGTCCGTCTTCGCCCGCCTCAAGGACGACACCTGGGGGAGCGGCGGTTGGGGCGGGATCGCCGACAGCGCCTTTCAGGAATGCGATGCGCCGCCCTTCCACCATGGCCACCGCCAGCGGCCATGGCTGCAATCCCCGAATCTGCCGGTCGATCTCCACGGCCGGCCGGTGCCAGTCGATCTGGCTTTCCCCGCGCTCCAGTCGCGCGGCGTAGGTCACGCCGGACTCCTCCTGCGGTGTTTCAGTGGCGGTGCCGGCGTCCATGCGTGCCAGCGTCGCCACGAGCAACTCGGCGCCCATCGTCGCCAGTCGCGCGTCGAGGACCTCGCTCGTGTCGGTGGCGGCGATGGGAGTGGAGGTCGAGCCGAAGGTGGGGCCGGCGTCCAACGCGAGCACAACCCGCATGATGGTGACACCGGTCTGCGCATCGCCGGCGAGGACGGCGCGATGAATGGGCGCGGCGCCTCGCCACCGCGGCAGCAGCGAGGCGTGCACGTTGATGCACCCGAGTCGCGGCAAATCGAGCAGTGCCTGTGGCAGCAGGCGGCCGTACGCCGCCACGACGGCAATGTCGGCTCTCAGCGCCGCGATCTGCGCCAGCCACTCCGGGTCGCTCAACCGCGTCGGCTGCAGCACGGGCATGCCGCGTTCGATGGCGAGCGCCTTCACGGGATTCGGACTGATCTTGTGCCCGCGGCCGTGCGGCCGATCGGGTCGTGTGACGACCGCGACCACTTCATGGGACTCGAGCAGGGCCGCCAGTGTCGGGACCGCAAAGTGGGGTGTGCCGAAGACCATCACGCGCATCGCGCTCACCAACGTCCGAGTCGCCGCAATTTGCGGATCTTCTTGACGATCAGGTCGCGCTGCAGGGCCCGGAGACGATCGAGGAACAGCCGCCCATCGAGATGATCGAGTTCGTGCTGGAGGGCGCGTGCCAACAGGCCGGTGCCGTCAACCACCACCTCTTGCCCATTCCGATCCTGCCCCTTGACCACCACATGCGCGGGTCGAGGCACAGTGGCCTGGAATCCGGGCACGCTCAGGCACCCTTCTTCTTCGAGTTGCATCCCGTCGCGTTCGAGAAAGGCCGGATTGACCAGCGTGATGATCTCGCCGCCGCGTTTCCCCACGCTGAGATCGATCACGCAGACCCGCAGCGGTACGCCGATTTGGGGCGCGGCCAGCCCAATGCCTGGCGCGGCATACATCGTCTGCAGCATGTCGTCGATCAGGGTGTGCAGCGATTCATCGAACTGTGTCACCGGCTGCGCCGGCGTTTGAAGGAGGCGATCGCCGTGTTTCACAATCGGTCGCAGCATCAGTGCGGCGCCTTCGAGAGGCGCGCCGCGATCACCTGTTTCCAGTCACGCGCTGCGCGAGTGATTTCGTCCACGGTGTCGCCGCCGAATTTCTCGACCAGGGCATTGGCGAGCACCAGACACACCATGGCCTCGCCGACGACGGCGGCTGCTGGCACGGCGCAGACGTCGCTGCGCTCGATGGTGGCCGGTTCCTCCCGCATCGTCTCAAGATCCACCGAACGCAGCGGCTCCATCAGCGTCGAGATGGGCTTCATCCAGGCCGAGACTCGGACGTCTTCGCCGTTGGTAATACCGCCCTCAAGCCCGCCGGCGCGGTTGGTCGGCCGCCGCAGGGCAGACAACGTCCCGGACGACGCCCCGTGCGCCAGCAGAATCTCGTCGTGAACCTGGGAGCCGGGCAGATGCGCGGCATCAGGGCCACGACCGATGCCGACGCCTTTGATCGCCTGGATCGACATGAGCGACTGGGCCAGAAGGCCGTCCAGCTTGCGATCCCACTGGGCGTGACTGCCAAGACCGGCCGGCACGCCATGCGCGATCACTTCGAAGGCCCCGCCGACCGTATCACCCGCGGCTCGCGCGGCATCCACCCGGGCGCGCATCGCGAGTCCCACGGCCGCGTCGGCACACCGCACGCCGTCGTCGTCAGTGAGCGCGGCGA
>CAZAZR010000083.1:0-6480 GCA_964489685.1 uncultured Solibacteraceae bacterium | reverse complement strand
GGTCGCGAAATCGTAGGCGAGTGCATCGGCGACGGACGCGCCGCCAATGGCCGTGACGTGGCTGGCGACCCGGATGCCGGCGGCGGCCAGGAGCGCGCGGGCCACGGCGCCTGCGGCCACGCGCGCGGCCGTTTCGCGGGCGCTCGCGCGTTCGAGAATGTCGCGCATGTCGTGGCGCTGATACTTCAAGCCGCCAGCCAGGTCTGCATGCCCAGGCCTGGGCCGGGTGACGGGCGCGCGGCGGGCTCCAGGCAGCGCGGGATCGGGTTCGAGCGCCGCACTCATGGTGAGCTGCCAGTTAACCCAGTCCCGATTGCGGATTTGGAGCGCGATCGGACTGCCGATGGTGTGGCCGCCCCGCACACCGGACAGGATCTCGACCTGATCCTGTTCAATGACCATGCGGCGTCCCCGGCCGTAGCCGAGTTGCCGCCGGGCCAGGTCCACGTTGATCAGGGACGCCGGCAGCGCGAGGCCCGCCGGTACGCCGTCGAGCACGACGACCAGGGCCTGGCCGTGTGATTCACCCGCTGTCAAAAAACGAATCATCGCCGCGTCATTCTATCGAAATTCCTGCAATGTCCTCTCGCTCAGAGGCCGTATGAGGCCGGGTTTGGGTCGGGCCTGCTTCTTGCACAACAGCAGGCGCATGTCCCTTCACCATGGTGAGCCGCGTGAGTGGTGCGCGGCACTCGAGGACGCGAGTGGTCCAGGAATCCGGATTGTCGCGCACGCGCCGGCCGACGTGGCCGATGACGTGATGGAGGACTTCGTCGCCCGCGTGGTACCCATTGGGTACATTGCCGTCGAGGCACAGCGCGACATGCCGCTCGAACAACGGCGCGCCTTCTGGCATCGGCATGTGGTACTGATTCAGCGCGGCCCCCTGACGATGGTCGGCGCCCGATGGATTCGCGAGCTGGCGCAGGCCAGTCCACGCGCCCACGCGGTCGTGGCGGTGGCGGGCCAGCCCGATTGCGCCCGCGAAGGGGCCTCTGTCCAGATGCAGGCACTCGAGTCGCCTCCGTCCACGGTCAGCGGTATTTTGGCTCAGCGCGGACTGAGGCTGCAGCAGCGTCGGCGTCATCGGGCGGCACGGCGATGGACGTGTGCTGCCGTCGAGAGCGCCCGGCGGGGAGACGACGAATGGGGAGCGGCTGCGGCGTTTGCGCAGCTCGCGACGTTGTCGGCGGTGGACGAGTGTGGCGCGGTCATCACCCGGGGGCGCCGCCTGCTGACAGACCTTCGTCAGTTGGCCCCCAGAAGCCATGTAGTGGCGGTGCTTGCTAGTGCGTGGTTCACGCTCGGCGAATTCGAGGCCGCGGCGGCAGCCCTATCGGCGGTGGACGTGGAGTGTGCCCTGGCAGGCATGGAGGTGCCAGCCGGGATTCGGTCTTGTCAGAGCGAACTGGCGTGTTGGCAGGGACGGTGGGGCGATGCCGAGCGGTGGGCGATGGCGGCCTCGCATCCAGGATGGCGCGCAGTGGCGGCCCTCAGCCGGCGGGATTGGGAGGCCGTGCAACTGGCTCCCGAGGCCGTCGGCGACTCGCACGACGAGTGGCGCGCGATCCTCGCGCTCCTTTCGTGCGGGGTCGCGGGCCATCGAGCCGGCGCGGTTGACGCCCTGGCGTCTGTCAGCGCGTGCACGGGGCCTCTGCGGTGGCGCGACGCGCTGGCCCTCGAGGGCCTGCGGATGGCGGGGGCCGACGAGGAGGCACGGCTGTGGGTGCGGGCTGCGCAGGCTCGCACCCGCGGGCCAGCCGAGCAATTGTTGTGGCGATGGGTGAGTCGGAGGGCCGACTCGAACCGATTGCTCGCTGAGATTCGGCGCTGCGGGGCCGAGGGCATTCGACGTTGGGGGATGGGGAGGCAGGACATGCAGGCATGGGCGGGAGTGTCGTCGCTGTTGGAGCAAGTGCATGAGGCTGACGACCCGGCGACCGCGCTGCGGCGCGGGTGCCGCTGGGCCCGCGAGTACACGGGGCTCGACGTCGTCGCGATCGTGACCCACGACGCCGCCACGGTGCTGGCGTGCGATCCGGAAGACGCACGCCGCGCCACACAGGCGAGCGACGGGGCTCGGGTCGCCTCGGTTCGATACGGCGGCGTCCGCATCGGCGAGGTGGTGCTGCGGGGACGCGCGCGAGACGAAGGGGAAGTGCAGGCGGTTGCCAGCGCCTTGGCCATTGCGTGCGCGCCTGCGCTGCGCGCGCGGCTGGACGATCTTCTGCTCTCGCGTGCCGGTGAGGCGCTCGCCTCAGACCTGCTCGGTGTGAGCCCGGTCATGCGGGCGTTGCGGGATGCGGTGGCTCGCGCCGCCGGCTCCACATTCCCCGTCCTGATCGAAGGAGAGAGCGGCACCGGGAAGGAATTAGTCGCTCGCGCCGTGCATCGACTGAGCCCGCGGCGCGACCGCCGCTGGGGGGCCATCAATTGCGCCGCTCTCACCGACGAACTGCTGGAGGCGGAATTGTTCGGTCACGTGCGAGGGGCGTTCACCGGCGCGATGGGGCCGCGCGTCGGCCTGCTCGAGGATGCTCATGAAGGCACGCTCTTTCTGGACGAAGTGGCGGATCTGTCACCGCGTGCGCAGGCCAAGCTGCTGCGGGTGTTGCAAGAGGGCGAAATCCGGCGGGTGGGCGAAAACGTATCCCGTCGAGTGGACGTGCGACTGGTCACGGCGACCAATCGTCCGCTCGCCGTCGCCGCCCGGCAAGGCCACTTTCGCGAGGATCTGGTGTTTCGTCTGGCCGTGATTCGCCTGAAAGTGCCGCCGCTCCGCGAACGGGTGGAGGACATTCCGTTGCTGGCGCATGCGTTCTGGCGAGCGGCCGCGACGCGGGTGTCCACGGGCGCGCTACTGGCGCCCGATGCGATCGCCGCGCTCTGCCGCTTCACGTGGCCCGGGAATGTGCGGGAACTTCAGAACGCGATTGCCATGTTGGCGGTCGCCGGGCCGACGCGCGGGCGCATCGGCGCGAGGCACGTGGCGGCGGTGCTCGCTGACCGTGCGGTGGACGGCCCGCTCGACCCGCCCCTGTCCCTCGCGGCCGCGCGTGGCCTGAGCGATCGCCGCGTCGTCGCGTCGTCACTCGCACGCCACTCTGGACAGTGCGCGGCTGCTGCGCGAGAGCTCGGCGTCTCCCGGCAAGGACTCGCCAAGTTAATCGCGCGGCTCGAATTGCCGAAAGGCGCTTAGTGTGAGCTGCGCGCGGTGTAGACATTTCGCCATTTCGGACATTTCGGCCATTTCCCCATTACTATCGGCACTCAGTGTTGCGTTTCACGATTCGTCGCCTGCTCCTGACCGTGCCGGTCCTCTTCGGCGTAGCGACGCTCGTGTTCTCGCTGCTGCACCTCGTTCCCGGCGACCCGGCGCTCGCGATGCTGGGGGAATCTGCCTCGGCGAGCGATGTGGGGGAGTTGCGCGAGCGACTGGGTCTCGACCGCCCGTTGCCGGCCCAGTACGCGGCGTTTGTCGCGGGGCTCGCGCGCGGCGACCTGGGCACGTCATTTCGGTACGGCACGCCGGTGGCACGCGAAATCGGGCAGCGGCTGCCGCGCACGCTCGAACTGGCGGCTGCGGCGATTCTCGTCGCGGTGTGCCTCGCCATTCCGCTGGGCGTGATTGGCGCGTTGTACAGGGGCACCGCCATCGATCAGGCGGCGATGACCGTGTCGCTCCTGGGCATCTCGATGCCCAATTTCTGGCTCGGCCCCTTGCTGGCGATCGTCTTTGCGGTGTCGCTGGGGTGGGTGCCCGTGTCAGGCACGGGGACGTGGCGGCACCTGGTGCTGCCGTCGGTCACTCTGGGCGCGGCGTTGGCCGCGGTGCTGGCGCGCATGACACGCGCCAGCCTGATCGAGGAACTCCGCGAGTTGTACGTGCTGGCGGCGCGCGCGAGAGGGATATCGAACGCACGAGCGGTCATCGCGCACGCCCTGCGCAACAGTCTGATTCCCGTCGTCACCATTCTGGGGCTGCAGTGTGGCGCCGTGCTCACGGGGACCATCATCACCGAGACGATTTTTGCGTGGCCCGGCGTCGGCCGCCTGATGATTCAAGCGATCAACTTCCGCGACTATCCGCTGGTGCAGGGATGCATTCTGTTTATTGCGGTGACCTATGTGATGGTCAATCTTCTGGTGGATCTGGCCTACGGTTGGCTTGATCCACGGATTCGGTACGAATGACGCGCCGAGTAGGTCTTGCGATCATCGGACTGACCGCACTCGGCGCTGTGGCAGGCCCGTGGCTGGCGCCCCACGACCCGAACGTCCAGTGGCTCGCGCAGCGGCTGGCCGGGCCTTCGTGGACGCACCCGCTGGGCCTCGACGAACTGGGGCGCGACGTGTTGGCTCGCTTGCTGATGGGGGCGCGCATTTCGCTCTTCGTCGGACTCGCCGTGGTGACGGTGTCAGCCGCAGTGGGAATGGCGATCGGCGCGACGGCCGGGTACGCCGGCGGGCGGGTGGACAATATTGTGGGCCGCGTGATGGATGTGCTCATGGCCTTCCCGGGCATTCTGCTGGCGATCGCCCTTGTGGCGGTGCTGGGGCCAAGTCTGACCAATGTGGTGCTCGCGCTGACCGTGATTGGGTGGGTCGGGTACGCGCGCCTCGTTCGTGGGCAGGTGCTGAAGATTCGCGAGTTGGAGTACGTGCAGGCCGCGCGTGCGCTCGGTGCGCCCGTGTGGCGCGTGTTGTGGCGTCACGTCATTCCGGCCACGTTGCCCGCAGTGACCGTGCAGGCCACCATCGGGATGGCCGGGTCGATCATCGCCGAGGCGTCGCTGAGTTTCCTGGGACTCGGGGTGCAGCCGCCGTCGCCAAGTTGGGGAACGATGCTCGATGCGGGTCGCGCGCACCTGTATGACGCGCCGCACCTGACGGTGTTTCCGGGAATCGCGATCGCGCTGCTCGTGCTGGGCTTCAACTTCGTGGGCGACGGCTTGCGCGATCAGATCGACGAGCGGGCTACCTGATCGACTGCCGGAGCCGCCGCAGGGCCGGGTCGTTCGGCGCAAGCGTCAGCGCCTGTGCGAGCGCGTCGCGCGCCCCAGCCGCGTTCCCGGTCTTCCAGCGCGCCTCCGCCAGCCAGCCGAGCATCGACGCGTCGCGAAGCCCGCGCTGGTACGCGTCTTCGAGCGCCGCGACCGCGGCAGGCGCATCCCCGGCGGCGAGCGCGAGCCCGCCAAGCCTTCGGATGCGGGCCGCCCGGACTGGCGGTGCCGCGGTATCGCCCTCAAGCGCGTCGAACCGCGCCAGCCACTGCCGCGCCTCAGCGTAGTGCTTCAGTTGCTCGGCGGCGTCGGCCAGGTAGACAAACGCAGCGCGATCGAACGGCGTGGTGGCGACCGCTTCGCGGAGCAGCCGTTCTGCCTCGCCCGCGTTGCCTGTGAGATAGACGGCGCGGCCGTACAACGTCAGGCCTTCGCTGCGGCGGGCGCTGCCGCCCAGTGCGGCCTCGAGGGATTGCAACGCGAGCCGGGCGGCGGCGATTCGCCGGCCAGGCTCACTGGCGGCCTCGGCTTGCATCAGATGGACGCGGCCGCGCGCCAGAGCCACCGTCGAATCAGCCGGGTCGAGTGCCTGAGCCCTGGTCAGTGTCGCCAACGCGCTCTCGAAACTTCCCTGACGTGCTTCGGCAAGGGCAATGGCGATTGCGCGGGTGCCTCGATTGTCGACGGCGGCGATCGCGGTGAGTTGTGCCATCTCGTCGGCGAATCGGCGCCGGGCGCGATAGACCTCGGCCAGTGCCTCGCGAGCGACGGTGAGGCCGGGAGTGCCGGCGATCGCCCGTTCAAGAGACGCTGTTGCACCGTCAAGGTCATTCGCGTCGCGCAGCAGGACACCAAGCAGATAGTGGGCCTCGTCAAATCCTGGGTCGAGGGCGAGCGCGCGGCGAATGGGGGCGATGGCCGTCGCGCCCTGGCCCCCGCGATACCGCGCCAGGGCAAGCTGGTAGAGCAGCCCGGGGTTCTGCGGGTCCACGACGGCCGCCCGGCTGTACCATTCAGCCGCATGGGCCATGTCGCCCTGGCTGGCATAGAGGCCAGCCAACGCCAACAGCGGATCGGCCGCACCCGGCTGGAGCCGCGCGGCCTCAAGGTAGTCCCGGACGGCCTCGTCCTGCCGGCGCTGGGCGTCATAGGCCTTGCCGCGCCGCAGATGCGACGCCATGGAGTCGGATCGCAGGGCGATGGCGCCGCTATAGGCGGCCACGGCGGCGTAGCTGTTTCCGGCGGCCAGCGCTTCGTCTCCGCTGGCCATCAGCACGCGGAACTGTTCGCCACGGTTCAACTGCTGAACCGCATAGGCCGACACCACCGCCAGGCCGATCAGACCGGTCACGGCCAGTGCCAATTTCATCGCGTCAATATTACCGAGAAGGTGGCGGGCCTCCCAACTACCGACGGAACGTTCCCGCCGCGGCGGGGTCTAACGGGAAACATGCCGGTGCTACGATAGAGGGGAGTC
>CAZAZR010000082.1:5137-18924 GCA_964489685.1 uncultured Solibacteraceae bacterium | reverse complement strand
GGCGGCCATGGCCGCCGTGACAACCAGAACGGAATTTCGACGCATCCCCGGATGATACTTCGGGCTCATCCCTCGGCCGCGCCCGTCTCCGACTACGCCTTGATCGCCTTCACGATGGCCGCGGCCGAGATGCCGTAGCGGTCAAGCAGTTCGTCGGGGGGCCCGCTGCGCGGGATTTCGCGAACGGCGAGGCGCTGTACGCGGAAGCCCTGATCCCACACGGCTTCCGAAACTGCGTCGCCCAGGCCGCCAGCCGCGTAGTGATCTTCGACGGTGAACATGCGTCCGCCTGTGGCCTTCCCGGCAGCAATCAGACCGTCGCGGTCGATGGGCTGAATCGAGTACGCATCAACCACACAGATGGCGATGCCCTCTTTGGCCAGCACCTCATGCGCCTTGAGTGCTTCGAACAACGTCACGCCGGCGCCCACCACCGTGGCCACGTCCTTCGCGCTCTGCCGCACGACCTTGGAGCCGCCTGCGTGGAACTTCTCATCGGGCCCATAGATGACCGGGGTTTTCGGCCGCGAGCTGCGAATGTAGACCGGGCCGGGCGTGGCGGCGGCAATCGCCACCAGGCGCTCCGCGCACACCGCGTCGGACGGATACAGCACGGTGCAGTTCGGCACGCCGCGCGCCATCGACAGATCTTCAAGGGCCATCTGTGACGGCCCGTCTTCGCCGATCGACACGCCTGCGTGCGACCCGCACAGCTTGATGTTGAGCATCGAGATGCCGGCCATGCGGATGAAGTCGGCGCCGCGCTCAAGGAAACACGCGAAGCTCGATGGAAACGCAATCGCGCCGCGGCTGGCCAGCCCCATCGCCGCGCCGATCATGGCCTGTTCGGCAATGAAGGCCTGGTAGAAACGCTCGGGAAACAATTTCTCGAACCGGTCGCTGAAGGTGGAGTTCTTCACGTCGGCGTCGAGCGCCACGATCCGCGCGTCGATCGCGCCCAGCGCAGCCAGCGCCGTGCCATACGCTTCGCGGGTGGCCACCAGGTCGCCCATGGCGTACGCCGGCGTCGGCATCTGGGCCACAAAGTCGGGCAGGGGCCCTTCCGAACGCCGTGACGCCGGCTTCTTGATGACCGGCGCCGGGTCGGACGTCGGCACGTACTGCGCTTCCAGTTCGGCCACCGCCGCGTCGGCCTCCGCGCCTTTCTTGAGCGGCTTGCCGTGCCAGTTGTCCTTATCCTCGAACAGCGCCACGCCTTTACCCTTGAGCGTCCGCGCCACAATCATCGTGGGCCGGCCGGTCATGCCGCGGGCTTCTGCCAGCGCGGCCCGCAGCGCGGCCACGTCGTGGCCGTCCACCGTAATGGCGTGCCAGCCGAACGCGCGATATCTGGCCGCAAACGCGTCCACGTCGTGCGCCCACTGGGTGGCCTGGCTCTGGCCGAACGCGTTGACGTCGGTAATCGCACACAGGTTGTCCAACTGGTGGTGCGCGGCCACCTGCACCGCCTCCCACACCGACCCTTCCGCGGTTTCGCCATCACCCAGAAGCACGTAGGTCCGGTAATCCGATCCAATGCGCCGTGCGTTGAAGGCAATGCCGACGCCGGCGGCCAGCCCCTGCCCCAACGACCCTGTCGCCACATCCACAAACGGCAGCCGGGGCGTCGGATGGCCCTCAAGGTCGGACGTGATCTTCCGCAACTGCATCACATCTTCGCGGGGGAACGCGCCGACCGCGGCCCAGGCCGCGTACAGGATCGGCGCCGCATGCCCCTTCGACAGCACAAATCGGTCGGCCTCCGGATGCTGCGGATCTTTCGGGTCGAACCGCAGTTCGTCGAAAAACAGCACGGCCAGAATCTCTGCCGCCGACAGGCACGTCGTGGGATGCCCCGACCCCGCTTCGGTCGTGGACCGCACGGAATCGATGCGCAGTTGAGTAGCAAGGTTGTGAAGAACGGTGTTTGATGGAGGTGTCATCGCTCGCGTGCGACAGTTTACTGTACGCACGGGCAATTGTGATCGCACCGCGGACGCGGCCATAATCAATTTGATGGTCGTTCTGCGAGTCGGATCACTTGCCGTGGTGGCACTCTGGATGGGCGGCCTGGCGGCGCTGGCTCTGGTGGCCGCGCCGGCTGAATTCCTGGAGCGGTTCCGGCACATCTCATGGGCGCTTGGCGGCGCGATGCTCGCACTACTCGCCGTACGCGCCCTGCTCGGACCGCGCCCGCGGCGCCTGGCCGTGCAGGTCTGGCTCGTGGTCGCCATGCTCCTGGCCAGCGCCTTCGTTCTCACCCACGGCGCCATGGTCCTGACGCTCGGCGCCGGCCTCGCCGTGTTCTGGATCGAAACGAAGGACGGGTAAGGCCTACCTGACGTCGCGTCCGGACTTACGGACCGCCAGCATCTTCCCGGTGACCTTTCGCATCTGCCGCGTCAGGGCATCAAACGCCTGATGCACGGCCTTGGCGGGCGCGGCCGCCGACGACGACTTGCGCGTCACGACCAGTTCGCCCGGCAACGCGAGGGAAATCCGCACTTCAATCGCATTGCCGCTGTGGTGATGTTTGTGCGGCACCTCCACTGACACATGGCATCCGACAATGCGGCCATGCCGCGATCCCAACTCGTCCACCCGCGTCGCGATCTCGCGCTCGATCGATGCCGCCCGTCGCATGTTGAGAAACTTGATCTGCAGAGGAATGAGGGCCATGAACCTAGTTATACACTAGAGGTCACGAATGGCCGGCACGACGCACACGCTCACATTGATTCCCGGTGATGGGATCGGACCTGAAGTGACGGCGGCGGTCGTCACGGTCCTCGACGCGGCGGGCGTCGCCATTACCTGGGATCGTCATGATGCCGGTCTGGTCGCCTTTGAAAAGACCGGTCACACGTTGCCCGCTGAGTTGCTCGAGTCGGTCACGCGCAATACGGTGGCGCTCAAGGGGCCGTGCACCACGCCGATCGGGGAAGGTTTTACGAGCGTGAACGTCGGCCTGCGCAAGGCCCTGAACCTTTACGCCAGTCTGCGCCCCGTCAAGAACCTGCCCGGCGTCGCGTCGCGATTCGCCAACGTCGACCTCGTCATTGTCCGGGAAAACACCGAGGACCTGTACGCCGGCCTGGAGCACGTGATCGTGCCGGGCGTTGTTGAGAGTCTGAAGATCATCACCGAGGTCGCGTCCACGCGCATTGCGGAGTTTGCCTTTGGACACGCGCGGCGCGAGGGCCGGAAAAAAGTCACGGCCATCCACAAGGCCAACATCATGAAGCTCGGCGACGGCCTGTTCCTGGATTCGGTGCGCGCGGTATCGCGGCGATTCACGGACGTGCTCTACGACGAACGCATCGTGGACGCAGCCTGTATGCATCTGGTGATGCGGCCGGAACAGTTCGACGTGCTGGTGCTGCCGAACCTGTACGGCGACATTGTCTCGGACCTCTGTGCGGGCCTGGTGGGCGGCCTGGGTGTGGTCCCGGGGGCCAACCTGGGTGCCGGCGTGGCGGTGTTCGAGGCCGTCCATGGCAGCGCGCCGGATATTGCGGGCCGCAACGTGGCCAACCCCACCGCGCTCCTGCTGTCGGCCATCATGATGCTGCGGCATCTGGGTGAAACCGATGCCGCCTTCCGCGTGCAGTCGGCCCTCGAAGCCGTTCTGCTGGCGGGGATGGTGCGCACCCGCGACCTGGGCGGCACGGCGTCCACCACCCAATTCACGCAAGCGCTCTGCAGGGCCGTGGCGTCGCCAAGCTCGGGTACTATCAACTAGATCCTCATGTTCGCCGCACTTCCCAAAGCCGCCTTTTCGCTCCTTGCCGGCAGCGCGACGCTCAAGTCGCTGGCCTCGAGGTACGGCATGCGCCGCACCACCAGCTTCGCGCGGCGCTTTATTGCGGGTGAGCAGGTGGAGGAGGCGATTGAGGCCGCCCGCGAGGTGGAACGCCAGGGCCTGATGGTGACGCTGGACCTGCTGGGCGAGAGCGTGGCCTCTCACGAGGAGGCGCGCGCGGCCACGTTCGCGTACATCGCGGTCATGGAGGCCATCGAACGGGCCGGCGTCGGCCGCAATATCTCGCTGAAGCTCACGCAGCTCGGACTCGACATCGATCAGGCCACCTGCGTGGACAATCTGCGGCGCATCTTCGATGTGGCGGCGAAGTCCGAATTCTTCGTGCGCATCGACATGGAGAATTCGCCGTATACCGATCGCACCCTGGATACCTTCGAAACGCTCTGGGGCATCGGCTACCGGCAGGCGGGCGTCGTCATCCAGTCGTACCTCCGGAGGTCCACGGCCGACATCACACGCGTGAATGCCCTGGGTGCGCGCATCCGGCTGGTCAAGGGCGCGTATCGGGAGTCGGCTGCGGTGGCCTTTCAGCAGAAGACCGAAGTGGATGCCGCTTTTGTGGAGCAGATGAAACTGCTGCTCACCGAAGGGACCTATCCCGCGATTGCCACGCATGACCCGGCAATGATTGACGCCACCACGTCGTTTGCCAAGGCGAACGGCATCGCGCACGATCGATACGAATTCCAGATGCTCTACGGCATCAGACGCGACTTGCAGGCCTCGCTGGCCCGCGATGGGCACCCCTTCCGGGTCTATGTGCCATTTGGCAAGGAATGGTTCCCCTACTTCATGCGTCGCCTTGGCGAACGCCCGGCTAATGTCGGGTTCGTCGTGGGAAGTATTCTCAAGGACAAGAGCCGGTAGCGGGTGGGGGTGATGACGTGGTGACACAGCGATGGGCGCGGGCGATGGGGAGTGTGGTGCTGGCCGCCACGGTTTCAGGCTGCTCGCTGATCTCGAACAAGGCGATGAAGATGGTGGCCGATACGCTGTCGGCCGGGGGCACCTCGATCAGTTCCGACAATGACCCCGAGCTCATCCGCGCCGCGGTCCCGTTCGGCCTCAAGACCTATGAGTCCCTGCTGGAGTCGATGCCGACCTATGTGCCGCTGCTGAAGGCCACTTGCAGCGGGTTCTCCTCGTACGCCTATGGCTACCTCGCGGCCGATGCCGACGCGGTGCGCTACACAGACCGGCCGGCCGCCAAGGCCATCGACGAGCGCGCGCTGAACATGTACCTGCGCGCCCATGGCTACTGTGACCGCGCGCTCGAAGAGCGGTTCAAGGGCGTCACGGCCAGACTGATGCAGAATCCGGAAGGCGCCCTCGCGAAGGCGAAGAAAGACGATGTCGAGCTGCTGTACTGGTCTGCGGCCTCGTGGGGCCTGGCCATGGCGATGAACCCCGATACGCTGGCCATCGATTTCCCCGCCGTCCGCGAGCTGGCCGAGCGCGGTCTGACCCTCGACGAGTACTGGTGGAACGGCGCGCTGCATGAGTTGATGATCACGCTCGACAGCGTGGAACTGCTCGGCGGCTCGCAGGAGCGTGCGCGGAAACACTTCGAACGCGCCGTGGAGATCCAGAAGGGCTTGTCGCCGGGGCCGTACATCTCCCTGGCGATGGGGGTGTCGGTGGCCCGCCAGGACCGCGCGGAGTTCGAAAAACTGATGAACATGGCTCTGGCCGTGGACCCCAATGCCAACCCTGCCGAGCGGCTGACCAACCTCCTGCTTCAGCGCAGGGCGAAGATCCTTCTCGGTCAGGCGGATTATCTTTTTCTGAAATAAGCACGACGTATCTATTAGGGAGACTGCAATGTCGAAGCCTCTGACCCGTGTCCTCGGCGCCTCCGCTCTGGCGATCGCCGCCCTCGTTCTAGCCCTTCCTGTGCAGGCCATCGCGCCGATCACGATCAAGCTCGCCACGTTCGCGCCCGCCAACTCGGCGTGGCACAAGGCGCTGCTGGATATGGGCGACGTGTGGACCAAGTCCACCGAAGGGCGCGTAACCCTGCGCGTCTACCCGGGCGGCACGCTGGGGACCGAAGCGTCCACTGTGAAAATGATGAGCCCGGCCGTGGGTGAACTTCAGGCAGCGCTCCTGCTGCCGCCAGGGCTGGCCAGGATCAACGACGCCGTGGACGTGTTCGGCATGCCGTTTTTCCTTGAATCAGATGAAGAAATGCGCGCCGTATTCGCCGCTCTGAGACCACTCATGACCCAGCGCATCGAGTCGGCGGGATTCAAAGTGCTCAACTGGGGCAACGCCGGCTGGGTGCAGCTCTTCTCGAAGAAGGAAATCCGCACCCTCGCCGACCTCAAGGCCGTGAAGCTCTACACCACCGAAGGCGACGACAAATCGGTGCAGTGGTACAAGAGCAACGGCTTCCAGCCGATTCCGCTCTCGTTCAACGACATGGTCGGCGGACTCAAGCGCGGCATGATCGACGCTGCACCGAGCCCGGCGTACGGTGCGTCGATGCTTCAGATCTTCCGTGACGCCCCGTACCTGCTCGACGTGAAGCTGGCGCCGCTGCTGGGCGCGACCGTTCTGACCAACGCAGCGTGGAGCAAGATCGACGCCGGCGACCAGCCCAAAGTTCTGGCGGCAGCGGCCACGCTCGAACAACGCTTCATGAATGAGGCGCCCAAGCTGGACGCCGACGCGGTGACCACCATGTCCGCGCGCGGTCTGAAGGTCACCACACTGGCGCCGGCCGCCATGGCAGAGTTTCGCAAGACGGCCGAAGTGCTCGTCGGCTCCATGCGCGGGACCACGGTGCCCGCCGACATCTTCGACGCTGCCATGCAGGCGCGAACGGCGTTCCGGAAGCCCAAGGGAAAATAAGTGCGTCCGGCCCTCGTCAAACTTGAAAACTCGGTCGCTCTGCTCGCCATGGCGGGCATTATCGTCCTGCCGCTGGCCGAGATCGTGTTGCGCAAGTGGTTTGCGACGGGCATTCCCGGCGCAGCGCCGTTTGCGCAGCATTTGACGATGTGGGTGGGCATGTTGGGGGCGGCGATCGCGGCACGCGACGGCAAACTGCTGTCGCTCGCGACCGGCGAGTTTCTGGCGCATAGCCGAACGGCCCATGTGGCCAAGGTGATCGCAGCGCTCGTCGGTTCAGCCGTCACCACGATCTTCGCAGTGGGCGCGGTCAATCTCGTGAAACTCGACCGCGCGGACGGTGCGGAGATCGCCGCCGGCATCCCGGTGTGGGTGGCCGACCTGGTGCTGCCGTTTGCCTTTGTGATGATCGCCGCCCGGCTGGTCTGGCACGCCTCCACCAGCTGGCTGTGGCGCGTCGTGACCATCGTGGGGCCCATCGCAGGCTACTGGCTGGCCACGCATCCGGAACTTCTTGATGGACAGCCGGTCTGGCCAGCGCTGGGCGTGATCATCTGCGCGGCGCTGCTCGGCGCCCCGATCTTCGTGCTGCTGGGCGGCGCCGCCGCCGTGTTGTTCATGGCGCAAGGCAGCAAGCCGACGGTGTTGATGATTACCGCCTACCAGGAACTGACGGGGTCTGCCGGCCTGGCCACCATCCCGCTGTTCACGCTGGCGGGATACCTGCTGGCCGAGGGAAAGTCGTCTGAGCGCCTGCTTCGCATGTTCCGCGCGCTGGTGGGCTGGATGCCGGGCGGCACGGCGGTGGCCTCGGCCGCCTTGTGCGCGTTTTTCACCCTGCTGACCGGTGGCTCGGGCGTCACCATCCTCGCGCTCGGCGGCCTGTTGCTGCCGGCCCTGCTCAAGGACGGCTATCGCGAGCGCTTCTCGGTGGGCTTGCTGACGTCGGCCGGATCGCTCGGCCTGCTCTTCCCGATGTCGCTGCCGCTCATCCTCTACGCCATCATCGCAAACATCGCGATGGAGGATCTGTTTATCGGAGGCCTGCTGCCCGGCATGCTGATGCTGGGGATGCTTGGGCTGTATGGAGTACGCGAGGGGCTCAAGTCAGGCGCGGTGCGACCGCCGTTTGTCGCCTCGGAAGCCGTCGCCGCCCTGTGGAATGCCAAATGGGAGATCGGTCTTCCGATCGTCGTCATCACGGCACTCCTTGGCGGTTACGCAACCCCAGTGGAGTCGGCGGCGCTGGCCGCGCTCTACGCGTTCATCATGCAGCGCTTCGTGCATCGCGACCTTCCCACCACCGGCGACGTCGTGCGGGTCACGGCCGATTCGGTCGGCCTGGTCGGCGGGGTGCTCGTCATTCTCGCGGTGGCCGTGGGGCTGACCAACTACATGGTGAACGCGCAGGTGCCCGACGCGCTGATCGCGTGGACCACGAGCCATGTCGAGTCGCCACTGATGTTCCTGCTGGCGCTCAACGGCTTCCTGCTGATCGTGGGGTGCCTCATGGACATTTTTTCGGCCATCGTCGTGGTCGTGCCCCTGATTTCAGGCGTGGCGGCCGCGTATGGGATCAACCCCGTGCACCTCGGGATCATCTTCGTGGCGAATCTGGAACTGGGCTACCTCACGCCGCCGCTGGGCCTGAACCTGCTGCTGGCCTCTGTGCGCTTCAAGCGGCCCGCGCTCGAAGTGATGCGCGCGGCGATGCCGATGCTGATCATCCTGACGATCGGCGTGCTGCTCATCACCTACGTCCCGTGGCTCACGTTGGCACCGCTTGAGTGGTTCGGACGCGGCTGATGTCGAGCGCTCCGCACGAATGTGGTGCCCTTCGTGAACGGAACCGATCGCCCGCCTGAGATAGGATCAGCCGCCCCGTGACGCTGCTGACCATCGTGACGTTGTTCGCGCTCTGTGCGCTGGTGATCGTTGTCAGCGGCGCTCGGTTGTCGTACTACGGCGATGTCATCGCCGAGCGGTCAGGACTCGGCCAGGCCTGGGTCGGCGTCATCGCGATGGCGTCGGTGACCTCATTGCCCGAACTAACGACCGGCGCGAGCGCATCGGTGATCGGTGCTCCGGAAATTGCCGCAGGTGATGTCGTCGGCAGTTGCCTGTTCAACCTGCTGATTCTGGCGCTGCTCGACGTGCTGTCGCCATCACCGCTGTTTCACCGGCTGCGACCCGTCCACACGCTGTCGGCAGCTCTGGGTGCGGTCTTGCTGCTCGCCGTCGCCGCAGCGATCCTGACTGCATCGCGGTGGCCGGCTATCGGCTGGGTCGGCGCACCCAGCCTCGTGCTGTTCGGGGGATACCTGTTTGCCGTGCGATCGATTTACAACTTTGAGCGCCGGCATGATCAGGTCACCGATGACAACGTCATGGCTGAACGTTATGCCCATCTATCACTGAAGGGCGCTGTGGCCCGCTACGCGCTGACTGCCGTGGTGCTGGTCGCGGCCGCGGCGAACCTGCCGGGGCTTGCCGTCGCGTTCGCCGACGCCACCGGACTCGCGCAGGGATTCGTGGGCACGGCCTTTGTGGCGCTCTCCACTTCGCTGCCCGAACTGGTCGTGTCGCTGGCCGCCATGCGACTCGGCGCCTGGGATATGGCCGCTGCCAACGTTCTCGGCAGCAACCTCTTCAACGTGGCCATTCTGGGTGTTGACGATGCCTTCTTCCGCCCAGGACCGTTGCTCTCGGCCGTCTCCACGGGCCACGCCGTTACCGCAATTGCCGGCGCGGCAATGTCGGCCATCGTGATCGTGGGGCTCATCGCGCGCCCCCCCAGACTCTTCTCGCGTGTGTCGTGGACGACGATGGGCCTGGCCGCGGTGTACGTGGTGACCACCTGGATCGCGTTCTAGGTAGAAGAAGGTATTCACACAAGGCATGAAGGGCTGAAGGTGCCTTCCGGGGTCGGGGGATCGGTGCCCCGCGTCACTCCCGTCTGGACTCCAGCATCGCGTCGGCGAAACCCGCCGGCTTGAGCGCGAGGACCGAACAGCGCACCGAGCGCAGAATGCGTTCGGCGGTGTTACCCACCACCAGGCCCGCGAGGCCCGTGCGACCCACTGTTCCGATGACCACAAGCGACGCCCGTCGCCGCTTAATGAACGCGGACAGTACCTGGTCGCTTTCGCCCTGAACGAGATGGACGTGGACGGAATCCGGAATGTGCGCGTCCCTGATCAGCGCGTCGATCCGCGCGCGCGCCCTCTCGCGGCAGGCCTCAACGTACTGCACCAGGTCCGCCGCACTCGTATGCGACGCCAGGACCTGATGGCCGTACGCCGTCCACCCGTGCACAAGCTGGAGGGACGCGCCGGTGGCCGTTGAGACCGCGATCGCGGCCTGCGCGACACGGACCGCGAGGTCCTGGCGCTCCCGATCGTCTGGGTCGGGCGAGACAGCGGCCACCACCACCGTCTCGCCGTCAGCCTGGCGGGGCGTGACGAACCAGATCGCGCTGGGGCAGCGGCGAAGCAACTGACTGTCAGTTGGGCCGATCGGCCGGGGTGTCGCGCGGCTCACTCCATGTGATCGCAGCACGAGATCGGCCCGCCATTTCAAGGAATGACGCACCATCTCCTCGGTGACATCGCCTTCGAGCATCGCCACCGTGCACCGCACGCCCGCGCGTTTGGCGCGAGCGGCCGCGTCGGTCAGGCGCTTCTTCATGGTGGTCTTCAGAAGGCGCTGAAGATCTCTCCCTTTCGGCGTGTGCCAGGGTTCGGGAGCCAGCACATCCACCAGGCGAATCGCCCCGCCGGACTGCTTTGCCAGACGAAGACCCCGCGTCAACGCCGGCCAGCGATCGGACGTCGTATCCACATGAATCAGAATTCGTCGGAGTCGAAACATCGTGGTGTTGGCCATGGAGCTCCTGCGCTCTGTCGCGAGTCTATGCCGCCGGTCGTGACGGGCGCTCGCATCAGCCGACGATGCGTTTCACGGTTTCGACCAGCACATCCCGGCACACATCTATGTCAGCGAGAGTAACGTACTCCTCGATGCTGTGAAGTCCCGCACCGCCGGGACCAAACAACACGGATGGGATGCCGGCGCCGGCGAGAATGGCCGCGTCGGTCCAGAAGGACATGCCGACTGGGGCTGCCGACAGGCCGCGCGCGGTGAGCGCGTCCGCGAGCGCCACAGGCAGCGGTGCGGACGGACTGAGGCGATACGGCGGACGCGACGTGAGCAGCCGTACCGCGCCCAGAAACGCGGCGTCAGCCGCCCGCAGGTGCGCGAGGATCGCCTCGACCTCACCGACAACGACGCGGTCGTCTTCGCTCGTCACCGTGCGTCGCTCGAACTGCAGGACGCAACGATCGGGATACACGCTGAGTTCACGGCCACCGGAGATGATCGACGCGTGCAGTGAGGGCGTGCCCTGATGTTCGGATGGGGACCGGCCCTGCAGTTCCCGGTCGGTCGCTTCAAGGGCCATCAGCACGCGCGCCATATCCACAATGGCGTCGCGCCCCTCGAGGGGACGGCTGCCGTGCGCGGCGCGGCCTGTGGTCACGACCTCGAGCCACGCGAAGCCCTTGTGCCCTACCGCCATGGCGAGATCGGTGGGCTCGGTGACAATGGCCGCATCGGCGGTCCAGGCCTTGACCAGCGCATCGGCGCCGGCACTTGCGTACTCCTCGTCGGCCACACAGGCCACGATGAGCCGCCCACGCCGCCAGTTGTGCGCAAGTTCCACGGCCGCCGCGATCATCGCGGCCACGCCGCCCTTCATGTCCTGCGCGCCTCGGCCATACAGTCGCCCGTCTGCCACTCGAGGCGTAAAGGGGTTCGTCATGCCCTCAACGCCGACGGTATCGAGATGTCCGCACAACATGACGGCCGGCCCGGCCTCGCGACCCTCAAGCACTCCAATCACGTTCGGGCGCCCTGGCGCCGCCTCCTGAAACACGACGTCGAGGCCGCCCGCTCTCAGGGCGTGTGCGGCCACCTCGGCGACGGCGGCTTCGCCCGGTGCGCCGGGCACCAGCGACGGATTGATGGAATTTACCGAGACGAGATCGGACAGCAGGGACAGGGTCGTCATCGCAGATGGCATGATCTCAGATCGGCCGAATGATTTCTATCGGTACTCGAAGCCGGTCGCCTCTAAAGTCTGGCGTGACGCGCGAGACTTCGCGGCTAACCGCGTCAGGCGGATCGCAGTGCCACGGACCTGAATACGCGGTCTACTCCAAGACTTGGTGGGCTGACCGGACTCCGGTCGGACAATCAAGTCAGGATTGGATCCGTTAGGATTGGGTATGCCTGAAACCACGACGCGGGATCAGATTCGAGAGGCTATCGACCGGTTGCCGCCTGATGCGACGTTCGAAGACGCTATTGAGCGACTCGTGTTCCTGGCAAAGATCGAGGCAGGGCTCTCGGAGCTCGACGCCGGCAAGGGAACTCTCCACCTTTCCAGAGTCCGGTCGCATGGTTCCCGAGCGGCAGGATGATGCCGTTCGAGTCATCGTCAGGCCGTATGGCGCCGACGCGCCCATCGTCCCGTGCCATCATGCCACCAAGGCACGCAGCTCATTTGGTGCGTTGAGCCTTTCGGACGTTTGACTCAGACCACCCTGGACGGACGTGGAGTCGATTCCCGGAGATTGCCCTCAACCATGATGAATCTGCTTGCTGCCACACCAGTCCTTGGCGCCGGCCTCTATCTGGTCGGCCTCGGAGTTGCGGCGCTGGTCAGCCCGGGCCGCACTAAACGTTTTCTCGGAAGCTTCGCACGCTCGGCACCTCTTCACTTTGTCGAGATCGGGGCGCGCCTCCTTGTCGGCGCCGGTCTTGTGCACTCGGCCGCACGCATGCACTTTTCGTCGAGCTTCCTGGCGATCGGATGGATCTTAATCGCGACCAGCGTCGCCCTCCTCGTCGTCCCCTGGCGGCTGCATCATCGGTTCGCGACCTGGTCTGTGCCGATGGCCACACGCCACCTTCCGCTGTTCGCCTTCGGGTCCGTGGTCGGCGGGGCACTCTTGTTGTATGCGCTGCTGGTTCCGATACACTCTCTTCGCACGACATGGGAATGACGGCTTGGACTTGAGGAGAGAATATGGACAATGTCACGCTTCTGAAGAATCTTTACGCCGCGTTCGGCAGCGGAGATATCCCGACGGTTCTCGGGTCGATGAGCCCGGACATCAGGTGGCACGAGGCGGAGAGCAATCCCTATAGGCCCAGCGGCGAGCCCTGGGTGGGCCCTGATGCGATCCTGGCCAATCTGTTCATGAGGCTGGGCGGGGAGTGGGACGGCTTCACCGTTCATCCCGGGGCATTCTACGACGCTGGCGACAGTGTCATCGTCGAAGGACGTTACAGCGGAACCTACAAGGCGACGGGCAAGAGCATGGACGCGCAGGTGTGCCACGTCTGGGACGTCAAAGATGGCAAGGTGACCAGATTCCAGCAGTACGCCGACACGGCGAAGCTTCAGGACGTCATGAGAGCGAGCTAAAGGAATCGCGTCATCGTCGTCTCGGCGACGGATTGATGACATTTGCCGAGATCGGCTCATGCACGCTCCTCCCGCACTTTCACTCGATCTGGCCCAGGCGGTCCGTGACCGCGGCGGGCGCGCGCTCGTGGTTGGCGGTTGGGTGCGCGACCAGATGCTGGGACGCGACGCGAAAGATCTGGATCTGGAAGTGTTCGGTCTGGCGGCTGAGGCGCTGAAAGAGACGCTCGCCGGATTCGGCCACGTGAACACCGTCGGTGAAAGTTTCACCGTGTACAAACTCGGCGACCTCGATGTGTCGCTGCCCCGCCGCGAATCAAAGACCGGACGCGGCCACAAGGGCTTCGTCGTCGAAGGCGACCCGACGCTGTCGTTCAAGGACGCGGCGCGCCGACGTGATTTCACGATCAACGCGATGTCGTTCGATCCGCTCACTGCGGAGGTCATTGATCCGTGGAACGGGGCCGCAGACCTTCAGGCGCGCATCCTCCGCGCCGTGGACCACACGACGTTTGCCGAAGACAGCCTACGCGTGCTGCGTGCCTTGCAGTTCGCAGCCCGGTTCGATCTGACCATCGAGGATGGGACCCGAGAGTTGTGCCGGTCGCTGCCTCTCGACGA
>CAZAZR010000082.1:0-5127 GCA_964489685.1 uncultured Solibacteraceae bacterium | reverse complement strand
GACCTGCCCGCCGAACGCGTCTGGGGGGAGGTCGAGAAGCTTCTGCTACGCGCCGAGCGCCCGTCGGTGGGTCTGGCGCTCGCGATGGAATTGGGCGTGGTGGATCAGTTGTGGCCCGAGTTGCGTGCGCTCCTCGGCTGCGAGCAGGAGTTCGAGTGGCATCCTGAGGGCGACGTCTGGGTGCATACCTTGATGGTGGCCGACGAAGCCAGGAAACGCATCGACGGCTTGGACCATCCGCGCGCCGTGGTGATGATGCTGAGCGCGCTCTGCCACGACATGGGCAAGCCTGCGACCACGAAATTCGAAGACGGTCGTATCCGTTCGAAGGGGCACGAAGAAGCGGGCGTGGCGCCGGCGTCTGAGTTCCTTGACCGGCTGAACATCCAGACGATGGGCGGCTACGACGTCCGCCGCACCGTGCTCGGCATCGTCGCGCACCACCTGAAGCCGACGATGTTTTATAAGTCGGCGTCGCCGGTGGGCGACGGCGCGTTCCGCCGGCTGGCGCAGAAGGTCGATCCGGAATTGCTGGCGCGTTTCGCCAAGGCGGATTGTCACGGCCGGCTCGGCATATTTGATTGTGCGGCCATGGACTGGTTCGTGGAACGCGCGCGCGCGCTCGGCGTGGAGCACCAGCCCCCGGCGCCACTGCTGCTTGGCCGACATGTGCTGGAACTGGGCGTGGCTCCGGGGCCTGCCGTGGGTGCTCTGCTGAAAGCCGTTTACGAGCAGCAGCTCGACGGCGCGGTCACGACGCTTGAGGAAGCGGTGGCGGCACTGCGCCGCCTTGTCTAACGTACGTCTGCTGTCGCAATCGCCGCCACGGGCAACGGGTTCGTGCTGGTGTTGTCGCCCGTGATCAGCCGCCGCAGGTAACCTGCCTGGCCAAGGTGGAACGCCAGATGCGCGGCAAGGTGGACGAGAAACGCTGTGGTGTTGACCGTCTTGCCTGCAAGCGACATCGGATAGTCGGCTGCCATCATCTCGTCACTTAGCGTGGGCACCACTGATTCCATGACGCCGATGGTGGTCCTGAGCTCGGCCACCAGACTCGCGCGTGTGCCTTCGCGTTGACTGAATTCCAGTTCGCGGTTGCGGACGTACAACGTGCCACCGAGCACACGTCCGACAAAATCCTGGAGGTTGCCGCAGACGTGAAGTGCAAGGTTCCCGGCCGAGTTCGTCACGCCCCGCCGCGTATGCCAGACGCTGTCGTCACTGGGAAAGGCCTCGACCTCGCGGATGAAGCCCTGCAACTCACGAACCATTTGGTTGGTCAAGATGGAAGTTACGGTCTGGGTCATATGGGAATGATAATTCTTGTCGGGGTCCTGGAGTCCTGGGGTCCCGGGGTCAAAAATGGCAAAATTGGCGGATCAGGACAATAACATCGCGGCGCTGTACCAATTGCCGCCTGGTGAGTTCACGGCGGCACGCAACGCCCTTGCGAAGCAGATGGGCGCTGCGGGCGCGGACGTGCGCACGCTCGAAAAGCCCCAGGCCGCCGCGTGGGCGGTCAACCAGCTCTACTGGCAGCGGCGGCCGGCGTACGACGCGGTCATCAAGGCGGCCGCCGCGATGCGCCATGCTCATGCGCAGATGCTCTCGGGGCGCAAGGCCGATGTCGCCCAGGCGGAAGCCGCGCACGTCGACGCGATGCGCGCAGCCACGCGGGCGATCCGGGAAGTGGCACAGGCTGCGAGTGAGGTGCTGTCAAGCTCCACACTCGAAGCGATTTCCGAAACACTGCGGGCCCTGCCGTCTGAAGACCGGCCGGGTCAACTCACGCGACCGCTCAAGCCGCTCGGGTTTGGGGCGCTGATAGGTATTGGGGTCCAGGAGTCCGGGAGTCCCGGGGTCGTCAAGAAGGAAGCGGCGGAACACGCGAAGCGCGTCAAGGCGCTGGAGAAGGCGCTCAAGGTGGCGGACGTTGCAGCGCGCGAGGCGGAGGCGGCCGTGAATGAGGCGCGCACGGCAGTGGCAAAGATCGAGCGCGACTACTCTGCCGTGCGCGATCGCCTCCAATTTCTCGAGAAGCAACGGTCTGACGCAGAGCAGGAAGCCCACCGCCGCGCCCGCGCCCTGCAGGACGCGTCGAACGCGCGCACTCAGGCGGCCCAGGACCTACTGAGGTTCGCATGATTTTCTTCAGTCCTTCATGCCTCGTGTGAAATCTCTTATGCGGTGGTGAGCCGCGTGAGGCGGCCTTCGATCGTCCGATCGCCCAGCGCAATGTAGAGATCCCCGTCACTCACTGACAACGAAAACGCCATGCGGCGATCGAGCACGTCGACCATGGCGTCGAGCAGGGCGCGATCAAAGCGGTAGAGCTCGAGCGCCTCGATCCGGTGGATGCGTTCGTTCGCCCAGAGCCGCAGCATCTGCGCGGGGTCCTTGTGTGCGTAGACGACGACCCGCCCAGCGGCCTTGCCGGCTTTGTGCACGCGCGCGGCGTCGGGCGCGCCAATCTCAATCCACACACCAATCGCGCCCGTCAGGTCGCGCACGGCAATCGTCGGCTCGTCCGGATCGGAAATGCCCCTCGAGAACGTAATCCCGTCCGTATACTCCAGGCAATACGCCAGCACACGGGTGATCAGATAGTCCTCAGACTCCGACGGATGGCGCGCCACGCGCAGGTCGAGGTGCTCGTAAACGCCCCGATCGCTGTCCGCGAGATCGATCTCGAAGGTGTAAATGGTGGAGGTCTGCGCCACTGGCCGTAACTGTACCCCTTGCGGTACGCTTGACGCATGCGAGCCGCTCTCGTCGCCACCCTTCTGGTCCTGCTCGCCGTCCCGGTGGCGGCACAAACGCCAGCGCAACCGCCGGTGGCTCCCCTGCCAATCGCGCCGCTGCCCGTGCTGGTCTTCGACATCAGGGGTGGATTCGCGTCGAGCGGACAGGACGGCACGACGGCAACTGGACTGAACGTGGCGCCCACGGACATGCCCGGGCGTCTGCGTTCGGTGGTCGTGGGACTGCACGTCTACCCGTTCCGGCGCGGTGGGTTCAAACTCGGGTTTGGCGGCGAGATGCTGTTAGGCTCGGCGTCGGGGCAGAAGACCGACACCACCGGCAAACCCGTGGGGCCGGTCATCAGGCGCCGCCTCAACGCTGTCTCGGGCCAGATTTCGTTGAACTTCGGCAAAGGCGAGGGTTGGAGCTACCTGACGGCCGGCGGCGGCCCCCTCAAGTTCGAGTCATACCTGGATGAGGCGACTCCGGACGGCGTGGGCGCCACGACGATCAACTATGGAGGCGGGGCGCGGTGGTTCACCAGTTCCCACCTGGCCTTGGCCGTAGACCTGCGGTTCTACCTGACGAGGCCGGCCCTGGCCACCACGGTCACGGCCGCCCGGGCGCGCGAACGGACTTTCCTCTTCTCACTCGGAATTTCGCTCAAATAGGCCTTCGGCTATACTTGAGAGCTTGAAAGGACTGCGAATTTGAGTAAGGACGATCTGATTGATGTCCAGGGTACCGTGGTCGCCGTGCATAGCGGCGGGCTGTATCGTGTGCAAGTGGATTCGGGCCACGAAGTTCTGGCCCAGTTGAGCGGCCGGATGCGCCGCTTCCGTATCAAGGTTGTCCCGGGCGACCGGGTCACCGTGGGCGTGTCTCCGTACGACCCCGTCAGAGGCATCATCACCTTCCGCGCTCGCTAGCTTGGCGAGTCGTAGCTTCGCACCACATTCTTTTGGCCACACACTCAGAAGCTCCCAGACCACAACGGCGCAGGCGAAGCGGTGGAGCGGGAGGCGGCGGCGCGCGCCCGGGACAGCGACCGACCGCCAGTCCTCGCTCGATGTCCACCACCCGCGTCTCGCAGCCGTTCGATCCGGCCCCCGTCCCCTTCACCTCTCTGATCACTGAGCCGGCGGTGCTCGACGCGCTGGCGCAGCGCGGCTACGTCCAAACCACGCCCATTCAGAGCGCCGTGCTGCCCTACGCGCTGACCGGTCGCGGCGTGATTGGGTGCGCCGAAACCGGCACGGGCAAGACCGCCGCGTATCTCCTCCCGATTCTCGTCAAGCTGATGGCGGCGGGCCACAAGGGTTCGCACAACACCATTCGCGCGCTGATCCTCGCGCCCACGCGCGAACTTGCCACGCAGATTGACGATGAGATTCAGGGCTTCGCGTACCACGCGCCTGTCGCGAGCGTCGCCGTCTACGGCGGCGTCCCGATGGAGCCACAGGAGCGCGCCCTCAAGGCCGGTGTCGACATCGTCGTCGCCACGCCGGGGCGGCTGCTGGACCACATGCGCAGCAACGTGGGCGACTTCTCCAAGGTGGAAGTGTTCGTGCTCGATGAGGCGGACCGCATGATGGACATGGGCTTCTGGCCCGACGTGCGCCGCATTGCCGAGATAATGCCGGCAACTTCGAATCGACAAACCATGCTTTTCTCGGCGACGATGCCGGAAGAAGTGATGCGGTTTGCGGATGAACTGTCGCCTGATGCGGCGCTCATTCAGGTGGGATCGAGCCGCGGACCGGCCGCGACGATCACGCACGAGGCGCGCATCGTGTCGTCGCGTGAAAAGCCCGCAGCGCTTGCGCGCGAACTGCGCCGCGAACGAGGCACCGCGATCGTGTTTGTCAACACCAAGATCGGCTGCGACCGGCTGGCGCGTGAACTCCATCGCTCTGGTCTGCGCGCGGCCGCGGTGCACGCCGACCGGCCGCAGAAGGAACGGACCGAGACCATCGAGGCCTTCCGATCGGGCCGCGTCAAGGTGCTGGTGGCGACCGACGTGGCCGCGCGCGGCCTGGACATTGACGATGTGGCGCTTGTGGTGAACTACGAAGTGCCGCGATCGGTGGACAGCTACGTGCATCGCGTGGGCCGCACCGGCCGCAACGACGCCACCGGCCACGCGCTCACGCTGGCCGACGAACACGAGCGGTCGTACCTCGAAGACATCGAAAAAGCCTTCGGGCTCAAACTCCTCGGGTAGTTTCAAGAATCACGATGGATCACACGAGGCGCGGAGGTTCTGTCTTCAAAGAACTTCGCGTCACGCTGCATCCCTGACTCGTTTTTCGTAGCGCGCGCTGTGCGTCAAGCGCGCGCTACGAAAAACGAGTCAGGGATGCAGCGTGACGCGAAGTTCTTTGA
>CAZAZR010000081.1:10526-19029 GCA_964489685.1 uncultured Solibacteraceae bacterium | reverse complement strand
GAGAGTGCCTATTACCTGAGTATCAACCGCAACAAAGAGAGTGTGGCGCTCGACGACACCACTCCCGCTGGTCGCGCCGTGCTTGACGCGCTCATTGACCGCGCCGACGTCCTTGTCGAAAACTTCCGGCCCGGCACACTCGATGAGCGTGGCCTCGGGTACCAGGCGGTGTCGGCGACACACCCCGGGTTGATCTACGTGTCGATCTCCGGCTTCGGTCACACCGGACCCCGCCGCGAAGAGGCGGGCTACGACGCCGTGATTCAGGCCGAAGCCGGACTGATGAGTGTGACCGGCGCGCCCGACGGCCCGGCCGTGCGGCTGGGCGTGGCCATTGCCGACATCGCGGCAGGGATGTTTGCGTTTCAGGGCTTGCTGCTCGCGATGATCGCGAGGGGCCGCACGGGCCGGGGCCAGCATGTGGACATCAGCCTTCTCGATGCATCCACGGCGCTGCTGACCTATCAGGCGGGTCGGTACCTCGCCACCGGCGTGTCACCCGACCGTCTGGGCAACAAACACGCGACCATCGCCCCGTACAACACGTTTGCGACGGCCGACGGCGTGCTGGTGCTCACCGTGGGCAACGACGACCAGTTCCAACGCTTCTGCCGCGTGGCTGGATTAGCTGAGGTGGCCGCCGATCCCCGGTTCGCGACCAACGCCGCGCGCGTCCATCACATCGATGCGCTCGAAGCGATCGTCAACCGCGCGCTGGCCTCTCACACGGCCGCGGGATGGACAACCCGGCTGCGCGAGGCGGGAGTGCCGTGCGGCGCCGTACGTTCGGTGGGCGAGGCGCTCGCCGACCCCCAGATTCTGGGGCGCGCGATGATTGAGTCAGTCGTCCATCCGACGATCGGTCCCCTTCAGGTCCTGGGTGTGCCGGTGAAGTTGTCTGGAACGCCGGGGTCCGTGCGCACGCCCCCTCCGCGTTTGGGTGAACATACGGCCGCCGTCCTTGAAGGCGACCTCGGCTATCCGCGCGAGCGAATTGCGGCCTTGGCCGCATCCGGCGCGGTGGGCGTCCTGCGAACGTAGTACGCTGAAGGGCTATGGAAGTCGCCGAACTCCGCCAGCAGATCCTCAGAGAAATCGAACGCGCCCACGCCGCGGCGGTTGAACGACGCCAGACTGGTGATGCCGCGCACGGCGCCTACGCCAAGTTCATCGTCGAGGTCGCCGGGCCGTTGGTGTTGCAGACCGTGCAGATCCTGCGAGCCGAACGGTTGCCGTTTCAGGCGCAGACGCCTGCGGGCTCCGCGCGGATCGCGTCCGAGTCGTCGGCCGATGACTTCATCGAGTTTGTGCTCGACACGAGCGTGAGGCCGCCGCGAGTGCTTGGGCGGTCGAGCGCCACCGTGGGCAGGCGCAACGTGGTGGTGGAAGAGGCGCCGATCGCGCCGGGCAAGGCCATCGCGGAGCTTCAGGACTCAGATTTGCTGCCGTTCCTCATTCCCGCGATCGGCCGTTTGGCCGCCAGATGAATTGCCATCAGGCCCCCTAACACCGGCACCACCCGCACGTCTGTAAATCCCGCGTCCTCCATCAGACGAGCCACGCCCGTCGCGCCGGGGTATCGCCGGATCGACGCCGGGATGTAGCGATAGGTGTCGGGATCACGGTGCAGCAGCCACCCGAGTGCGGAGCCGATGACCGTCAGATACGCCAGGTACGGGCCGCGTACGACAGCTGACTCAGGCCGATTGAAGTCGAGAGATGCCAGCCGCCCGTTGTCGTCGAGCACACGGTAGGCCTCCGACAAGGCGACCCGCAGGTCCGGCACATTTCGCAGTCCGTAGCCTGTGGTGATCACGTCCACGGACGCGTCACGAAGCGGCAGCGCGGTCATATCACCGGCCACCCACCGAATGCCGGCATTCTCTGGTTTGCCTCGCGCCAGAACGAGCATTGCCGGCGTGACGTCGAGTGCCGTCACGGATGCCCCGCGCGCGGCCAGGCGCTGCGCGAGGTCGCCCGTGCCACAGGCCAGGTCGAGCGTGCGAGAGCCCGTGGTCGCGCCGGTCGCCTCCACCAGGCGCGCCTTCCAGCGCTGGTCGAGGCCGAACGAGAGCACACGAGTGATCAGGTCGTAGCGCGCTGCGATGGTGGCGAAGAGGCGCCGGACATAGCGCCGCTTGTCCTCGGGTGAATCAAACGCCCGCTCCAGCCTCACGCGGCCATTGTCGTCGATAATGGAGACGTATGCTTCCGTCACAGACGGTGGAGAACTACCTCAAGACCATCCACCTCGCCCAGGCTGCGCAAACCAGCCCTTCGCTCGTCCCGATGGGGCAATTGGCGTCTGCGCTCGGCGTTGTCCCAGGCACGGCCACGACCATGATGAAGGCGCTGGCGGAGTCGGGGTTGGTGCACTACGAGCCGTACATGGGCGTGAGGTTGACGGACGCCGGAGAGAAGCTGGCGTCACTCGTCTTGCGGCGCCATCGGCTGATCGAGCTGTTTCTCGTCAAGGTGATGGGGATGAGCTGGGCTGAAGTGCATGACGAAGCCGAGCGGCTGGAACACGCCGTGTCGGAACAACTGATCGACCGGATCGACGAGATGCTGGGCCGTCCAGAGGTGGACCCGCACGGCGACCCGATTCCCAATGCCGAAGGGACCATCTCGCACCGGGAATCTGTGGACCTGCTGAACGCGCCGCTCGATACCACGCTCGTGATTACGCGTGTGATCGATCAGGACGCCGAGTTTCTGCGCTTTGTCGAACAACGCGACCTGATGCCAGGTCGGTCGGTGGTGATCGAGGCTCGCGATTCGGCCGCCGACGCGGTCCGATTGCGGTCGGACGCCGACCGCGATACCACCATCGGAACTCGGGCAGCCTCGAAGATCCTGGTTCGCCCCAAAAGAAACGACCTCTGAGGTAGTTTCTTTATTCAGAGGGAAAAAATAAACTACCTCAGAGGTCGTTTCTTGTTCATTTGTTTTGATTAATCAAAATCTGTATTATGAGTAATCGAAATGGCGCCCATTCTTACAACCGTCGCGATTGGCGCCGCTATTCTGGTGCTGTTTCTGGCCCTATCCTGGGCCAGTCGCCGGCGGACGTCGCAGGGTCGGCATCGCCTCGAAGACGCCCTGAAACACCTCTTTGACTTGGAATACCGGGGCCGCCACGGGTCATTGGCCTCGCTGACCGGCGCACTGCGGGTGCGTGATCGCGCGGCGCTCGATCTGGTCACTCGCATGCAGACCCAGGGGCTCCTGGTGGCGCGCGGGGCCGAGTTCGACCTGACACCCGAAGGCGAACGCCTGGCCCTTCAGGTCATCCGCGCCCATCGCCTGCTGGAACGATACTTTGCCGACGAGGCGCGCCTGCCCCTGCCGCAGGTGCACGCCGCGGCCGAACGCGGCGAGCATGATCTGTCGCCCGACGCCGCCGATCGCCTCTCGGCGTCGCTCGGCCACCCGGCCGTGGATCCTCATGGCGACCCCATTCCCACCCGCGAAGGATTCGTCCCCCCGGCCTCGGGCGTCCCGGCCACGGCCTGGCCCATCGACCGGCTCGCGCGCATCGTGCACCTTGAGGACGAGCCGCCGATCTCCTACGCCCAACTCGTCGCCGAGGGTATCGAGGTGGGCCAGATGATTCGCATCATCGCCTCTTCTCCCGAGCGCATGGTGCTGACCGACGGCGAGAATGAGTTCACGCTGGCGCCCGCGGTGGCGGCCAACATCTTCCTGGAAAGTGCGCCGCAACCACCCGCCCACGCCGGCGCCGTGCGACTCGCCGAGCTGTCCACGGGCCTGACCGCCGAGATCCTTGGTCTGGACGACCGCTGCCAGGGCTACAGCCGACGCCGCCTGATGGATCTGGGTTTCACGGAAGGCGCCACCATTCGTGCCGCGTTGACGACCTTTGCCGGCGATCCGCGCGCCTACGAAATTCGCGGCACACTCGTCGCGCTGCGTCGAGAACAAGCGTCGCAGGTCCTCGTCCAGCCGCTGGAGAAAGCCTCATGAGCGCCCACGACTGCGGCTCGTGCAGCATCAACGCCGAACTGGCGCGCATGGGTGTGTCCCTCGACAAAGTCGATCGTGTTGTGGCCCTCGCCGGCAATCCCAACACCGGCAAGTCCACGCTCTTCAACGCGCTCACCGGACTCAAACAGCACACGGGCAACTGGCCCGGCAAGACGGTGACGCGGGCCGAAGGCGCCTTCGCCTTCGACAACGTGCGCTACAAACTCGTGGATCTACCCGGCACGTATTCGCTGCTCTCAGCCTCGCACGACGAAGAAATCGCGCGCGACTTCCTGCTGTTTGGCCACCCCGACGCCACCATCGTTGTTGTGGACGCCACCGCCATTGAGCGCAACCTGAATCTGGTGCTGCAGGTGCTTGAGATCACCAGCCGTGTCGTGGTCGCCGTCAATCTGATGGATGAAGCGAAGCGGAAGAACATCGAGGTGGACGTACGCAGCCTCTCGCGCGACCTTGGTGTGCCCGCCGTGGGCATCACCGCCCGCACAGGCGACGGCATCCATGGATTGCTCGAGGCCGTGGCAGGTGTGTCATCAGGCGCGGTCCACACGGCGCCGCTCCGAATCAAGGGAACACCCGAGTTCCAGCGCGCCATCTCCGAGCTGGTGCCGCTCATTGAATCACTCGCGCCTGGCGTGCCCAACGCACGCTGGATCGCCATCCGGCTGCTCGATGGTGACGCAGAAGTCGAACAGGCGCTGACGTCGGGCCGCCTGGTGGACCTTGTGGCCAGCCAGCAGGAAACCGCGCAACGTTTCAGCGCCAAGATTTCGTTGCAGGGCACACAGTAATGTCGAGCGCCAACGCCTCCGCCGTTCTACAACGCGCCGCCGCACTCCGAGCCACGCTCTCCGGCCAGTTTCGTGACGAAACGGTGAAGTCGATCTACGCCGAGGCCGAGCGTATCGCCGGACGTGCTTCTCATCACATCGGCACCGCGCGGTATGACTTCGATCAGCGCATCGATCGCATCGTCACCTCACCGATCTTCGGCCTGCCGATCATGGCGCTGCTGCTGGCCGTGGTGTTCTGGCTCACGGTCGCCGGCGCCAACGTGCCGTCGGCAATGCTCGCCTCTGGTTTCTTCTGGTTCGAGGATCAGGCCGCGGCTGTGTTCACCAACCTGGGCGCACCCTGGTGGGTCACCGGCTTTATCTGGCACGGCGTGTTCCGCGGACTGGCATGGGTGGTCAGCGTCATGCTGCCGCCCATGATGATTTTTTTTCCGCTGTTCACGATGCTCGAGGATCTCGGCTATCTGCCGCGGGTCGCCTTCAACCTCGACTTCCTCTTCAGGCGCGCCGGCGCTCACGGCAAACAGGCGCTCACGATGGCGATGGGGTTCGGGTGCAATGCTGCGGGCATCATCTCCACCCGGGTGATCGACTCGCCCCGCGAACGCCTGGTGGCGATCCTCACGAACAACTTCGTGCCATGCAACGGCCGCTTCCCCACGCTGATTCTGCTGGCCACAATCTTCGTGGGGCCGCTGGTGCCAAGCGCGGTGGCGTCATTTGCCGCGGCGGGCACGGTCGTCGGCGTGGTGCTCATCGGCGTGGTCGTCACTCTGGCGGTGTCCTGGGTCCTGTCGCGCACCGTGCTGAAAGGCCAGGCGTCAGCCTTTACGCTGGAGTTGCCCCCGTACCGGCGACCGGGCATCCTGCGCATCCTCTACACATCGATCATCGATCGCACGCTCTTTGTGTTGTGGCGCGCCGTGCTCACGGCGGCTCCCGCCGGCGCGGTGATCTGGCTCCTGGCGAACATCACGGTCGGAGATTTGAGCCTGGCCCGGCACATCGCGGACGCGCTGGATCCGCTCGGGCATGCCATCGGGCTCGATGGTGTGATTCTGCTCGCGTACATCATCGCCATCCCCGCGAATGAGATCGTGGTGCCGACTCTGCTGATGGTCTATCTCGGCACCGGGATGATGACCGACGATGTGTCGCTCGACGAGATCAAACGGCTGCTGGTCACCGAACATGGCTGGACGCTGCTGACGGCCGTGAACCTGATGTTGTTTTCGCTGCTGCACAACCCGTGCGCCACCACCATCATCACGATGTACAAGGAAACGCTGAGCCTGAAATGGACAGTGGTCGGCACGCTGCTGCCGCTCGGTCTCGCGTTCCTCGTGACGTTTATCGTGGCGTCTATCTGGTAGCGGGCGTCCAGCTCGCGCAGGACCCGGGCGTTTCCCACAGTCTCACGGCCGAGACGTTAAAGCCGAGGTCCCTGACCGTTTCGAAGATCAGCCTCGCCAGCCGCTCGGCTGTGGGATTGGCGTCGATCGTGTAAATGGGCTCGCCCTGCGCGCGCAGGATCTCCACGAGCGGGTCGTCGTACCGCAAAATCATCTTGTGGTCCAGCTCGCGGTCGATCCACGCCTTGACCACGCGCTTGATGTCAGAAAAGTCCACGACCATATCCAGACCGTCCAGGACCTCGGCGGCAATGTCGATCTCGACCATGGCATTGTGGCCATGCAGGTGCTTGCACACGCCGTCGTAGTTCAACAGACGGTGGCCGTAGCAGAAGTCGAGGCGCTTGGTCACGCGGTACATTTACGTGATTATTCCATGGTGAGCGCATGGTGAGCGACCGTTCGGCGGTCCTGTGGTCAGGCGGGCTCGACAGCACGGTGCTGCTGGCCGACGAACTGTCGGCCGGGCGCTCTGTGCAGCCGATTCACGTGCGGTGCGGCCTGGCGTGGGAACCAGCCGAGGCGCGAACCATGGAGCGCCTGCTGGCCCTTCCGCCTCTGGCCGGGCGCACGCCGCCGGTCATCACGCTCGAGGTGGACGCGCGGCACATCTACGCCGACGATCATTGGGCCGTCCTTGGTCGCCCGCCGGCGTTCGACTCGCCTGACGAGGACGTCTACCTTGAAGACCGTAACCGCGTGTTGATTTCGAACGCCGCGGTGGTGTGCAAGGACCTCGGAATCACACGTCTGCTCCTGGGCCCGCTTGCCGGCAATCCGTTCTCCGACGCGACGCCAGAGTTCTTTGCGGAGATGGCCCGCGAAACGACTCGCGCGCTCAACTATCCGCTTGAGATCCTGGCGCCGTACCTGACGCGCGGGAAGCCCGAGGTGGCACGGCGTGGCCTTGAATTGGGAGTGCCCCTGCAGTGCACGCTGTCGTGCATGAAGCCGACGGCCGACGACAGCCATTGCGGCGCCTGCAGCAAGTGCAGGGAGCGCAAGGCCAATTGGCGCGGCTAACGCCACGCCCTACGCCAACGCCGCTGCACGTGTGTCGAGATGGCGCTCGTGCTAGTACTGCGTCAAACGAATGGAACCGTCGCCGGTGCGCAGGGTCATGGTCTTGCCGCCGGCGCCGAGCCGGCCGCGTAGCGACCGCTGTTCGCGCGTGCCGCCCACCTGATCTTCCAGCTTGAGATCCGAGCGCGCGCGGCTGTCGGACCCGGGTTCGGCTTCGATCAGCCCGTTGAAGTCATCAGGCAGCTCTGCCGAAATGGAACCGTCGTTGGTCGCCACCATCCAGTCTTCGGTCATCACCGCGCCGCGGCGAATCCTGAGGACAATGGAGCCATCGCCCGACCGCGCGCGAACCACGCCGGGCACCCCAGACACCCTGATCGTGCCGTCGGTGGTGCGGGCCTCTACGCGACCCTCGACATCTTCAAGCGTCAGTGACCCGTCGCCCGATTCTGCCAACAGGTCGCCGGCCGTCTCAGTGGCGCGGATCCCACCGTCGGCGGTGCGAAGCTGCAGCTTGCCGTCGATTCGTTCGACCACCACCGAGCCGTCCGACGTCCGGATGTCGAGGTTGATCTTGCGGGGCGCACTCACGATCAGGCGGGCGCTTGGTGATGTGAACGCCCCAATGCCGATAAACCGGGTGGTACCGGAGTGACGCACATCGACCTGGATCTTCTGGCCCGTCTGCTCCGCCAGCACCGTGATCTTTGAGACAGCTTCCTTATCCTCGGCCCGCATCTCGATTTCGACAACCACGTCAGGCCGGTCCCAGCCACGCACTTCCACCCCGCCGTCAAAGGTCTGGAGCGTGAGCTCGGCGATGCCCTCTACCGCGAAGCGCTTCTCCTCGCGGACGATGAACCCTTCGGTGTCGACATTGATGCTGCACGCCGTGAGGGATGTGGCGCAGAGCAGGAGTCCCGAGGCGGTGATGGTGCGCATGGTTACCTCTACGGTCGTTGGGGCTGCGACGTTCGACCGCCGACCCAGGTCTGGACCACCCGGAGGTCGGGGGTCAGGATGACGAGGTCGGCCAGGCCGCCGGGCACGATAACCCCTTGGCCGATCAGGCCCAACTCGCGAGCGGGGGTGGTCGAGCACAGCTGGGCCGCGTCGACGAGCGATTGCCCCGCCTGAACCACCATGATGGAAAACACCCGATCCATCGTGGCCACGCTGCCGGCCAGGGTCCCGTCGTCGAGCCGCGTCATGGCGATCACCGACGGCACGGCCCGACTGACCGTCGCGTGGCGCAGCTACGCCATG
>CAZAZR010000081.1:0-10516 GCA_964489685.1 uncultured Solibacteraceae bacterium | reverse complement strand
GGCCCTTGGCGGCGATCGCCACGCGCAGCACCGCGGGATGCACGTGATGGCCGTCGCAGATGATCTCGGCGGCCACTTCGTCGCTGGACAACACGGCGCCCACGAGTCCGGGGTCGCGATGCCCCATCGGCGACATGCGGTTGAACAGGTGTGTGGCGTGGCGGGCGCCCGCCTCGATCGCCTCGCGCGCCTGGTCGAACGTGGCGCCCGAGTGGCCGAGCGAGACGCGGATACCGGCGCGGACTGCTGCGCGCAACAGGTCCATGCCTCCGGGCATTTCTGGCGCCATGGTCAGGATCCCGACGTCTGGGGAAAGAAACGACCTCAGAGGTCGTTTGTTTGCATCATCGGGAAAACGACCTCTGAGGTCGTTTCTTTTCTCGTCGTACGTCCACAGCCACTCCGCGGGCTGGGCACCGGCGTACGCGGGGTTGATGAAGTTGCTTTCAAGGTGTGCTCGCAACACACGCGCCGCGCCAGGCTCTGGTGCACTGCGCGCTGTGGCGACCGAGTCAAGAAACCCGGAGAGCGTCTCGGGCGAACAGGCCACCGATGTGGGGCAGAACGCCGTCACACCGAATCGGGAGAGTTCGCGTGCCACGGCTGAAACGGCCTCGGGCCCGTCGAGCACATCGATGCCCATCACGCCATGGACGTGCACATCGACGAACCCCGGTACCACCAGTTGTCCCGTGGCATCAACGCGTCGCTCGCTACTGGAGAGTTCTCGTGGCCCGCTCGTCAAATCAACGATGCGGTCACCTTCCAGCACCAGCGTGAGGCCGGACGCCACTCGGTCCGGCAGCACCACATCGGCGCCCGACAGGAAGGTACGGGTGACGGACACTACACGCCCATGGCGTGGAAGCCGGCGTCCACCATCAGCACTTCAGCGGTGATTCCTCGACCCGCTGGTCCAAGCAGGAAGATGGCCGCATCGGCCACTTCGCTCGTCTCCACGGTGCGGCGCAGAGGCGCGCGATCGCGGTAGGTCTGCAGGATCGCCGAGAACCCGGAAATGCCAGACGCGGCAAGCGTCTTGATCGGCCCTGCCGAGATCGCATTCACGCGAATGCCCTGCGGACCAAGGTCGCTGGCTAGATAACGCACCGAGGCCTCGAGCGCGGCCTTGGCCACACCCATGACGTTGTAGTTGGTGAAGACCCGATCGCTGCCAAGGTAGGTGAGCGTCACGATGCTGCCACCACCGCGCGCAGCCATCATCGGCGCCGCCCGGCGAGCGAGCGCGACCAGGGAATATGCGCTCACGTCCAGCGCGAGGCGAAACCCTTCTCGCGACGTCTGTGAGAACGGCGCCGCCAGGTCTTCGCGCAGGGCATACGCGGCTCCGTGCAGCATGAAGTCAAGGCCGCCATGCTGCGTCTGAATGTTTTCAAACAGCGCATCGATCTGCGCATCGTCGGTCACGTCGCACGGCAGCACCGTGACATTGGGTAGTGTGGCTGCCAGCTCGCGAACGTTTTCTTCGAGACGTTCGCCGGCATACGTGAGGATGAGTGACGCGCCTTCAGCCGAAGCGGCTTGGGCGATGGCCCACGCAATCGACCGCTTGTTGGCCACTCCGACGATGAGGCCAACTTTGGAAGTGAGTTGGGTCATGACAGATCAGTTCTGTGGAGGTCTGGGAGTCTTGTTGCGGCGCCGCCGCCGACCGCCGCCCGGCCGCTGCCCGTTCGGAGAGCCCGGCTGGCTGTCGCTCTGGCCTTGACCCTGACCCTGGCTTGGTGGGTCGGGACGGAATCCGCCGCGGTGACCATTGGAATTGCCATTGGCACCCTGGCTGCGGTCGTGCCAACCGCCACCGGAACCGCCTGAGCCGCCATAACCATTGCCATTGCCATTGCCCTGACCACCACCGCCGCGAAACTGCTGCGAGCCGCGCACATTGCGCTGGTGCATGGTGAATTCGGGAATCGCTCTGGGAGGAGGGGGCTGGCTGTCGTTGCGGGGAAGGGATGCGCGTATTAATCGCCTGTTGAGCGACCACCCCTCATCTATCACCGGCGCGGCCGGTTCAGGGTCGGTCGGCGCGGCCGCTACGGCTACGGCCACGGCCACGGCCACGGCCACAGGCTGCGGTGTCGGCGCGGGCATTGGTGCGGGTGCGGGAGGCGACGGCGCAGCCGCAACCACGGGCAGCGGTACCCCGGCTGTCACGTTCGCCAGCACCTGATCGTAGAGAACGGCCTGCTCGTCTTCCATCGAGCGGGCAGTCTTCTTCCGGACGGGCGCCTTTCCTCCCTTGTAGACGTGGTCGGCCTCGCATGCTGTGCAGCGAGTTTGCCGAATCGCGTCCTCAACGATGGCGACGATCGCGTGGTTGGTAATGCGGCGTTCTCTCGGACAGTAGTCGTCCACGAGATCGCCCAATCGCAGCGGGCGCTGCTGTTCCATTCGTATTAATACTCCTGCAATTGCGACCACCCAAAACCAAGGTCAGACATGACCTCAAAGCGCAATACATCGGGTGTTCGTGTAGGTCGAGGGAGGATAACCC
The DNA here is from genome assembly GCA_964489685.1 of uncultured Solibacteraceae bacterium. Classification (GTDB taxonomy): domain Bacteria; phylum Acidobacteriota; class Vicinamibacteria; order Vicinamibacterales; family SCN-69-37; genus SYFT01. The sequence continues at coordinate 7,998 of CAZAZR010000081.1, read as the reverse complement.
ACCCCTCCGTTCGGAGTCAATGAAAGGCTGAAGACGAGTCAATCCAGCGCAGGGCGGCCTCCAGGGTGGCGTCCCGGCCGGCCCTGAGGGCTTCCAGGGAGAGGGGGACGACCTGGTCGGGGGTAACGCCTTCGCCTTCGAGGCGGCGTCCGCTGGCGGTCACAAAATCGCCCACGGCGTACATGAGCAGATCGCCGTTGGGCAGGCGCCGTGTGGACGCCGGTAGCGCCTGACCCATGGTCTGGCGGCCGAAGACCCGGGCCCGGCCCAGGCTCTGGAGGGCCCCGGCGAAGCACTCGGAGGTGCTGGCGGTCAGCTCGTCCACAAGGATGGCGACAGGACCCGCGTAGGGCGTCACGCGCACCCCTTCCGGGGTGACCAGCCGCGGGTTGGCTCGAAACTCCAGATCCGACGTGCGGGTCCTCATGCGGCCAAGCACCTCCGGTGTGGTGAAGAAATGCCCGGCGACGCCGTTCATCATCGCGGCCAGCCCGCCAGGATTCCCCCGCAGGTCGATCACAATCCCCTTGGCTGAGCGAAACCGATTGACCGCGCGGGCCACCGGGTCGTTGACCGGCGTCATCCACACGTTGAACCCGATGACGCCCACCGGGCGGCCTCCAGCCGTCTCGATCGCCTGCTCGCTGACCTGCGTGACAAACGGGGGGAGGTCGCCGAACACCACACGTTCACCGGGCTCGATCGTTCGGCTGACGTTGATGACCCGGTCGCCGCGGTCGTCTCGCACGCGTATCGCGGCGGCCGATCCGGGCGCGCCACCCAGGCTCCGCTGGACCCGTCGCCACACATCGAGCGCCCGCGCCCTTGGGTCGTCATCGGCGGCCTGCGCCCGCCACCACTTCGATGCAGGTTCATCGTCAATGGCGAGAAGGATCTGGCCCTCGGCGAGCCCGGCGCTGGACGCCGCTGACCCAGGCGTCACTCGCGTGACCACCACATCGTCGTGCAGCACTCGGACGTCGACGCCAACGGTGGCTCCGCCCGGTCGGGGTGGGTCGTCAGCGGTGGCCGCAGAAGACAGGAGCACAAAATGCGAGCGTTTGAGCCGCGCGAGCATCTCGACGATGGTGCTGCGTGCGACGTCGGGGGTGGTGGCGCCGGTCACGCGGGGGCGCAGTTCGTCGCGCACCGCGGCCCAGTTGAGGCCACCAAACGTCGGGTCGTAAAACGAATCGTTGATCGTCGTCCACGCCTCGTCGAAACTGGCCACGGCAACGTCGGTTTTCATGATGGCGCGGATGATCGCGGGCGGATCGAACGCCTCGGGCTTGAGCGTGTTGTATTCGTACTTCTCGAAGATGAAGTGCTGCTCCACGCCCATGGCGGACTGAATCAGCCTGGCCGGGTGGGTCATTGCGCCGAACGACTTGTAGTCCCTGAGCGTGACGGTGGTCGGCATCACACCCATTGGTGTCTGGCTGTCACCGGAGAAACCGAGCAGGTAGCCTCGTTCGACATCGAAGAACTGATCGCGTTGCTGGCCGGAGACGAATACCACGTGTGTCTTGAATGCCGGTCGGCCGTCGAACTCCACCCGCGCGGTGGTGGTGATCGACTTCACGAGATCGGGCGGGTGCAGCACGGCGTCGAAGTGCGCGTCGTTGCGCATTTCGTCGAGTTGGGGGCCGGTGACGATTGACGGCCCGACCATCGGGTCCAGCATCCATCCCACGGCACCGTTGTAGCCGCTCTCGACTTTGCCAATGCCGCCCATCTCGAGGCGAAGGATGGATTTCGCGGGCCGGCCCGCCAGTACTTCGAATGTGCCACGGATGCCTTGCGCCGGCAGGTCGGTCGTCCCAGTCGCGCGGATTGATGTTGTAGCGCGAACAACGTCTGCGCCACCGATCGCCGCGAGGTGTTTCGCGACCAGGCTCTCGCCCGTGGGCAGCTCCTGTTCGCGAGCGGACGCTCCTGCGCCGAGGAAACCGACCTGTGCCAGCATTGCGGTGAGCAATCCGGCCACTTGTCCCATTCGCCGCGTCGAGCCCTTGTCAGATCGTGTCACCATGAGTCTTCCTGTTGGTTGATGATACGCGGCTCGCGCCGCATTGGAGCAGTTTCGAGAGGTACGTAGCGCGGCCTGGGTCTCAAGGCCGCGGCTGCGGTTTTTTGCAGAAGGAGATGTCAATGCGACTTCGTCTTGTCAGTGCGACGGTGGTGCTGCTGTCCGCCGCGGCGGCCGTGACGGCCACTGTCCAGCCTGCGGCCTCGGGCGACTGGCCGCAATGGCGCGGGCCCAACCGCGATGGTCTTTCCGCGGATACGGGCCTGCTGCAAACCTGGCCTGAAGGCGGCCCCCGCAAACTCTTCACGGCAACCGGCATGGGCATCGGCTTTTCGAGCGTTGCCGTCACGGGTGGACGCATCTATACGATGGGCGACAGGCGCGACGGCCAATACGCGATGGCGTTCAATCAATCCGACGGTGCGCCGACCTGGGCGACGCGTGTGGGTGAAACGCATCAGGACGAGTACGGCGGGCCGCGTGGCACACCGACCGTCGATGGAACCTCGGTCTACGTCCTCAGCTCCGACGGCACATTGGTCGCGCTCGATGCGGCCACCGGGCGGAACCTCTGGAGCAAGAGTCTGACGCGCGACTACCGGGCCCCGACCCCGAACTGGCTCTTCGCCGAATCGCCGACGGTGGACGGTCCGCATGTGATCATCAGCCCCGGCACGAGCAGCGCCGGCATGGTGGCGCTCGACAAAACAACGGGCAGGGAGATCTGGCGCACGCAGCAGCCTGGGGGTGGCGGCGGTGGCCCGGAGTATTCGTCGATCGTCATCTCCAATGGTGGCGGCGTGAAGCAGTACGTGCGGCTCAGCGGGCGTGGGGTCATTAGCGTACGCGCCAGCGATGGCCAATTCATGTGGGCCTACGGCCGGGTGGCGAACAGCACGGCGAATATCCCAACGCCGCTGGTCAAAGACGATCTGGTGTTTGCCTCCTCCGGTTATGGCACCGGGGCAGTGCTGATGCAACTGGCGCCGGGTTCCGACGGCCGGGTGACCGCGTCTGAGAAGTACTTCCTTGGCGGCGGGACGTTCCAGAACCACCACGGCGGCATGGTGCTCCTTGGCGATCACGTGTACGCCGGTCACGGACACAACAACGGGTTTCCGATGTGCCTCGAACTGGCGTCGGGCAAAGTGGCGTGGGGCGGCAACTTTCGTAACGACGGCAGCGGTTCGGCTGCGGTCACAGCCGCTGACGAACATCTCTATTTCCGCTACCAGAACGGCATGATGATGTTGATTGAGGCGAATCCAACGGCGTACCGCGAGAAAGGCAAGTTCCAGATTCCCGGCGTGCGCAACCCCAGTTGGTCGCATCCCGTGGTCACGGGGGGCCGGTTGTATCTTCGCGAACAGGACGCGCTTCACGTGTACGATGTGAAACGCTGACCATGCTCAAAGGCACACGCACCGCAGTCATTCACCGCATCCAACCGATGTCGATCCACGGCCAGATTTCGCTGGATGTCTTCTGGACAGACCCGGAAGATCCCGAGGGCGAGATCCGTCACGCGCGCGTTGGCAACGAAGCGGTGCCCACCCACATGGCGGCCGGAGACACGGTGACGCTGCACTACCTCATGGGGATGGTGACGGAGATCACGAAGAACTGATCGGGGTCCAGGGGTCCAGGGGTCCCGGAGTCCACTCAGAAAAGACCGCCGGCGTGGCCGGCGCACCTCGAACCCCTGGACCTCTGGACCCCGACAAGTTACTGAATTCCCCGGCCTTTGGTTTCCGGAATCACCACCCAGAACGCCGCCGCGAGCAGATACGCCACTGCCGTGATCGATAACGCGCTGGGGTAACCGTTCGTCTGCGCGATTGAACCCACCATCCACGGCGCGGCGGCGCTGGCCACCCGACCCACGTTGTAGGTGATGCCCTGCGCGGTGGCGCGCACGGCGGTCGGATACAACTCTGCCGTCACGGCGCCGAAGCCGCTGAAATATCCGGTCCCGAAAAACGCGACGACCGGGCCCAGTGCGAGCAGCATCCACGGCGTGGTGGTGTACGCGTAGGCCAGCACCAGTGCAGCTGCGGCCACCAGGTAGCCGACGTAGGTCTTCCTGCGGCCGACGCTGTCACTCACATACCCGAATGTGACATACCCGAACCACATGCCGACCTGCATGACCACGATGAACCAGTTCATCGCGGCGTTGGACAAGCCGATGCCTCCAGCATCGGGCGATGCCCGCAGATACGACGGAATCCACGAGTTGAGTCCCCACCACGCGAACATCGTGCAGGCGTTCATCAACGTCACCGCCAGCGTGATGCGCAGCATGGGGCCGCCCATCGCGTCGGCAAGCGACACGCGCGATGGCTTGGCCTTCTGCGCCGTCCACATCGCCGGCTCCTCGACACTGCGACGCACCCACAACGCGTAAAACGCCGGCAGCACTCCCACGAAGAACACCGCCCGCCATCCCAACCCCGCCACATCCTGGACAAGGTAGTTGACGATGGCGGCGAGGGCGTAGCCGATGGCCCACGAACTCTGCATGAAACCGAGGGCCTTGCCGCGATCCTTTTCTTTCCAGGTTTCGGACACGAGCGCGGCCCCGCTCGCCCACTCGCCGCCCATGCCGAAACCGAGGAAGATGCGGAACACCGCCAGTTGCGCCACCGTCTGGGCAAAGCCACATGCGGCGGTAAAGATCGAGTACATCAGCACGCTGAGCATCAGCGCCCGGGTGCGGCCCCACTTGTCGGCGAGCACACCGAAGATCAATCCGCCGGCCGCCGAGGCGAGCAGCGTCAGCGACTGCAACGACCCCGCAGTGGCCGCGTCGATGCCCAGGTCGTTGCGCACGGCCAGCAGCACGAGCGCGTACAACATCACGTCGAACGAATCGAGCATCCAGCCCAGCGAGGCTGCGATGAGCGACTTGCGCGCAGTCTTGTCTGCCTCAATCCACCAACTAAACATCGCTCACCTTTGGGTTCACACGAGGCATGAAGGAATGACAGATTCTGGTTCCTTCAAGTCCTTCACGCCTTGTGTGAACCCAAAGGGTGTTTGTGTGATCCATATCCGCCGCCGCCGGGGGTTTCGATGCGCAGCCGATCGCCCGCCTTCAACGTGATCTGCACTTTGCCTGGAAGCCGGGTTTCCTTGCCGTCACGAATCAGGGTGTTGCGACCGACGCCACCGGGGCCGCCGCCGCGCACACCGTACGGGGCCAGGCGGCGCCGGTCGGTCAGCAACGTCACCGATGTCTCGACCAGCATCTCGTATTCCCTCACCAGGCCTTCGCCGCCGGGCGCGCTGCCAGCGCCACCACTGCCCTCGCGCAGACCATACTGCCGAATGCGCACCGGAAGATAGTGCTCAATCGCTTCGGCCGGCGTGTTACGCGTGTTGCTCATGTGCACGTGCACGCCGCTCAGTCCGGCCATCCCCTTGCGGCCCCCCATGCCGCCGCCCATCGTCTCGTAATACGCAAACTGGCGGCCGGTGCGTGGGTCGGTCCCTCCCAGCGTCACATTGTTCATCGTGCCCTGGCTGGCGGCCGGCCATCGATCGGGCTGCGCCTTGCCGAGCGCGCCGAGCACGACGTCGGTAATGCGCTGCGAGGTTTCGACGTTGCCACCGGCCACGGCCGATGGCCGCAGCGCATTCACGATGGACCCTTCGGGCGCGATGACCTGGATGGGCCGGCCCACGCCCGCGTTATACAGCACGTCGTCTTGCACGAGGCACCGGAAGGCATAGAGACAGGCCGACAGCGTGATGGCGTAGTTGGCGTTGACGCTGCCGGTCACCTGCGGCGCTGAGCCAGTGAAGTCCACGATCGCGCGGTCTTTCCGAATCGTCACCTTCACGCGAATCGGCACGGGCGCGTCACTGAACCCGTCGTCATCCAGGGCGTCTTCAAATGAGTACTCGCCATCGCGAATGCCCTTGATGGCGTGTCGCACCACGCGCTCGGTGTAGTCCTGCAGCGCCGCGGCGTACCTCATCGTCTGGGCGCGACCGTATCGCGCGACGACCGCACGCAGGCGAGTCTCGGCCACGCGGTTGGCCGCGATCTGCGCGGCGATGTCACCTTCGCGTTCATCGGGCGTGCGCACGTTGTTGAGCAGGAGCGCCATGATGTCGCCTACGATCTGACCGCGCCTGGCCAGCCGCACGGGCGGGATGATGAGACCCTCCTGGTAGATTTCGCGCGCCACCGGCATGGACCCGGGGCTCATGCCACCGACGTCCGAGTGGTGCGCGCGATTGGCCACGTAGAACGCCGGCTTCTTCTCCTTGCCGAGAAACACCGGCGACACCAGCGTGATGTCGGGGAGATGTGTGCCGCCCCGAAACGGGTCGTTGAGCATTACGATGTCGCCCGGCTCCATGTCCACGGCGTCGATCGCCGCGCGGACTGAGAGCGGCATCGCGCCCAGATGCACGGGCATGTGGTCGCCCTGCGCGATGGTGTTGCCGTCCGCATCATAGACGGCGCACGAGTAGTCGAGCCGTTCCTTGATGTTCGGAGAGAAACCGGTGCGACAGAGCGTGACGCCCATTTCTTCGGCAATCGAGAGAAACAGGTTCTTGAAGACTTCAAACTCGATGGGGTTGGGCTTCATGTCGTCCGCCCTTTCTGGGCCAGCACGTTGCCATAGCCGTCCACCTTGAACTTCCAGCCGGGCGGCACCACTGCTGTGGCCTCTCCGCCGGCGATCACGGCCGGGCCGGCGGCGAACGATCCCGGCTTCAGATCATCCCAGCGGTACAACGCGACCTTCACGTTCTTTCCGGTGAACCGCCCGGGGCGAATCGCTGAGGGCTTCGCCTTGGTGGCGCCTCGCACTTTGCTGAACGGGAGCTTCGGCTTGTCGGTGATGCCTGCGGCCGAGACGCGAACGTTGACCACTTCGGTTGCACGTGCGGGGTTTGAATAGCCGTACGCCTTGCCGTGTTGCTGGTCGAACGCCTTCCGGTAGTCGGCCGTCAGCGGCAACGTGATTTCAAACGACTGGCCCACGTATCGCACATCCACAGACAACGTGATCACCTGGCGCTTCGTCGGAAATCCTTCGGTCTCAAGCTCCGTTTTCGCGGAAGCGACAAGGGGTGCGCACAGGCGTTCCAAATCTTTCACACCGACCTGGGCGCTGGGCTTGAGCACGCTTGCGGAATAGTCCTTGGTCACGTCGGCCACAAGCATGCCCAGTGCCGACAAGACGCCCGCGTGCCTGGGCACGATCACTGTCTTGATCTCGAGCTGCTGCGCGATCTCGCACGCATGCATCCCGCCGGCGCCGCCGAAGGCCAGCAGTGCAAAGTCTCGCGGGTCGTGGCCGCGCTCCACCGACACCACCCGAATCGCGCGTTCCATGTTCGCATTGGCCACACGCACGATGCCGTCGGCGAGTTCGGGCACCGAGAGGCCCGTCTGTTTCGCGAGGGCGGCCGCCACTCGCTGCGTGCGGCGTGCGGCGATTGTCATACGTCCACCCAGGAAGTAATCCGGATCGAGACGGCCAAGCAGCAGGTTCGCGTCGGTGACGGTCAACTCATCGCCAACGCCGTAGCAGACAGGACCGGGATTCGCGCCTGCGCTCCGCGGCCCCACCCGAAGTGCGCCGCCTGTGTCGAGGTACGCGATCGATCCGCCACCGGCCCCCACCGTATGAATGTCGATGAGCGGCAGCCGTACGGGAAAGTCTCCCACCTTCGAGTCGGTCGTCCGTCCTATCTCATCGTCAATCAAGCTCACGTCGGTGGAGGTGCCGCCCATGTCGAAAGAAATGACGCGAGGAAACCCGGCCGCGTGCGCAACCGCACTGGCGCCAACAACGCCTGCCGCCGGGCCGGACAAGACAGTGCGCACAGCCTGGGCGCGCGCCGCCCCGGCAGAGATACAGCCGCCGTTTGACTGCATGATCGACAGGCGGGAGAGGTCCCGGGGTCCTGGGGTCCTGGGGTCCTGGGGTCCAGGAGTCCTGGAG
>CAZAZR010000080.1:0-19103 GCA_964489685.1 uncultured Solibacteraceae bacterium | reverse complement strand
CGGCCCGAGGGCACCACGTCACCCTGCTGGTGCGACCCGACCCGGCGGTACCGCCCCGTGATCCGTTTCAGTTCTACGGCGTCACCCCGGTGCCCACACTCATGATCGAAACGGTGCCGGCCATGGGTGGCGCCGCGGGACGCCGGGTGCATCTGCTGTGGACCGGATTGCGCCGGACTCTGACGGGCGGCGTAGACCTGGTCTTCACCCGCGACCTCGGGCTGGCGGCGTTGCTCGCGCGCATCCCGCCCTCCCGGCGGCCGCGCCTCGTCTATGAGTCACACGGGATCGCGCCGGTCGTCAGCGCGTCCATGCCCGCGCTGCTGGGCCGACCGGATCTGGCGCCGTCCGCCCGCAAAATCGCACGTCTCGATCGTCGCGAAGCCCTTGTCTGGACGCGCGCGGATGCGTACGTCACGATCACGCAGACTCTGGCCGACGACCTCGCCGCGCGATACGGTGCGCGCGACCGGGTGTTTGTGGTGCCTGACGGCGCCAGTCCGGCAACGCCCGGCCCTCGGCCCTCAGACGGCAGCGTTGACGCTTCGACACGCGTCCGCGCGGCCTACGCCGGACATCTGTACCCATGGAAGGGCGTCGATGTATTCCTGCACGCCTTGGCCGCGGCGCCAGACGTGGACGGTTTGATCGTGGGGGGCCACCCCGGCGAACCTGACCTCGCGCGGGTCACGGCGCTGGCGCAGGCGCTGAACCTTGGTGACCGGCTCACCATCACCGGGCTGCTGGCGCCGCACGACGTGGCCGCAGCCCTGGCCACGGCCGACATCTTCATGCTGCCCAACACCTCCACGGCCATCTCCGAGCGCTATACGTCTCCATTGAAACTGTTCGAGTACCTCGCCCGTGGCGGAGCGATCATCGCGTCCGATCTGCCGGCGTTGCGAGAAGTGCTCACGCACGATGTGACTGCGCTGCTGGTGCCCCCCGGCGACTCAGCGGCGGTTGCGACGGCGCTGTCGATACTCGCCGCGGACCCGGCTCGGCGTCATCGTCTTGGCGAGGCTGCGCGATCCTTGTCGAACGACTACACATGGGACCGGCGAGCCGAACGGCTCGACCGCGCCTTTGCGGCGGCGGTGTCGGCATGATCTCGCCCGCGCTCTTTGGCGTCGCACGGTGCCCGGAATGCCGCATGGCGCTGACCGCCGAGCCGCCAGGAGCGGTCTGCGCCGCCTGTCATCGGATCTTTGACGGCGCCCGCGGCTACCTCGACCTGCGACCCGTGGAAGCCTTTGCCGAGCAGACGAAGTATCTCGACGAGGCGTTGCATGTCGATGCGCGGCACGAGACCGTCGCCCCGCCCCTGCTCGGCTCAAAAATTCGCAACGACCAATTGCGCGCGTTTCTCGAACTCGCGCCTGGCGATCGCGTCGTGGATCTGGGCTGCGGCAGCGGCCGCGCGATGATCTGGAATCGCGACACCGGAGCGTCGTTCACCGGCATCGACATCAGTGCCTTCTTCGCGGGTGAATCGCTCGACCAGTGCGACCTGCTGCTGGGCGATCTGCGACGGCTGCCGCTCGCCGATGCCGCCTTCAACAAGGCGTGGTCACTCGATGTGCTGGAGCACCTGTCGCCGCAGGCGCTGCACGACATGCTGGCGGAAGCGAACCGTGTGCTCTGTGAGGGTGGGGCGATGTTTGTGTACACCCACGTGCGCAAGAACGGCCCGCTCGCGCTGGGCGTGCGCCTCGTCAATCGCCTCGGCGGTCTGCTCCATCGTCTCGGCCTCCTCGACCTCGGGACCGAGCGGCTCCGGAAATCGGATCACCTGAACCCCATCGCGGACCACGACGACCTGCGCCGTGTGGCGGCAGCCGCCGGGTTCGAGGTGGAGCGCATCACGTACTACACGCCGATCATCGGTGCATTCGTCGAGAACATCCTGACGCGCATGGCCGAACAGATGATGACGCGGCGCTCGGCGAACGCCGGGGGTGGCGCCGCCAGCGACCCCGGCGCTGCGGTGCGCGCGGCCAGGGCGGATGCGAAGACGCGCCTTCGGAAACGCGGGCCGATTTACTGGGCGACACGTGCCGCAACCGGTTTGATGTATCTCGACGTGTGGCTCTGGGGGCGTTTTTCCTCAGGGCCATTTTTTGCGCGCCTGCGAAAGCGGCCGTCGGCACCGCACTGACATGCGGATCCTCTACGTCGCGCTCGACCAGCAAGTCCCCGGCACTCTCGGCGGATCGGTGCACGTGCAGTCAGTGGCCGAAGGTCTGGCCGCACTCGGCCACGAGGTGCATGTCGCCGTGGCGCAAGGCGGGCCATGGCCCGCCGGGGCTGTGCACTGGCACGCGGTGCGACCACCGCTCGGGCGCCCGGAGTTGAGATGGATGCGCGCGGGGGTTGTGGCCGACCTCGCCTGCCGTGTCGGCGCCCAGGTCATCATGGAGCGCTACTACAACTTCGGCGGCGAAGGCGTCACCGCAGCCAGACGACTGGGCCTGCCGTCCGTCCTCGAAGTCAACGCTCCGGTGATCGACTATCCGGGCTCGACCAAGTCACGCATTGACCGGGCGCTTCTGGTCGAACCCATGCGCCGATGGCGCGACGGACTGTGCCGCCAGGCGGCGCTCCTCGTGACTCCGAACGCACAGATTCTTCCGGCGTGGATCGATCCCGCGAAGGTGCTCGAAGCTGAGTGGGGCGCCGACGTCGAGCGCTTCCGCCCGGATGTGACCGGACCGCTGCCATTCACGCGCGATCCCGATCGCGTGCTGTGCGTGTTTGCGGGTGCCTTCCGGTCGTGGCACGGCGTGGCCCACATGGCGGCATCACTCGCCAGGCTCCACAATCGGGGCGAGCATCGTCTGGGCGCCATCTTCATCGGCGATGGCCCCGAGCGCGTGGCGGCCGAGCACATCACCAGCGCGGTGCCAGGCGTCACATTCACGGGTGCCGTGCCCCACCACCAGCTTCCACAATGCCTGGCCGCCGCTGATATTGGCGTGGCGCCTTTCGATCCTGGCAAACACAAACCGCTCGCCCTTGGCTTCTACTGGTCGCCGCTGAAGATCTTTGAATACATGTCCGCGGGCCTGCCCGTGGTGGCACCGCGCCTTCCGCGCATCGCCGACCTCGTGGGCGACGGCAGCGAAGGACTCTTGTACGACCCCGCTGACCCGCGAACCCTCGATGACGCCCTGGTACGGCTCACCGACCAGACACTGCGCGAGCGATTGGGTCGGGCCGCTCGTACTCGCGCCGTGGCGCAATACAGCTGGCGCGCCCATTGCGCACTCCTGGACACGCGGCTGCGCGCGCTTGTGGCCGACCGGCCAGGCACGGGTTCATGACGCCCCTCCGCGTGTGGCTCGTGACCGACTCGTTTCCGCCCGGCTCGGGCGGCTCAGGCTGGAGCACGTTCGAACTGGCGCGACAACTCCGCACTCGCGGCCACGCCGTGCAGGTGGTGCAGGCCACGCCCGGCACCGAGCACGGCCTGCATCACCGCGAATACGAAGGCGTGCCGGTCACCGAGTTCCGCGTCAAGGTTCCCAACATTCCGGTGGTGCGAAACGTCCTCAAGAACGAGCACCTCTGGGCCGCGTTGAGCCGCTACCTCGTCACGCGACTCGCCACTGAACCCGCCGACATCGTTCACGCGCAACACGTGATGACGACCGTGCCGGCAGTGCGCGCGGGGCGGCGCACCGGCGTGCCGGTCGTGGCAACCGTGCGCGACTACTGGCCCGTCTGTTACTGGTCAGACCTCATCGTGAGTCCGTCGGCGCCCGCACTGTGTCCCGCCTGTTCGGTCGGCGGCATGCGCGCGTGTATCCCGCCGCGGGCAGGCGCGCTGGGCAAGGGCGCCTGGTCGCTGATTCCCTACATGCGGCGCAACCTCGCGACGAAACGCCGCGAACTCGCCCGGGCAGATGCAGTGGTTGCCGTGAGTTCCGCGATCGCGCGCGACCTCCGCGCACGCGCACCTGAACTGTCGCGCACGCGCCTTGAAGTCATCCACAATCCCGTGGATATGTCGGAACTGGATCCGGTCCCACCCCCGACAGCCGACGCCCATGTGCTGTACGCCGGAAAACTCGCCGTCAACAAGGGGGTACAGTTTCTGCTCCCGGCGCTCGACGCCGCTCACATCGACTGGCCTCTGGTGGTGATCGGTGATGGTCCGATGCGAGCGGACCTGGAAGCGCAGGCACGACGGTCTGGTCGTCGGGTGCGATGGCTCGGCTGGCGCGATCGTCACGAGGTTCTGGCCGCCATGCGCGCGGCGACGATGCTGGCGTTCCCCTCGTATGGACCAGAGTCGCTGAGCCGCGTCCTCATCGAGGCCTCGGCGTTGGGCGTGCCGATCGCCGCCATGGACACCGGCGGGACCAGCGACATCATCAGGCACGAAAAAACCGGGTTGCTGGCGAAGGACGCTGACGGGTTCGCGCGGGACCTGGCGCGCCTGGCAGCCGATCCGGCGCTCCGGGCGCGCCTGGGTGCCGGCGCGGCGGCCCACGCACGCGCCCACTTCGAGGCCTCACAGGTCGGCGAACGGGTGGAGGCCCTGTATGCCTCAGTCATCGATGCGCGCGCGGAGGGGCGATGAGCGCGCCCCGAAGAGTCGTGGTGATCGCGCGTGCAGTTCGGCCGTTGCACGGCGAGGGCGGTCTGGAGCGGTCGGTGCATGACCTTGTGCGCCATCTGGCTGCGCGGCAGGTCCACGTCACGTTGATCACGCCCCCCTCGACGAGTGTACGACGCGCGGGGCCTGGCGATCCGTTTGCGTCTCCGTACATCACGCTTCGACATGTGCCGTATTCCACGTTTCCGCTGGCGAACCGCCGAGGCACCACCATCCTCGACCGGAGCACGGCCTATCCGTTGTTCGGGTGGCGCGCCGGACGACTGGCGCTGGCACTTGCGCGAACGGACGGCGCTGATGTCGTGCACGCCTTCGGCGCGAGCGGCCTTGGCTACGCCTTGTGCAAGAGTCCGAACGATCCCCCGCTGGTGGTCAATCCGCAGGGGATGGAAGAGTTCGGCGCGTCGTCGCACGCACCTCCCGGACTGAAGCGCTGGGGCTACGCGCCTCTGCGCGCGGCCGTGCGCGCCACCACGCGGCGTGCGGCGGCCATCATCGCCACAGACCGATCGATCGTGCCGTTCGCCGAACGCCACCTTCGGCCAAAAGCCGGCCAATTGATCACCATCCCCAACGGCATCGATCTTGTCGAGGCCAGCGGCCTGGCGGGCCCGGCCGAGGGCCAATTGCTGCGCCATCGGCACCGCATCGCCGCGGACGAAACCGTCCTGCTCAGTGTCGGTCGCCTCGAACACAACAAGGGTTTCGATGTGCTGGCGCGCGCACTTGGCCGGGCGGTGCGACCGGGCGGACCGCTGGCCGCGCTCTCGTGGCGCTGGGTGTTGGCCGGCGCCGGTCCCTATCGCGCGGCTATTCAATCCGCAGTCGACGCCGAGGGCCTGGGACCGCACGTGCTGTTCGCGGGCCGCGTCTCGGATGCCGATCTGCACGCGTGGTATGAAGCCGCGACGGTCTTCGTGCACCCCAGCCGCTACGAAGGCAGTTCGCTGGTCACACTCGAGGCGATGGCGCATCGACGCGCCATCATCGCCACGCGCGCGGGCGGCCTGCCCGACAAGGTGCGGCCCGGCGTGAATGGCTGGCTCGTGGATGTCGATTCGGTGGAAGGTCTGACGCGCGCGATCGACGAAGCGGCGGAAGCCCGCCATTCACTCCCCGCACTGGGAGCAGCCAGCCGGCGAATCGTTGAAGAAGAATTTTCGTGGACCGTGCTGGTGGAGTCGTATCTGGCGTCGTACGCCTCGCTCAGCGCGCGGACGCCGGCGTCATGACCCCGCTGGCGATGCCCCGCACACGGTGGCCCGTCGTGGATTCTCCAGGTCCACCGTCACCTGCACCAGCGCCTGGACTGGCCGCAGCCCGAAGTCGACGAGCGCGGACTTGTAGTCTCCGTTGTCGTTGACCGTCAGTTCCACGCGCGACACGTAGGCCCCCGGGGGGACCGCTGCAGTGAGCGAGACCTTGTCGGCGGCGATGACGCTCGCCAATCGCGCGGCATCGGCCACCTCACCGGCCCGAAACGACTGCACGGCCACATTCATCTGGCCGGTTCCGCGTTCCTCGTGCACCGTGGGCGACGCCGCCCGGTCGCCGACCACATAAAACGTCGCACGCGATGCGAACGGCCGGTAGTTGTCGATGCGCACAGTCACTCGTCCATCAGCGGCAAGCGACGAGATGTCGCGCCATCCCACGTTCCCCAGGTTGACGCACGACCCGGCGGCCGTCAGCTCGAAGAACGGCAACAGCCGCATGTCGAACGGCACACGAAAGCCGTCGGCCAGATCCAGCACGAACGTTTCCACGGCGCCACCCGGACTCACCACCGCTACGACGGCGCCGTCGGTCGTCCTGGCCTGTTCCTTCCCGTCGATCCACACTGCCGCGTGCTGGTGATCAACCTGGACCCGAATATCGACCGGAGCCGGCACGCCTGTGGCACCAACCGTCGCACCTCGCGCCACCGCTACGTCCACAACGTTCCCCTCGCGAGCCTCCAGCGCTGGCCCTCGCCTGCCTGCTACCCCAATGACGCCATAGGGTGTGCCCACCTTGCGAAAGACATGGTCACCCGTCACACCGATGTCTGCCCAGGCTTGTGGGTGCGACATCAGCCCGGCTGCGGCGACAGGCGTGGCGGCGACGACCACGATGGAGTCCTTGCGAATCTCCGGCAGGTATTCCGGAAAGGCTTCTCCTTTTAACGCGACTGGTGCCACACGGTAGTCGAACTGCGCGAGTTCGACACGAGCCTGGTCGAACAGAAACACCCGATATCCCCGCTTCCGGATCGCCACCACCTGCTCGGGCACCGACGGCACGATGACGATGTCGCGTCCGGCCGCAGCGCCCTCTCCCAGCAGCTTGTAGTTCAGCATCATCGTGGTGGGGTACTTGTCCACGACGATGGCGCTCTTGTCAGGGAGCATGTCGAACAACGCGTTGAAATACCGGGTCTCGAACGTTCGCCGGTGATGATCGTTCGCGCGGAAATTGCCCGAGACCTGCGACGCGGGCAAACCAATGCTGAGGAGCAGGGCGGCGATGGCGGTCCACCGGCTGCGCCAGGACCATACCGCCTCCAGGCCCGCAGCCGCGAGCAGCCACAACAAGAGGAAGGCCGAGAGCATGAACCCCTCGTCCTCGTTCGAACTCATGTTCACGGTCAGCGCCATCACCCCGAGCGCGCCTCCGATGCACAAGACCGCGTCACGCGCACGCCTGCGCAACAGGACCACGCCACCCACCACCATCAGGACCAGCCCTGGCCACGTCAACTCCCGCACCACCAGTCCGGCCACGGCGGGCACGCGCGTACGGACGACATCTGCCGCGGCGAACGCGCCGATCTCGTTGGCGTACCGGCGTGCCGTCACCACGTCCACCAGTTCGCTGAGCGTGGTGGCTCTGGCCTCCAGATACGGCGCCTGCTGGAGGGTCCGAATCAGAATCAGCGAGTATTGCGAAAAGCCCACCGCGAGCAGCCCCATCGTCAGCAGCAATGTTCGTGGCGCAAGGGCGAGGCGCGCATTCGTCATCACGGCATGCAGCACCAACGCCGGCAGGATCGAGATGATGATGAGGTGGTTGCCGATGCTGATGGTGAAGACGGCGATGGCGCCGTAAAAGAGCGAGCGGCGACCGGTCTGACTCCAGCGCAGCAGCAGCACCACGCCTGCGCAGACCAGAGCCGCGGTGAGGGTATACCCCTTGGCATATTGCGACGTGGCCCAGAAGGCGCGGCCCAGGCCGCAGGCCAGGGCTGCCGAGGCGGCCACAGCAGGCCGCGTGCCCAGCGCGCGCGCCGCGAAATACAGAAAAAAGACCGCCAGCGCCCCGAGCAGGGCCGACAGCACGTTCATCCTGAACGCGAGGGTGCCCCACGGCACGTACGAAAACAGGTGGGAGACCATGACGTACATGGGATAACCCGGCGCGTGCGGCGTGCCGAGGACCTTGCCCACGAACGAAAACTTCGCGGCGTCACCCATGCCGAACAGGCCCGGATAGATCGTGATCAGGTAGACCTGGAAGGTCAGGACGGCCACGCCGAGCGCAAGGCCGCGATCAACCCATCGATGCCGGGGCGCCGACACGTTAGAACGCCTCGCCGATGCTCAAGTGGAACTCCCAGCCACGCTCCCGTTTGCCGCTGAACATCCGGCGGTCGAGCTTGAAGCCAAAATCCAGGCGCAAGGGTCCCAGGGGCGACCGGTAGCGGATGCCCAGGCCGGCGGCCCCGCGGAAATCTCCGGGCCTGATGTCACTGGCTCGCGCGAAGACGTTGCCTCCGTCGAGGAATCCCACGAGCGACACACTCGTGAACACCTGCGTGCGGACTTCGCCGTTGATGACCACCAGGCCGTTGCCGCCGTTCGACAGCCCGGTGGGGTTGAGGATGCCGGGGACGCCGAGGCGATCCTGCTGAAAGCCGCGGACGCTGGTGCTGCCGCCGGAAAAAAACCGGCGGCCTGCGGGCAGGTCAGCCACGGTGTCGGTCAGCGCTTCTCCGTCGGACCCCAGGATTGGGACCCCGTTGTCGTCGACGCGAGTGACCTGCCGTTCAAAGCCCCGCGCCACGCCCACTTGCACGCGTCCTGCCAGCACAACCCGATTGGCGCGCGTGATTCGCCGGAACCCTGTGGCCTGCAGGAACGCCTTCACGAATCCGACCTGGGAGCCCAGCGAGCGCGCGGCGATTTCGGCGTCTGCACTCAGCCACCCTCCGCTTGTCGGGTCCAGGAAGTCGTCCCGATTGTCCCAGACGATGCCGCTTGAGATCGACGACAGCCGGATCTGTGGAAAGAGCCGGTCGATCAGCGGCTGATCCTCCTCTGAGATCCGGGTATCAAAGAGCCGCGTCGAATCGAGCGCATACCGGCCGAATATGCTGAGCTTCGAAGACAGTCGCCTGAGCGCCTCGGCGTTGGCCGCGCGCCGGACAAACGTGAAGGACGTGCGAATCGCGCGTTCCGCGGTGGCACTCACGACGACGTCGGTGTTGGTTCTCCAGACGCGCGCCGCGCGATAGCTACCCGTCACGCGGTACTCGCTCAGCGCGAAACCGCGGCCGTCGCGCGCCGGATCATCGGGGTCGCTCCTGGGGCGCAGGCTGAGGCGGGAGAACAAGTTGACCGATCGGTTGCCGCCAAACAAGTTGCGGCGGCCCACTTCCAGAAACCCCCGGGGGGCGAACTCAAAGCGATCTTCAACGCCTCCTTCGACAGTCCTGGGCGTACGGCCGAATTCGAGGCCGCCGCCGTACCCAATCGTGGTGGCCGAAGACTCCTCAACCTGTACGATCACGTCCACGCGGCCATCGCCGGTGGTATCGGGTCCCTGGGTGATGCTGACGCGCCGGAAGATCGCCAGGTCGTTGAGACGCCTCTGGCTCTCCGCCCGCGCCGCCTGCCCCAGGGGCTGGCCCGGTCTCAAGGTGACCTGGCCGAGAATGGTCGCGGTGCTGACGCGTGAGTTGCCCGCGACGATCACGTGGTCCACGAGGGTCTGCCGGCCTTCATTGATGGTGAATGTGGCGTTGTAACGCGGCCCGCCGCCAAGGACCACGGTGACCGTCGCCGACTGAAACCCCGCATTGCGATAGAGCGCTTCGACGTTGTTGCGGTCGCCGCGGACCTGAACATCCCGAAGGGGCTCACCGGAGCGCGACTGAATCGCCTTGCGCACCTCGGCGGCTTCGAACTGGGTCGCACCCACGATGAGGATGTCACCGACGGTGCGCGCAGGCCCCTCGATGATCGTGAGGTGCGCCACGACCTCGCCATCCAGATCCGCCCGCGTGGACGGCACCTCCTCGGGAATAAATTTCACGGTGACAGCGTATCCGGCGATGGCGTAGGCCGACGCCAGTGCCTGCACACGAACCGCGACCTCGTCTTCCCTGAAGGGCTCACCGAACCGAAGCGCCAGCAGCGCGCGCGCGTCGGGTGTCGAGATGAACGTATGTCCGTCGATCGTCACATCGCGAAGGCGGTAACGGCGCCCGCGGTTCACGTCCACGGTTACCACCATGCGGTCGGCGCCCGGCTGTTCGGCGCGCCGGGCCTCCACACGCGCCCGCCAGTACCCTTCGTGCTGGAGGGCAGTGCGGATGCGAAACGCCGAGTCTTCAAGCAGATCCTCGTCGGCGGAGTTCTCGCGGCGAATGGGAATCCATTGGTCCACGCCACCGGGTGGAAGCGGATCGCCGGTGACGACAATGTCGAAGATGGGTCCGGCGTCCACGGTGATGGTGAGGTCCACCACCTCTCCGTCACCGGTCGAAAAATGGCTGGCAGACGCCTCGTAGTACCGGCGGGTGCGCAGGCGTTCGGCGACCGCGCGCAGCGCGTCCTCAATCGCCCGGCGCCGGTAGGGCGACCTGGGCGACACATTCAGCGCATCAAGCACCTCGGCCGCGGGTAACGGCGAGTGGCCACCCACCGTGATATTCCCGATCCGTTGCCTCGGGCCCGCCTCCACGGTCAGCACGAGCGTGGCGGCATGCACGTCGTGCCTGGGCTCCACCGAGGCCGTCACGACCGGGCGAAAGAAGCCCTCGTCGGCGAGGAGCCGGCGGACGGCCTCGGAGGCGGCTTCGTTTTTTACCGCCACCAGCCGGCCACCTGTCTGCTCCAGCACGGCTCGTTCCAGCGAGCGGCCGTCGAGGCCGAGCGTTCCGCGAAATTCGAGTCGGTCGACCGGATGGCGGGGCGTGAGTGAGAACAGCACCACGACGCCCTCACCATCGGGCTGTGCCGTGACCGCGACCGTCTCGTACCGGTCGAGGTTGCGCAGGTGCGCCAGGCTCTCACGCACGGTTTCGTCAGTGAGCGCAGCGCCTCTGCGCACCTCGAACAACTCGAACAGGCTGGCCTGCGCCACGGGCCGGCCTTCAACCTCCACTCGCACCAGGGTGACCGTCCGTCCGATCCAGGCACTCAGATCAGGCACCGTCTGGATCTGGGGCACGGCCGGCCGACTCTGGCTCGCTGCCGCGTTCGCGTCGAGTCCACCGGCAAGCAACGTGGCCATCACGGCACAGAGCAGGCGGTGTGGCATGGTCAGAACCGGTACCGCACGCGGAAATCGAGCGCAAACGTGCCGTCCTGGTTGCGCGACAGCACCCACGACATCTGATCGTTCTGCGCGTACTCCAGCAGGAGGATCTCGTAATCAAGACTCGCGTTATCCAGCGAGCGCGAATAGGTGAGATAGACCCGGCGCGAAATGCGCTGTCCCACGGTCACCCGCGCGCCTGGATTGAGCTGCTGCAGGGTGGCATCCTGCCCCAGGAGTGGCGTCACGGTAAAGGTGTCCACCAGGCCGGTGCTCTCCACCACACGGCCCACCTGGGTGGAGATCGGGCTGGCCACCAGTTGCGCCAGCATCGAGGACATCAGTCGGTTCTGCACTTCCTGCGGTGATTCGATGGCGCGCAGTTCGGCGCGTTGCAGGTTGGGATTCTGCCCGAGGATCAGGTACAGCGCATCGGTCTGCGACAGCGGCGGATCGGAACTCAGGTTGTAGGTGAACTTGTCGAGCGTGCCGGAAAACGTCAGGTCGAGCCGGTATTCCTGCGCGGGTTGGCGAATCTGGGTTCGCGCTTCGATGTCGAAGAAGGGCTCGATGCGATCAGGGTTCGAGAACTCCACGTACCCGTCAACCGTATAGCGATTGCCGAGGAACTCGGTCTCCCCACGGTCGATGTCCACGCGGCCCGACAACACCGGCCGGTCGAGCGTGCCGGTGAGCCGCAGGTCCGGAGACACGACGACCGTGGCGTCGCTGTCATCAATCACGAGCAGGCGCTGCCCCACCAGTTCAAGGTCGAAGCTCAGCGGCAACTCCGTCGGCACGGCAGCAACGCCGGCCGTCAGGCCTTCGTTGCCTCCGACGTTGGCGAACCCGAGCAGGCCGGCGTTACTTTGCAGCCGCCGGGTATAACGCACCTGTCGCAACGTGATCCTCCCGGCCAGGGCCGCCGCCTCGAGTGAGCCGGTCAATGAAATGTCGGCGTCCACGATCGACCGAAAGCCTTCAGGGAATCGCAGGTCCAGGCCGTCGCCGCGTGCCGTGACACTCAACGTGCTGGGCACGAATCCCTCCAGCCCGATGGTGCCTCCGAACGCGATCTCCCCGCCGCCGTTGCGCGCGCCGGTGCCCATCCGCGCGCGCACGCCATCAAGCCGGATACCGGCCGCGTCAAACCGCACGGCGCCATGAATGTTGTCGAGACTATGCGGGAAGGAGAAATGCCTGAGCCGGCCATTCGCGAGCGTCGCACTCCCGCCGTACACAGGAGCCTCAAAGGTGCCGGTGATGCGGGCCGCGACGGTGGCGTCGCCCGAACTTCGAAGGTCCTGCACGACGCCCTGGAGGATGGCCAGGTTGCTCGTGCCGTTGACCGACACGTCCAACGTCGACGCCGCCCGGTTCACGAGACCACCGAGCGTGAGGCTGGTACCTTCGCCCGACAGCGTAAATGCGCCCGTCGATCCGGCGCATGGTCCCGTCTGGGAGGCCGGCACCACACCGCAAATCCTCAGCACATCTTCGGCAAACGACATGCGAAGGGGCACACGCACGCCATCGCGACCGACCGGGTTCGACAACGTGTAGTCAAACAACTTCAAGTCCGCCTTCTCGATGGTGAGGTCCACGCCGAGGCGTGACACGTTCGCCAGTTCGCCACGAAAGCGAACGGCACCGCTCACCACGGCCTGCGTGTACGGCGAGAGCTGCGGCGCAAGAAACCTGAGGAACGGATCCACGGATGTCTCGTTGAAGCGCAGCGACAGGTCGCCATCGTAGACATCGTTCATGGCTACCTGGCCCGATCCCGACACCGACAGGCGATCAGACGCCACATCCAGCCGGTCGATTCTGACGATGTCCTCTTCAATCACCATGTGCGCCGTCGCCTGGCCAATGCCTTCATCACCCCAGAACAGGTCGGCAATGCGCCCATCCCATTCATATCGCGGGTGCTCCGAACTCCCGCTGCCCTGCATCGTGAAGTTCAGGACGCCGGTCAGATTGGCGTTGGGCACCGTGAAGCTGACGAGCGACTCCACTGGAATCTTCTCGCCGTCGAACGTGAAGCTGTACGTGCCCCAGCCATCCTGAGTCTCTGGCCACCCGACATACGCCGCGCCGCGCACGAACCCGGTGCTCTTGGTCAGTTCGGCGCCTTCCACGCGCATCCCGACCCGTTCGAACGACAACCGGCACGTGAAGGTCTCGAACGTCTCTTCCCACGCAGTGCCAGGTGTGACGCGGAGCAACCCGAATCCTTCCGGTCCCTGGTAGCGGCCATAGATCCGCACGTCGGCGAACATCGTGCCCTCGACGGGCCAATCGTCCAACTCAAAAAAGTGCCGCCAATCGACCAGGGGCCAGCGCTCGACGGTAATCCTGGCATCTATCTCCTCGCCGCCATCGGCGCGCGGAAAACCCAGCGAGTATTTGCCGTTGGCGACAAGCCGCGCCACGCCATCGCCGAAGACGCTGTCGGCAACGCTGATGTAGCCGTTCTCAATGGACACACCCGCGCGGCCGCGCCCCCACACCACGTCCCACGCGCGCAGGCCTTCTCCCTCAAACGTGCCGACAATGAGGGGACGACTGAACCAGCGCGTGAGCGTGCCGTCAAACGTGCCGCGCCCGCCGATCTCAATCGCACTCGTGGGCGACCCGAACGTCGTCAGGATGGCGGCCAGCAACCGGTCGCTGGCCTGCCAGTCAGTCGTCACCACGCGAAACGGGATGTTCGCATTGTCGTTCCATCCGGTCGCGCCCTTGAACGACAGATGCGTTTCCGGTGTGGCAAGCCACCCGTCGGTCAGGTCGATGCGATCGGGCGTCAGACGATACGCCACACGTCCACCGACCGAGACGGGGCCGAGCGGACGGTCCTTGAGGAACGGTGTTTCCTTCGGCGCCAACACGATCGCTTCCGGGAGTTGCGCCGCCGCAATGGCGCGACCGTCGGCGGACTGCGCGCGAATCTCCCCGTCGCCTGTCATCTCGGCAAATCGCCCGCTGGGCCACCGCATCGTCTGCCAGCCGTCGGCCCGGCTGGCGAGCTCGATGCCCTGCCAGTGCATCACGCGCCCGAATTCCGCCACATCCACTTGTGTGTACGTGGCTGACAGATCGGCCACTGAGCCGCGCGTCCCGCCGTGGGCATCGAGCACATAGGACAGACGCAGCTTCCCGCCGTAGAATGGGCTCTCGGCGCCGATCACCTCGAGCCGATTCTGCATCCAGACGACATGCCCCGTCAGCTGGGGAAAGTCGAAGCCGCTCACGTTGAAGCCCGGGACCGTGAAACCGCCGGTCACGTCGTATTTGCCGTCCTGAAATTTCTGGAACCGTCCTTTGTATTCACCACGGCCGGTGACCTCGAACTTCTGGCCGAAGAAGAAGATCGCTTTGAGTGGCGCGACATCGAAGGCGGTCGCGATGTCGAAATACAGCTCAGGCCACTTATTCAGGTTGATGACGCCGCTCATGTGCGACCGCGTCCCGGCCGTGACCAAATCAAGCCCCTGGACGGTCAGGAGGTTGCCCGTATCGAAACTCATCCGCGCAGACATCGAGTCGAGGCGCATGGGCTCGTAGCTGAGAATGCTGGTCACGCCTCCATGGAATGCGACCGTGGCCACATACTTGTCGAGATTGACCGCGCGGGTGAAGTTCACCGCCACGTTCTCGGCGGTAAAATCGAGCGGCTGTGCATGGTCGATGAGCCTGAACCAGCCACCACGCGCCCAGATGTGGTTGATGTTGGTCTGGAACCGGCCCGGCTCGCTCGAGCGCGGCCTGAGCCTGGGAATGTTGTTCCTGCTGCCCGGAAACATTTCAATCGTCACGGCCCAGCGGTCCATCTCGGCCTCGATGATCAGTTCGCGCCGGACGAGCGTCTGCAGGGGCACGCGCAGCGCAATGCGATCCGCTTTCAGGAACGGCGCGTCACCCGGCGTGAGGCCTTCAATGACGACGTCCTCGAGGAGAAACAGACCGGGCCGGAGCGAGGCGCTTAATCGCCCGATGTGGACCGGCCGCTCGAGATAGGCCGAGGCCGCCTGCTCGGCACGAGCCTTGAGATACGGACCCAGATCGATCGTGAACAGCGACACCAGCAGGGCTGCGCCGACCGCTGCAAGGACAAGGAGGGTGCGCCGGGACCACCGCAGGGCCAGCCAGCGCCGACGCCGAGGGGCCGGCACGCCACCCATCTGCGGCTCTGCGTCGGTCACCCCTCCAGCTTACCCGAGGCGGCCGCTACTCAATCACGACGAGCAGGCGGCCGGCTTCGACGGATGCGCCCTCGGCAATCGCCACCTCGGTCACCGTGCCGGCCTTGGGGGCGGTGAGCTCGTTCTCCATCTTCATCGCCTCAACGACGACCAGTCCCTGACGATGCGCCACCTGATCACCGGGCTTCACCAGCACGCGAAGCACCCGCCCCGGCATGGGGGCGATCACGCGTTGCTGACCTGGCCCGCCTGCAACGCCCTGCCCACCGCGCACATGCCGCCGTCCGTCCACGACGACAGACACATCGAGGTGCGGCAATTGCACCAGCCAATCGCCGCCCGGGCCCGGCGTGGCGGCCGCGTCCAGTGAACGGCCGTCGGAGAGAAACAGGATCGACAAGCCGAGGTCGATGGGGCTCGCGTCCACGTCATGCGCCTGGCCGTTCAGCACGATGCGGAACCTGCCGGTCTCGCCGAGGCGCTCGACCGTGACGGCGCGCTCGCGCCCCGCGACTTCCACGTCGAACTTCATCGCAGCGCCTCCACGCGCGCGGCGCGTTGCCAGTTCCCGGACGTGGGTGTGACCGGAGCGCCAGCCGACGCCTGATGCGCGCGAAACCACGCGGCAAGCGCGGCGACCACGGCTGCGTCATCGGCGTCGCCATCGGTGGCGTCAACGAAGGCCTGCCCTTTGCGCGCGGCGAGCACGGAGTCGAGGTAGGTCGTGTCGAACTGTCCCGCGGCGAATTCGGGCTGCGCCACCAGCCAGCGGAAAAACGGCAGCGTGGTGCGCACGCCGATCACGCGATATTCATCGAGCACGCGCGAGAGGCGGGCGATGGCGTCGGTCCTGTTATCGCTCCACACGATGAGCTTGGCGATCATCGAGTCGTAGAAGAGCGGAATCGTGAAGCCCGGTGCCACGCCACGGTCATCGCGCACGCCAGGCCCTCCCGGGACGTTGAGCGCGCGCACGAGACCGGGCGAGGGCATGAATCCCTGGTCGGGATCCTCGGCATAGATCCGGCACTCGATCGCGTGCGCCACCGGCGTCAGCGCGCGTTCCGGGTCAATCGTCAACCGCTCGCCCATCGCGATGCGCAACTGCCAGTGCACGAGATCGATCCCTGTCACGACCTCGGTGACCGGGTGCTCCACCTGAAGACGCGTATTCATTTCGAGGAAGTAGAACTTCCCGTCTTCGTCGAGCAGGAACTCAATCGTGCCCGCGTTGGTATAACCCACGGTGCGTGCCACGGCCGCCGCACACGCGGCCATCGCGCGGCGGGTCTCGTCGGTCAGGGCCAGCGACGGCGATTCCTCCACCACCTTCTGATGGCGTCGCTGGATGGAACACTCTCGTTCCACAAACGGCACGACGGTGCCGTAGTGATCCCCCAGCAACTGAATCTCGATGTGCCGCGCCCGGGCCAGACGCCGCTCGAGGTACACGGCGCGTTCGCCGAATGCGGACCCGGCCTCCGACCGCGCGGTGCGAATGGCCGGCAACAGGTCCGCGCGGGTTGGCACCATCCGCATCCCCTTGCCGCCGCCACCAGCGACAGCCTTGACCAGGAGGGGATACCCGATGCGCGCGGCCTCCGCCAGAAGCGCCTCATCAGGCAGGTCTTCGGCGAACGGCTCCTCGGTGCCAGGCACCACCGGCACGCCGGCGGCGATCGCCACGCGCCGAGCCGCCGTCTTGTGGCCCATGCGGGTGATGGCGTCTGGCGAGGGGCCGACAAACGTCAGGCCGGCGTCGAGGCAGGCCTGCGCAAAGTCTTCGTTTTCGGCGAGGAACCCGTACCCCGGGTGCACCAGCGAGGCACCGCTGCGCACGGCGACGTCAATGAGACGGTCAATCCGAAGGTAACTGTCAGCCGCCGGTCCTGGACCGATCAGGTACGCCTCGTCGGCCGTGCGCACGTGCAGCGCGGTGCGGTCGCACTCCGAGTACACCGCCACGGTGCCGAGGCCGAGTTCGCGGCAGGCGCGCATGACACGCACGGCAATTTCACCGCGGTTGGCGATGAGGACTTTCCGGCGTGTCATCACAGGGGGATATTGCCGTGTTTCCTGGGCGGGTTCTTGTCGCGCTTGTTGTCACAACTGGCCAGCGCGGCAATCAGTTTGGCTCGTGTCAGGCGCGGCGCGATGACCGCATCCACATACCCGCGGGATGCCGCGACAAACGGGTTGGCCAGTTTTTCGCGAAACTCCCGGGTCAATTCGGCGCGCTTGGCCGCCGGGTCCTCGGCGTGCTGCAGCTCACGCCGATAGAGAATGTTCACCGCGCCTTCAGGCCCCATCACCGCAATCTCGGCCATCGGGTACGCGAAGTTGAAATCCGTACGGATGTGTTTGCTCGCCATCACACAGTAGGCGCCGCCGTAGGCCTTTCGCGTGATCACGGTGATTTTCGGCACGGTCGCTTCGGCGTACGCGTACAGCAGCTTGGCCCCCGCGCGGATGATGCCGCCGTGTTCCTGGCGAACGCCCGGGAGGAACCCGGGCACGTCCTCAAACGTGATCAGCGGGATGTTGAAGGCATCGCAGAACCGCACAAAGCGCGCAGCCTTCACCGACGCATCGATATCCAGGCACCCGGCCAGCACCTTCGGCTGATTGGCGACGATACCGACCGACCGGGTGCCCAGTCGCGCGAAACCACAGATGATGTTCTGCGCAAAATACTGGTGGACCTCAAGGAACCGGCCGTCATCCACCACCGCGTGGATGAGATCGTGCATGTCGTAGGGCTGGTTCGGCTGTTCGGGCACCAGCGAGTCGAGCGCGGCATCTTCGCGGTCCACGGGGTCGGCCGTGGCCACCCGCGGTGCGTCGTCCAGATTGTTCGACGGCAAATAGCCCAACAATTCGCGGATGAGCAGGATGCACTCGCGGTCCGACGGCACGGCAAAGTGCGCAACGCCGCTCGTGGCGTTGTGCGCCATCGCTCCGCCGAGCGCTTCCTTCGTCACGTCCTCATGGGTGACCGTCTTGATCACATCGGGACCGGTCACGAACATGTAGCTCGTGCCCTCGACCATGATGTTGAAGTCGGTGATGGCTGGCGAATACACGGCCCCGCCCGCGCAGGGCCCCATGATGGCCGAGATCTGCGGCACCACGCCAGACGCGAGGGTGTTGCGCAGGAAAATGTCGGCATAACCGGCCAGCGAGACCACGCCCTCCTGGATGCGCGCCCCCCCTGAGTCGTTGAGTCCGACGACCGGCGCCCCCATCTTCATCGCCAGGTCCATGACCTTGACGATCTTTGCCGCGTTGGTCTCGGACAGCGACCCGCCGAACACCGTGAAGTCCTGGGCGAACGCGTAGACGGGCCTGCCGTCCACGCGGCCATGTCCCGCGACGACGCCGTCACCGGGCACCAGATCTTTCTCCATCCCGAAGTCGCGGCACCGGTGTGTCACGAGTTTGTCGAGTTCTTCGAACGTGCCCGAATCGAAGAGCAAGTCCACGCGTTCGCGCGCGGTCAGCTTGCCGCCCTCGCGCTGTCGGCGCAGCCGTTCCTCGCCGCCGCCCAGTTCCGCACGGCGCTCGAGTTCCGCCAGATGCTCCTGTGGTGTCATCACGCGCGGGCGGCCTGGGCCTTCTCCCAGTCGATCTGCTTCAAGGGGTAGACCCCGCCCACCACCTCCTTGCCGGCGTCCAGCAGGCGAAGGGCGTCGGCGGGCGAGAAGCCGATGTCGGCGTCCACGAAGAAGAGGTGGGTGGCCTCCGGGCGCGTCAGGAAC
>CAZAZR010000079.1:0-19311 GCA_964489685.1 uncultured Solibacteraceae bacterium | reverse complement strand
GGAGACGCCAAATGACGCTGCATCCACTCGACGTTGTCGTACTCAGGCACGATCTGCCGGCCCACGGACTGAGGTGCGGTGATCTTGGAGCCGTGGTCGAGGTGTATGGTTCGGATGCCGTCGGCGTTGAGTTCGTCGCGGCATCGGGTCGGACGCAAGCCCTCGTGACGCTCCACCCAGAAGACCTACGTGAAGTGGCCGACAACGACCTTGTATCGGTCCGTCCGTTGGCCGCGTCAGCAACAGGGCGCGATGCCTAACCTACGAATGGAGCCGACGCGGTAGCGCGCGCGGCTCATTCGTATCCCGTTCCGCTACCCTCACACGAACAGGCCATGGGGCCACGCGCTGAAGGTCATCCTGACGAACCGCTCGTGACTGTGAAAATCCTCTTCGCCATTCTGCTCGTCCTTCACGGACTCATTCATCTGATGGGGACTGCGAAGGCGTTCGGTATCGCCGAGATTCCGCAGCTGACGCAGCCGATCGTCGGCCCGCTGGGCATGTTGTGGCTTCTGGCTGCGTCACTCCTCCTCGTCACTGCGATCACGCTCTTCACCTGGCCCCAATGGTGGTGGCTCGTGGGCGCCGTGGCCCTCGTCGCCTCGCAGATCGCCATCGTGTCGTCGTGGAGCGATGCGCGGTATGGAACGATCGCGAACGTCATCGTGCTCGTGGGTGTGACCTTCGGCTTCCTGTCACAAGGCCCTTCGAGTGTTCGCGCGGCGTACGATCGGGACATTGCGCAAGGCATGGGTCGAGCCGTCGCCATGCCACTACTTACCGAGGCCGATCTGGCGCAGTTCCCAGCGCTGGTGCAACGGTACATCCGCCTCAGCGGCGCCGTCGGGCAGCCGCGGATTCAGAACTTCCGCGCGCGCTTTCACGGGCAGATCCGCAGCGGGCCGGACGCCCGATGGATGTCCTTTACCGGCGAGCAGCACAACTTCTATGACCAGCCATCGCGTCTGTTCCTCATGGATGGCTCGATGTTCGGCGTCCCATTCCAGGCGTTCCATCGATTCGTCGGGCCGTCGGCCACGATGCGGGTCAGGGTCGCCGCGCTCGTGACGATGGTCGACGCACAAGGGCCGGAGATGGACGCAGCAGAAACGGTGACGCTGTTCAACGATTTGTGCATCTTCGCGCCCGGCGCGCTGGTCGATCGCGGCGTTGACTGGCAGGAGATCGACCCGCACACTGTCAGCGCAACGTTCGTGAACGGCAGCCACACCGTCCGCGCGGCGCTCTCATTCAACGATCGCGACGAACTCACGAACTTCGTTGCAGACGGGCGCGGGGCGGCTTCGGCAGATGGGAAGTCGTTCACCGCGATGCGCTGGTCCACTCCGCTGCGAGACTATCGCACGTTCGGCTCGCACCGTGTGATGTCGCGGGGTGAAGGCGTCTGGCACGCGCCGACCGGCAACTATGCCTACCTGCGCTTCGAACTCGACGCGATCGAGTACAACGTATCAGCGTCGCGCCCTTGACCACAGACCCCGATTGGGCCGCGCGGTCGTCCTTACGTCTGTGAGCGTCGCGTGCGATGGGTCGGCGTGGCCGTCCACGGGTCATCGGGCCACGGATGCTTCGGATACCTGCCGCGCAGTTCTTTGCGGACCTCCGGATATCCCCGCGCCCAGAAGCTCCTGAGGTCACGCGTGATCTGCACCGGCCGCTGGTTGGGCGCGAGCAGCACGAACGTGATGGGCACTGCCTGCGGACCCAGCCGAGGAGTCTCAGCCAACCCGAAAACCTCCTGCAACTTCACCGACACTTCGACGCCGCCGTCCTCGCGATACACGATCGCGTGCTCGCGACCGCTGGGCACTCGCAACACGTCGGGTGCACGTCTGGCGATCTCGGCCCGCGCGCGGCCTGGAAGGTGCACCTCAAGGCGCACATCGTCCAGCCGCGTCACACCGGCACAGGCTGACGCGACCAGTTCCTCCGGATCAATCCCGATGCCCGCGAAGTGCAGGCGGCGCAACAGACGCTGATCGGCCTCGCTCGGCCCCCGCCGTTGGTAGGCATCGAACAACAGTCGCGACGCGACCTCCGGGTCTGCGGCTGCTGGTCGTTCGCGCAGAAGGAGCGCATCGTAGCGATCGAGCGTTACCGCACGCACGGTGCCGGTGGCCTCGACGAACTCGTGCGCATCCTCGGTGTGGGTGGGCACAAGCCACTCGGGCTCCACGGCACTGGCCAGACGGATGAGCGGCTCACCGCCCGGCCGCGTGGCGCCAGAGACGTCAACCGCCACCATGAATTCGGCGTGGCGCACGCCACTCTCGCGCGCCAGAACGGCGCCGGTGCCTGAGGCGAGGAGGCACGCGTCCTGTCCGGAGGCGCGACGCCGTGCAATACGATCCGGATACGCCGCGAGAACGGCGCGTCTCAGATCCTCGTCGCTGAGATCTCCAGCCTGCGGGTCAGTCAACTGCTGTGCAACCTGCCGGAGGTGTGGCGGCAGTTCGTTCACGTCGCCGAAGACCTCGAGATCCGAATCGCGGGTCTCTCCACCCACGGACGCGCGCAAGCGGGTGCCGTCGGATAGACACGCACACACCCGCGCCGCCCGCGCCGTGCGTCGCGACGCCAGCAGCAGTCGAGCCAGCCTCGGATGCAGTGGCAGCCGGCGCATGGCTCGTCCGTCAGGCGTCAGCCGTCCGTCTTCAGTCACCGCGCCGAGCCGGCGCAGCAGCGCGAGCGCGGCATCAATCGCCCAGCCAGGCGGTGCTTCAAACCACTCAAACGTGCCTGGGGCGCCGCCCCAGGCCACGACATCCAGCACCGGCCCCGCAAGGTCCACACGGAGGATCTCCGGTTCGCGGTGGGGGCGCAGCCGGTCGCGCGCGTCCCACAGGCGATGCACCACGCCGGCATTGGTGCGACCGGCGCGACCGGCCCGCTGATCAGCCGAATCCTGCGTGATGCGTTCCAGCAGGAGCGAATCGACCGCCCGACTGGCATCGTACCGCGCAACCTTCTGCACGCCGGTATCCACGACGGCCGTCACGTCTGGCACGGTGACGGTGGTTTCCGCC
This sequence comes from uncultured Solibacteraceae bacterium, assembly GCA_964489685.1. GTDB lineage: Bacteria > Acidobacteriota > Vicinamibacteria > Vicinamibacterales > SCN-69-37 > SYFT01. The sequence continues at coordinate 16,261 of CAZAZR010000079.1, read as the reverse complement.
AGATTGGTCGCAAGCACGATGCGTGGGCCGCCGATCGGTGCCAGCGCCCGATCCTGTTCATCCGCATCCAGCCCGCCGTGCAACGGGAATACCGGCCACGCGCCACTGGCCAGGGCGCGCGCGGCGTCCTGAATCTCGCGAGCGCCCGGCAGGAAACACAACACGGCGCCGCGAGTGGACGCAGCCAACTCCCGCGCCGCATCTGCAACCCCGACGCCGGGGTGATACGAGATTTCCAGAGAAAACTGGCGGCCCGGCACCTCAATCACTGGACATCCGTTCAGGAATGCCGAGACACGTGACGGATCGATTGTCGCCGACATGACGACGATGCGGAGGTCGGGGCGCGCAAGCCAGGCCTGCTTGACCAGCGCCAGCCCGAGATCCGCGTGGATGCTGCGCTCGTGAAACTCATCGAGCACGACGGTGCGCACGCCTGAGAGCAGCGGGTCCTGCTGCAGCATCGCGGTCAGCACGCCCTCGGTGGCGACGGTCAATTGCGTCTGGTCCGAGACCCGCCGGTCGAACCGCACGTGCCAGCCGACCTCGCGGCCGACCGTCCAGCCGCGCTCCTCGGCAATGCGGCGGGCGATGGATCGCGCAGCCATCCTCCGTGGCTGCAGCACCAGCACGGGCCCGTCGCCAACCAGTGACGGGGGGACCCGTGTTGTCTTGCCCGCGCCGGGTGAGGCCACCACCACGGCCGCCCGGTGCGAGGCCAAGGCCTCGTGTACGCGGTGCAGGTGCTCGTCAATTGGCAGGGTGGGTGTCGTCACGTCAGAGACTCATCATTGCGCACCTGCCGAATGGTAAGCTCTGCCTGATTCCTCAGGAGGGTATATGCGTTCACGACTGCCGATCACTGCCATTGCCGCGCTGTTCGCCCTGTTGTTTGTCGGGGGCTCTCCCTTCGCTCAGGGCGCGAAGGCCACAGGCGCCGCGACGCCGCAGGAGGCCGTCGCCGTCATCAAGAAGGCCGCTGCGGCCGATAATTTCCTGCTGGCGTTGCCAGTCATTTCGCCTGCCGGGCTGAAGACGATCGCCAATGAGGGCGTCAGCGGACTCGTGATGCTCCTGGCGTTTTCGGATCCCGACGACACCATGCCGGGAGCACCGAAGCCGCCCAAGGCGGAACTCGACGCGCAGCGCAAGAAGTACAACGAAGTGCTCAACCTGGCGAAGGCCACCCTGAAGCCGTACGGGCTCGACGCCGTGATCGGCAAGCCCCCGATGGCACCCGAAACCCAGAAGACCATCAACGCCTCTCTCGACAAAGCCGACAACTTCACGCTGATCACGTCGTTGTTTGGCGCGATGGTGAAGATGGGGCCGATGCTCGGGATGGCAGAGGCTCCGAATCCGCAACCGCTGGGGAATATCGGCACCGTGACCGGCTACAAGATCGACGGTGACAAGGCGACGGCCCAGAACGGCGCAGAGACGATGGACTTCGTTCGCATCGGCGGCCGCTGGTACATCGAACCGCCGGCGGGGCCAGGTGCGCCGCCAACCGAAGCGGCCGCGAGCCGGCAGGCGCCCGCACCGCGGGCCACCGCGGCGGGCAAAGAGCCCGAAGTAGTGGTGGGCGGCATCCAGATGGTGAACGTGGCCGTGCCGGACAATGACTTCTCGGCCAAGCCGTTTCATGAAGACAACGGCACCAAGATCGTGCTGTGGGTGAAGATGCCCGCCGGGCAGGGGTTGATTGAGATCGATGAAGACGCGTCGCTGCTGGCGAGCGTGGGCGACGACAAGGGCTCGAACATCGGAGGCAAGTTCGGCAGCTTTCCACAGGAGTTCAAGGACGGCAGCGGCGGCATTATCGAGATCGAGAGCACGGGTTTTGCCGCACCAGGCGCGACGGCGATCCTGGCCGAAGGATCGGTGGCCATGAAAGTGGCCACCGGGACGCGCAAGACGCGCGTCGCCAACGTGCGGCTGCAGAACGATGCGACGTTCAGGTTCGGCCAGACCACGATCACGGTGGCCGAAGTGGAGACCCAGGGCGAGTCGCAGACGTTCACGCTGAAATTGCCGCGACAGCTGATGACCTCGATCAAGAACGTGGTGATGCTCGACGCGAAAGGGCAGCCCATCGAGGGGAACCGCACGAGCAGCGGCTACATGAACGACGCTGCCGAGATGGGCCTCAGCGTGAAGACCGCCGCAAAAACCGTGACGCTCGAGTTCGAGGCGTGGCAGGGACTCAAGACGATCAAGGTGCCGTTCAAAGTCAGGGCTGGCCTGGGGCTTGATTAGCCTCACTGCGACCCAGGCTCGCACTCTCGAGGCCATCGTCAACCTCTTCGAGACCGGGCAGGTCCTGGGTGACTACGGCCAGGTGACCGTGCTTGCGGGGGATACGGGGCACCTGACGTTTGGTCGTTCCCAGACCACGCTCGGTTCCGGGAACCTGCACACGTTGCTGGAGCGCTACTGCAGCAACGCCGGCGCGCGGTTTGGCAGCCGGCTTGCTCCGTTCCTGCCGCCACTGGAGGCCCGCGACACGGTCCTCGATGGCCACTCGCGACTGCACAACCTGCTGAGAGCCACGGCCGACGACCCGGTGATGCGCGACGTGCAGGATCAGTTCTTCACCGATGTGTACTTCGGGCCGGCGATAAGAACGGCAGAGCGGCAGGGGATCGTGTTGCCTCTGGGGATGGCTGTTGTGTACGACTCGTTCGTCCACGGCTCATGCGCGCGCATTCGGGATCGTGTTCAGGGCACGCCTGCCACACGCGGCGAGAAGCGTGGGGCCTTGAACTGCCGCTCGTCCTTCGCGGCGCTGAAGTGTCGCTGACCACACTCTCGGGCACGCCGCCAGGCGCATTCGATGGACCCCATCCGGGCACGCGGCAGATCTCGCTGCCCGCCTTGCCGGCACCGCTCCAGCGTGGACTCGACGTGCGGCTCGTGCAGTTGGCGCTCTCCGAACGAGGCGCCGCGATTCGGGCTGACGGTGTATTTGGCAGGGCCTCTGCCGACCGCGTCGCGGATCACCAGCGGGCCATCGGCGTGCCCGCCACCGGCGTCGTCGATCCCGAATTGGCGCTGGCCCTCTCGCTGGAAATCTGAACGGGGTCGGGTTGGCTTCCAGTAGGATGCTTCATGTCAGTCGCCTCCCATCTTGCCGTCGGTCCCCACGACTACGATACGCGCATCCGCACGCTGATTCCGCTGTATGACGAGCTGATTCCCGAGGTGGCGCGCGCGCTCGCGCATGCGGCCCGGCCCGTTCGCCGCATCGTTGATTTGGGTGTGGGCACAGGCGCGCTCGCACTGGCCTGCGTGAAGGTGGTTCCCGGTGCGCGCGTCTGGGGCATCGATGCGGACGCAGCCATGATGCGGGTGGCGCGTGCGAGACTCGGCCGGCGGATAGCGCGCGTCACTCTGGTCGAAGGCAGCTTTCTCGACACGCCCCTGCCGCCCTGCGATGCCATCGTCGCCAGCTACGCGCTGCATCACATCCGGACTCTTCGGCAAAAGGGCGCCTTCTATCAGCGCTGCCATGCCGCGCTCAGGCCCGGGGGAGTGTTGATCAACGGTGATTGTGCTCCGGCGTCAACGCCACAAGGTTTCGCTCAGGATCTGGATGTGTGGTTCACACACCTCGCGCGGACGTATGGCGGCCGCCCTGGCGCGAAGCGTGTCTACGAATCGTGGGCCGACGAAGACGTCTACGTGCCGCTTTCCACCGAGCTGAAGTTGCTCAAGCGAGCGGGCTTCGAGACCGACGTGCCGTGGCGGAAGTCGCCCTTCGCCGTGATCGTGTCGATCAAGCCATCTCGGCGCCTCTGAAGTGACGCCCTACATTTGAGCGCTTGTGCAGATTGTCGCGCTGTCCGTTAGGCGTGGCGTTCGATGTAAAGTCTCCCAACAGAGGAGACTACATGCTCGACTTTTTACTGATCCTGCACTTCATTGGCCTGGCCCTTGGCGTCGGCACGGGCTTCGCGATGCTCACGCTCGGACTGTCAACGGCCGATATGGCGCCCGCAGACCGTGGGGCGTTTATGCGCCGAGCGTCCGTGATCACGCGCAACGGCGCCCTCGGCCTTACGCTCCTGATACTTTCCGGCGTCGGGCTCGTCCTCGTGTGGGGTGTCCGCGAGGTCATGGCGGTGGGGGGCCCGATGTTCCACATCAAGCTCACGCTTGTGGCCATCATGATTGGTGTCTTCGGCTATTTGCAGGTGTTGCTGCGCCAGTCCAGGTCACCTGATGGTGCGGCTGCCGAGGCCCGGATCCCCGTGATCAGCCGCGTGATGCTGGTGCTGGGCGTCTCGGTGGTGGTGTTTGCCGTACTCGCATTTCACTAATTTAGGAAATGAGGAAATTAGGAACTGGGGAGGTGTTCCACCCCCCCAGTTCCCCTGTCTCTACCTGCCGCGCGTGATCACAACCTGGAACCAGCCAGAGTTGTCGTTGAACGTCAGGTCGTTGATGCCGAGAAACAGTTGGCCGTTGGCCGGCATGCGCACAGCCTGTGGCGCGGAGCCGATCGAGAACGGCTGGCCATTGCCCACCTTACCGATCAAGCCTCCGACCGGAAGCGACCGCACAGGCAGGCTGCGGAAGACCGCGCTGACATTGCCCGCGGTGTTGCCATCGGCCGTTGCGGTCTCGTTGGGTCCGGTGCCGTACTTGATCTCGCGCGAGACCGAGAAGCGCAGGTACTCACCCGTGCTCACCGTGATCCCGGCGCTGGTCCACGGGTCAGAGGCCATAACGTTCACCGTGCCGTCGCCCTGTTGCGCGCCCTGTGCCGGCGTCGGGTTCATGGAGAGCCCGACGTTGGCCGCCACCAGGTAGATTCGCGCCACCTGATCGGCAGGAATTTCACGTTCCGCCGCACCCGAGTTGAACCTGAGGACCAGGGGCGAGGTGCCACCCACGTCCGTCCAATCGGCCAGCAGAGTGGAACCGTTCTTGAACACCACCAGGTTGATGCCAGGTGTCATTCCGTTGAACCACGCCTGCTGTGGCGTGACGTTGCCTCCGAAGTCCACCATCGCCACTTGATCCTTGGCAATCATGCGTTCGGCACCGCCCACGCGGACTTCGAAGCCACGGGCACCCATGTCCACCAGCGAGGCCTGCATCGTCTCACCCGACCGCAGCGTAATGGTGACCGGCGCCTGCGCTGAAAGGGCCACGCCTACAGCAACCGCCATCACGATTACCCCTGACAGAATTTTTCCCTGACGATTCATAGTTGTCTCCCTCAATACTTAAGTTCTACAGATATCCTACGCAATGCGAGGGGGAGGCCAATGTGCAGAATGTGACGTTTTACCGCTGGAACGACATGCCCAAGGAAAAAGTGACCGATTTTCTTGACCGGCGGTTGATTACCGGCGACAGGATGATGCTGGCGCACGTGTACCTGAAAAAGGGCTGCGTCGTGCCCCGCCACCAGCACGAAAACGAGCAACTGACGTATGTGCTCGAAGGCGCCCTGCATTTCTGGGTGGGTGAGGACGGGTCGCAGGAAATCACCATTCGGGCTGGTGAAGTGCTGCATATCCCATCCAACGTCTGGCACAAGGCCGAAGCCCTTGAAGACACGCTGGACGTGGACGTGTTCAGTCCGCCGCGCGCCGACTGGCTCGCCAAGACCGACGACTACCTGCGCAGATAGCCATGGATCTGGGTCTTCGCGACCGCGTGGCGATTGTGGCGGCCGGCAGCAAAGGCCTGGGTCGCGCCATCGCCACCGTGCTGGCGGCTGAAGGCGCGCGCGTGGTGGTCTGCGCACGCGGGGCCGAGGCGCTCGAGGCCACGTGCCGTGCGATCACCGCCACGGGCGGTCGCACCCACGGCGTGGTGGCCGATGTGACTGCGCCCGGCGACGTGACGCGGGTGGTGGCCGAGGCCGAACGTGCCTTCGGGCCGCCGGATATCCTGGTCTCCAATACCGGCGGGCCAAAATCGGGCCGTTTCGAGACGCTGACGCCGGAAGACTGGGACGCTGCCACGCGTCTGCTGCTGTTGAGCGCGGTCGGTTTCGCACGGGCCGTGCTGCCGGGCATGCGCGCACGCCACTGGGGGCGAATCATCAACGTCACGTCCATCGCCGCCAAACAGCCAGTGGACGGTCTCATGCTGTCCAACAGCCTGCGTGCCGGTGTGGTGGCGTTTGCCCGCACGCTCGCCAATGAAGTGGCCGCCGACGGCATCACGGTCAACAACCTGCTGCCCGGCTACACCCGCACGGACCGCGTGGTGGACCTGTCAGTCCAGATGGCCGCGGCAGGCGGCACCACACCCGAGGAGATCGTCAAACGCTGGGAGGCCGAGATTCCCATGAAGAGACTGGGCGAACCGGCGGAATTCGCCGCGCTGGCGGCATTTCTGGCCTCCGAACAGGCGGCCTATGTCACTGGCCAGTCGATTGCCGTGGACGGCGGTTGGATTCGCGGGCTGTTCTGATACTCTTGGCGGGGACGTAACGAGAACGTGTCGCCTATCGAACTCGCGCTCAGCATCACCCCGCGCGCCCGGCTGGACGTCGTGGACGTGCGGGCCCTGACCACGGAACTCCATGGTGAGGCGCTGTCCGGTTTCCGGCGTCATTTCTACGCGTCGGAGCATTCCACGGCCGGTTTCCTGCCGCAAAGCCTGGCCGCCAGACTGACCGATCAGTTCGGCACCATTGATCCCTATCTGGATGTCTTTCGCACCGTCTTTCCGGAAGGCGCGGGCTATCGGCACGACCAGCTCGAACTGCGCGACGAACTGGCGCCCGAGCAGAAGGCCGTGGAGCCGACCAACGCGGATTCGCATCTGGCGTTCATGGGCGGCGGCCTTCGCGCCTGCGTCACAGACGATGCCCTCAGGCAGGCGCCGGTGTATTTCGTGGACTTTGATGGCGTGTATCGCAACGTGCCGCGCAAACGCGTGGCGCGTGTGGTCGGGTTCAATCGCGAAGAGGAAGTGGCTCGAACGACCATTCGCGTGCCGGTCTCCGGGCATCCCATTGATGCGGTGAATCTGCGTGAATCGCGCCTGGGCCTGTTCGATCAGGTGGCCGAGCTCATCAAGCAGCACGGCGTCACCAAGGGCCGCGTGCGGTTGGAACTGGCCACCGGGGAGCAGTTCGCCAGCCTGACGGTCAACGAGTACGAAACCCTCTTGATGAAGCACGACCTGGCCGAGGTGTTGAAGAACCCACTCCGCTTCGCGGCAGAAAAGGTGCGGCACGCCTGGAACGATCCGCGCGCGGTTCCGGCCAAGGCTCGCGATTATGCGCAGTACGATTTGGTGCGCGCCATGAACAAGCTGCTCGACGCGCTGGGGCTCCACACCTCACGAATCGAGCGCCTGTTGGCGCGCAGCCTCGAGGCCCCGGCCTCACGCTTCCTGCGCATGCGTCGATCGGTGGACCTGATGGTGTCGGACGCGAAGATCGCGGGCCGCGGCGAACTCGTGCAGGGCCTCTATCAGTCCCCGATTCTTGTGCAGTGGCGTCCGGCTCGCAGCGAAGCCCGCCAGGTCGACGTGGCGCTCACGCGCTTCGACTAGAACGCCTCGTCCCACGGGACCGACAGCCGAATCGCACACCGGATGATTCCGGCCATGCTGTACGTCTGGACGAAGTTTCCCCATTGTTCGCCCGTTCGCGGATCGACGTGTTCGGCCAGCAGGCCAAGTGGCGTGCGCAGGGCGAGCACACGCTCGAAGAGCCACCGCGCCTCATCGCGCCTGCCGATCGTCGCCAGCGCATCGATGTACCAGAACGTGCAGGCCAGGAATGCGTTTTCCGGCGCGCCGAAATCGTCGGGCTCGACATAGCGGAAGATGAACGACTCCCGCATCAGATCGCGGCCGACGACATTGACGGTGCTGATGAATCTGGGGTCGTCGGCCCGCAGGAATCCGACGTCGTTCAGTCGAAGCATGCTGGCGTCAAGCGCCTGTCCGCCCATGGTGGACACGAAACTCCCGATCGACGGATTCCAGGCGTGCTCGCAGATGAACTGATGAATCCGAGCGGCTTCCTTCCGCCAGAACGCCGCGCGCTCGTGCAGGCCAAGTCGATTGGCGATTCGCGACAGGCGATCGCAGCCCGCCCAGCACATCAGGCTTGAGAACGTATGCACCTCGGACCGGCCGCGCAGCTCCCAGAGCCCGGCGTCGGGCTGATCGAACACCGCTGTCGCGCGCTCGCCCAGCTGCTCGAGGCGCCTGAACAACGTCTCATCGCCTCCACGCACCAGGCGACGATCGAAGAAGAGGTGGGTCGCGGTCAGGATGGCCGAGCCGTACACGTCATGCTGCGTCTGCTGGTAGGCCTGGTTCCCGACGCGGACCGGGCCCATGCCCCGATAGCCCGGCAGCGAATCAATCTCACGTTCGCCCAGCTCGGCGCGCCCGTTGATGCGATAGACCGGTTGCAGCGCCGCGCCCTCGCTGGCCGCCACGACATTGAGGATGTAGCCCAGATACCGCTCCATCGTGCGCGTGGCGCCAAGACGGTTCAATGCGTCCACCACAAAGTACCCGTCCCGCAGCCAGCAGTACCGATAGTCCCAGTTGCGTTGGCTTCCGGAGGCTTCGGGAATCGACGTCGTCATCGCCGCCACGATTGCGCCTGTGTCCTCACACGCGTTCAACTTGAGCGTAATCGCAGCCCGAATGACGGCGTCCTGCCACTCGAATGGGATGCTCAGGTATCGCACCCACTCGCGCCAGTACGCGACGGTCTCCTCGCAGAAGTGGCGACCGAGTTCGCCAACATTGGCCGGCACGGTTTCATCGGGCCCCAGCATCAGCGTGACGGCGTCACTGAGATAAAAGACGCTCTCGTCGAGAATGGCGCTGATGGAGGCGTCGGTCGTGAGTCTCAGCGTCAAGTCCCCGCACTCATAGCGGATGTGGTTGCTGCCGGACGTGGCCGAGGCGGCCCGCGATCCGTACTGTTCCGACGGCCGAAGCCTGATGCGGATTCGAGGGCTGCCTGACGTACGTCGAATCTGACGTACCAGCATCATGGGGCTGAACACGCGCCCATGTTGATGAAAACGCGGCATGACGTCGGTGATCTCCACTGACCCTCCGTCGCGGTCGAACAGGCGCGTCACCAGAACCGGCGTGTTGATCAGATACTCCTGTTCGGATCGGACAACGTCCGAGACCTCGATCGCAAAGTGACCTGCGGACCCGGTGACATCCGACGGGGTCTGCAGGAGGGTGCAGAACACCGGGTCGCCGTCGAAACCAGGCACGCAGGACCACACGATGTCGCCGCTGGCGTCGATCAAGGCACTCGTCGTGCCATTGCCAATAAGCGCAAGGTTGAGAGATGTCATCGCGTCATCTCCGGTGTCTGATGAGTGTGCGTTGCGGCACCGGAGTGCCCGACGTGAGCCAGGCGAGGACGGATGGCACATCGTGCAGGCGCCACCCCGCCTTGGTGCGCCCCGTGCCGACCTTGATCGCGTAGCCCCCGAGTTGGTTCACCATCGCGAATCCGTATTCGTCAGTGACATCGTCGCCGATGAACAGCGGCGCTTTGCCACGAAAGGGCGCCTCAAGCATGAACGACGCGATCGCGGCGCCTTTGTCCCTGCCTGCGGGCGCGAGTTCCACCACCCGCTTTCCTTTCTGCAGGCAGTATTGGTCACCCAGGGCCGCCCGCAGCGTCCGCATCACACGATGGGCATAACTCGCCAATTGGGGTACGCGGCGGTAGTGCAGGGCGATCGACAGCCCCTTATCTTCGACCAGCAGGCCTGGGTGCCGATTGACGATGCCCACAAGGACGTGTCGGGCGCCGTCGAGTGCCCTCACGGGCCCGACGTGTCGCGTCACCTGCCCACAGGCCGTGCGGCGTTCGAGGCCGTGTTGTCCCGCAGCCGGCAGCTGTCGAACGGGAAACAGCCGGTCGATACTCTCGAGGGACCGGCCGGTGATCAGCGCCAGGGCGCCGCCCGACGATTGATACAGCGCCTCCACCAGGCCTGGCAATGTGCGATCCAGCCTGACGCGCGCGGGTGCATCGGCGAAATCCACGAGCGTGCCGTCGATGTCCAGAAAATACGCGCATCCGGTCACCTGCGGCCGCATCAGGCGCCCTCGAATGGCGGTTGCGACCCGCGCGGGAACGCGTTCGTGGCCATGCGATCCAGGAGGCGACTGCGTCGACGCATGCCAGCCGCATCAATCAGCATGCGTCCAGCCCAACGAAACACGTTGAACTCTCCGATGAGGCCTCGCATGAGTCGCATGCGTGCGCGCTGTTCGCGCTCGGGCATATTGAGGGCGGCCTGCAACGCCGCCGCGCACTCGTCGGCGTCGTAGGGGTTGACGATGATCGCTTCGGCAAGCTCGCGCGCCGCGCCCGTGAACTGGCTCAGCACCAGTACGCCTCGCTCATCATCGCGGGCCGCCACGAACTCCTTGGCTACCAGATTCATTCCGTCATGGAGGCTGCTGACAAAACAGACGTCAGCGGCGCGGTAGTACTCGTACACGCCAGCGGCCTCGTGATGTTCGCTCAGCAGGATGATGGGTGGGTGCGGGGCCAGCGCGAACCGCCGGTTGATGCGATCGACCAGCGCGCGGACGCGCAGCTGATAGTTGTCGTACTCCTCGATACTGGCGCGGGTCGGTGCCGCAATCTGCACGAACGTGAACCGGCCCACCCACTCCGGATGCAGGTCGAGCAGCCGCTCGACCGCCCTCAACCGCTCTTCGATGCCCTTGGTGTAGTCAAAGCGATCAACGCCAAGACCGACCGCGTGATCGACCGGCAGCCCGTGACGGTTCCGCACGGTCGCACGGCACAGTTCGACCGACCTGCTGACCAGGCTCGTCGAGGGTGGCCATTCGATGGAAATGGGGTAGCGCTTGACCGAGGTCAGCTCGCGGCGATACGACACCGTGAACGTTTCGCGATCCACGCGCGCCTCGAGTTGCCGATCGACCGTGTCCACAAAGTTATTGCAGTGGAACTGTGTATGAAACCCCAGGATGCTGCTGCCGAGCAGGCCGTCCAGCAGCTGTTCCCGCCACGGGCAAATGGCGAACGCCTCGGGGTTCGGCCACGGAATGTGCCAGAAGGTGATGATCGTGGCGTTGGGCAGCGCTTCGCGAATCATGCGCGGCACCAGCGCGAAGTGATAATCCTGTACCAGCACGATCGGGTCGCTCGAGACAGATTCCTCGACGACCGCCTGGGCAAACTTCTGATTCACGTGGACGTACTGCTCCCAGTCGGTCGTGCGAAACGTCGGGCGCACGTGTGCGATGTGGCATAGCGGCCAGAGTCCTTCGTTGGAGAAGCCGTAGTAGTAACCCACCTCCTCCTCTTCGGTGAGCCACACCCGGCGAAGCTGATACGTGGGGTCGTCGGGAGGCACCGCGATGCGTTGGTGTCGATCGACCACCTCTCGATCAGCCGACCCGCTCCCGTGGGCAATCCAGGTGCCCGAACAGGTGCGCATGATCGGCTCGAGCGCGGTCACGAGGCCGCTCGCCGGCCGGCGCACCTCAATGCCATCCTCCCGACGGATGTGAATGTACGGCTCGCGGTTCGAGAGGACGATGACCTGCTGGCCCCGCAGTTCCTGATTGAGGACGGTCCGGAGGGCGTCGGGCGACCAGGCGAACCGATCTTCGTCCGTGGGCCGGCGCTCCGACTCGATGTCGCGAATCAGTTCGCGCAGGTCCCGCGCGAGCGGCCTGAACTCCGGCACGTCGGGCCGGTTGGCCGGGCGCAGCAGGCCTTCGCCACGAAGGAGCGCGCGCATGCCCTGCACCCAGCCCCGCCAGCTCAGCTGGGCAATGACCACGGTCAGCAGCGAGACGGTGACGCCAAGGCCGACGAACAGGTAGAAGAGGTACAGCCGCGTCTCCTGGCTGCGGCGCGCCACGAAGCTCATGTCGTGGACGAGGATCAGGCTGCCGTCAGGCGCCTCGGGCGACCCGAGTGGATGAACCGAGAGCAGGAGGGGGCCCTGCGGACTTGTGACGATGTGTCCGTTGGTGCCAGAAAACGAGACCAGGTCCGCGCAGCGGCCAGGCGAGGGCAGTGTGCCCGCGGCGATTGGGGCGGCCTCGGCAGACGGACAGTACGCCACGCCGTACACCCGCTCGTCCTGGGCCACGCGCGTCAGAACCTGCCGAACACCGGCCTCGTCGCCAAAACGGTACAGGTTCTGCACCGGGTCCTGCACGGTATTGGCGATCAGGCGGGCGCGGATCTCGATGTCCCTCACGAACCACCGCACCGTGAGACTGTCCACGAGGGGCATCACGGCGTACGCAAAGGCCGCCAGGACGATGAGGAGCGGGATGATGAATCTCAGTGAGAGGCGCATGTAATGTGACCCGCGCCGATCCTGCGACCGACCCATCCGACCCTACCACACTCGGGGCCTGTCCCTCTGTCGCGCACCGGGCGCCTGTGGAAGATCGCTAGTCGGTTTTTGCTTCGGCGGCGTAGCAGCCCAGCAGGAAGTCTTGCGCGCTGAGCGCGTCACCACCAGCCGAATCGCTGTCGCGCTCGTACATGCCGGTCGCTGTCAGCACTCGGCCGCGATGGTTGTCGCCGAGGTAGGCTGTGAGGACGACCGCCCGCAGGTGCTCCGCAAGTTTCGGGTCGAGCACCGGGCAGAGCACTTCAACACGGCGATCGAGGTTGCGCTCCATGACATCGGCGCTGCCGATGTACACCTTCGGGTCCCCCGCGTTGGCGAACCAGAAGATCCGCGAGTGTTCAAGGAAGCGCCCGATGATCGACCGCACCCGGATGTGGTCGCTGACGCCTGGCACACCCGGACGCAGCACGCACACCCCCCGCACCAGCAGATCCACCTGGACGCCCGCCTGCGACGCCCGATACAGATGCCGCACCATCTCGGGGTCGGTGATGGCATTGATCTTCATGATGATGCCGCTGGGCTGGCCCGCTTCGGCCGCCGCGATTTCGCGATCAATGAGTTGCGCCAGGCCTGACCGCAGGCTCAGGGGCGCCACGAGCAGCGCGCGATACTGCACCTGGTTCGAATAACCGGTCAGGTAATTGAACAGGTCAGACGCGTCTTCGACGATGGCGTCGCGTGATGTGAATAGTCCGAGATCGGTGTAGGTCCTGGACGTGATGACGTTGTAGTTGCCGGTGCCCAGATGCGCGTATCGGCGAATGCCATCCGCTTCCTTGCGCACCACCAGACACAGTTTGCAGTGCGTCTTCAGGTTGAGCAACCCGTAGACCACGTGCACGCCGGCGGCCTCCAGCCGCTGCGCCCAGAGGATGTTGTTGCGTTCGTCGAATCGCGCCTTGAGTTCCACGAGCACGGCCACCTGCTTGCCGCCGTCGGCGGCGCGGACGAGCAAGTCCACCAGCGGAGAGTTGGGGCCGATGCGGTACAGGGTCATCTTGATGCCCAGCACCTGCGGGTCGGCGACGGCCGCACTCAGGAAGGCTTCGACCGCGCCAAACGACTGGAACGGGTGGTGCACCAGGCGATCGCGCTGGCGCAGTTCCGTGAAGATGGCCTCGCCTTCGTGGTCCTCCCAGACAGTTGCCGGAAGGAAGGGCGGGTACTTCAACTCCGCCCGATGGAGCTGGGTCAGTTGCATCCAGTCGCCAAAGCCGAGGCGTTCTTTCGTCCGGAAGACGTTCTCTTCCTCGATCTCGAAGTTTTCGATCAGGGTGTCGAGCACGCGGCGTGGGACGCCGGCCTCAACCTTCAGCATTGAGAGCGCCCCGTGCCTCCGTTCGCGCAGGCTCTTGTCGATCGACTCCAGGAGGTCGTCGGCTTCATCCTCCTGGATGACGAGGTCGGCGTCGCGAACCACTCGAAACAGGTATGCACCCTTCACGGTCGTGCCGGGGAACAAACGCGCCAGGTTGGCCCGGATGATGTCTTCGAGAAACACCAACGTCTGATGGCCGCGCGTGGCGAGCCGATCAGGGAGGAGCACGAACCGCGGAAGGACGTCCGGAATCTTGACGCGCGCAAACTTCGTGCGCCCGGCATGTTTGACGACCACGGCCAGGTTCAGACTGAGGTTCGAAATGTACGGGAACGGGTGGCCCGGGTCGAACGCCAGGGGCGTCAACACGGGCCAGATCTCGCGGGAAAAATAGGTCTCGAGGTGTTGCGCGATGGCCGGCGAGTAGTCGGCTGGATCGAGAAAGTGGATGTGTGCGTCGGCCAACTGCGGCCGTAACTCGCGCGTCCAGCATCTGGCCTGCAGCGCCAGCATTTCGGACGCCTGGCGCCGCACCTGCACGAGCTGCTCTTCGGTGGACATGCCGTCGGGCGACACATCTTCGGTGCCCGTCCGCTGCTTGCGCAGCAGCGACGCCACACGAATCATGAAGAACTCGTTCAGGTTCGCCGCCACAATTGCGAGAAACTTGACACGCTCAAGCAACGGGTGAGACGGGTCTTCGGCCTGCGCGAGCACTCGCCGGTTGAACTCAAGCCAGCTCAGTTCCCGGTTCAGATAAAACGCCGGGTCGGTGAGCGGCCGTTCCGGTGTCTGGGCCGGAACGCCGGCAGTGGGGGCGGTGGCCTCGGGCGGGCGGCTCATATCTCCTCCATTATAGGAGGCCCGTGTAACAGGTGTGCCGGTCACCATCGCCGCCCAGGCTGAAAAAGCAGGATCAGCGCACAGGTCGTCGCCAACGCAAGGTCTAGTGTGCTGCGGATGACGCTTTAGGACGTCTTCCGGGCGGGGCATCCCGGGGGCCGGCGTTACGCCTCCCTCAGCACACTAGCTCTAGTCTGACGGCGTCCTGACGTCTCAGGAATCTTCTCCGCCGCCGACGACCGACCCCGGGCCTCCTGTCGCATTGGCCGCTCGCGAAATCATTCACTGAACATCAGGGTTGGCATTGATCGGAAGAATGTCAACCCCCGTATGGGAGGATGTCGAAGCCATCGAACATCCTCGATGTAAAGAAGATGCCTTCTCCGCTGTGACGCGCCGGATCGGTGGTCAGCTTGCCCTTTGAGAGTTCAAAGATCGCGTGACGTTCACCCAGGAGGTTCATGGCCTGCTGGATCCTTCTGAAGATTCCAACACCGTCGTCCATGATGATCATTTCGGTGGTCACGGCCGACATCACGATGTGAACAGACACGCTCGACCCCGATGAGTGGTCCTTGCCGCTATTGAACATCTCGGTGACGCCATGCGCCCAGATGTCCAGGACGGTATCAGGGAGGTCGTTAAGGATCTTATTGTCAATACATATCGGCCAGGCCGGCGTGCACTGCCAGGTGATCTGCTCCAACGTTGGATCAGGATGGCGTCATGTTCGGGCAAGACCCACGCGACTCGTGCCTGCGCTGTAGTGCTATCACGCCTGCATGCCGACGCAATTGACCATCAGAGGCGTGACCGACGACCTGAATCGGCGACTGACCCGACTGGGCAAATCAACGGGGCAGAGCGTCAATACCGTGGCCCTCCGCATCCTGGAGGACGCGGTGGGGATTGACGCCAGGCGACAACGGCTCGAACGCTACATGACGTGGTCCAAGGCCGACCTGGCGGAGTGTGATGCCGCACTCAAGGGCCAGCGCGAGATCGACCATGACCTCTGGAGCCAAGAGCGAACGTGTGCCCCGCCTCGTCCTCGACATGTCCGCGTACTCGCGCTTTCGCGCCGGTGACACGCGCGTACGCGACCTCATCGCGGAGGCGGAGTCTGTGCTGGTTCCCACGCCAGTGCTGGGAGCACTGCACGGCGCGTTCGAGCTCGGCTCGCGCACGAGGGAAAATCGTGTCGCGCTCAGTGAGTTTCTGGCTGAACTGACCGTGCAGGTCATTGCCGTCGATGACTCGGTGGCGCGACACTACGGTCGGGTGTACGCAGGTCTTCGGCGCGCAGGCACCCAGATTCCGGCAAACGATATGTGGATTGCGGCGTGCGCCCTGGACCAGGGCGGTTGTCTCTTGACGTTTGATCATGACTTTGATCGGGTGGCCCGCCTCGATCGACTCGTGCTCGACGGGATCGAACTGGGCACCGGCGACTGAGCCTCATTGAGGGCGTTGACGCCGGGATTTTTGCAGACAGCCTTGTCAGGCGCCTAATGCGGAATAACGCCTAGGACGCCAGTGTTGGCGTCGCGGGGGACCCAGGAATGTGGGGCGTATCCGCCATTCAACGCCACGGCACCCACCGCGTAGGTCGTCTCTTCGGACCTGTGATGGTGCTGTGGTTCGGGGTGCTCGCGCTGCTCGGCATCGTCTGGACCATTCGCCAGCCCATCGTCCTGACCGCGTTCGATCC
>CAZAZR010000078.1:0-19322 GCA_964489685.1 uncultured Solibacteraceae bacterium | reverse complement strand
GGGCGGCGCCCACCGCGGTGCCGGTGGCCACTCCGGGCGTGGTGGGCGCGGCCCGGGCGGTGGCGGGGCGGCGGCGCCTGGTGGCGCTGCGGTGGCCACCGGTGGCGGTTGCGGCGCCGGTGCCGGTGCGCCGAACCCCTACTGGGCGGAACTCCACTCGCCCGAGATGCGCGACCCCCGCGGGTTCATCATGAGCGCGGATCAGCCTGACTTCGGCACGGCGACGCGGTTCATGAACACCCTGATCAAGACGGGCATCACGGTGCACCGCGCGACCGCAGCGTTTACGGTCAGCGGCAAGCAGTACCCGGCCAACTCCTACGTCGTCAAAACCGCGCAGGCGTTTCGCCCGCATGTGATGGACATGTTTGAGCCGCAGGATCACCCGGACGACTTCCCGTATCCGGGTGGCCCGCCCAGTCGGCCGTATGACAGCGCCGGCTACACGCTTGCGATGCAGATGGGCGTGCAGTTCGATCGCATCCTCGACGGCTTTGATGGCCCCTTCGTGAAGGTTGTGGGTTCAGCCGTGACGCCGGCCGGCCGCATTATTGGCGGCCAGGCCGCCGCGGGCTACTACTTCACGCACAAAGCCAACGACAGTTACATTGCCATCAATCGCCTGACCAAGGCTGGCGAGACGGTGTCGTGGCTGGCGGATGGCCCCATGGGCGCCGGGACGTTCTACGTCACGTCGAAAGCCACGACCCGGGCGATGCTCGAAAAGCTGGCGGTGGATCTGGGGCTGACGTTTCAGGCGGCCACCACCGCGCCGACCGGTCGCATGACCGTGCTTCGTGCGCCGCGGATCGGCCTGTTCGACCAGTACGGTGGCCAGATGCCGTCGGGCTGGACGCGACTGATCTTTGAGAACTTCGAGTTCCCGTACACGGTGGTGTTTCCGCCGATGCTCGACGCCGGCAACCTGATCGACAAGTTCGACATCCTCATCTTCAACGACGGCGGCATTCCCGCAGTTGGCGCCGGTCCCGAAATTCCGGAAGAGTTCCGCAACCGGCAGGGCAACGTGACCGCAGAGACAATGACGAAGATCAAGGAGTTTGTACGCGCCGGCGGTTCACTGCTCACGATTGGCGGCGCGTCGGCCAGCATTGCCGCGCATTTCGATCTGCCGATTGAAAGCCATCTGACGGAGCGTGGCGAAGACGGCCGCCTCGGTCCGCTGCCGGGAACAAAGTTCTATGTGCCTGGGTCGGTGCTGCGTGCGGCAGTGGAACCGAACTCGATTCTGGGCCACGGCACGGGCCCGGAGATCGACGTGTTCTTCGACAACAGCCCGACGTTCCGGCTCGGGCCCGCGGCGACCTCACGGGGCATCAAGACGATCGCGTGGTTCAATACGCCGACACCGCTCCGCAGCGGCTGGGCGTGGGGACAGCACTACCTGGAGAACGGCATCGCGGCGTTTGAAGCCGAGGTGGGCAAGGGCCACCTCTACGTGTTCGGACCGGAAATCGCGTTTCGCTCGCAGCCGCACGGCACGTTCAAGTTCCTGTTCAACGGCATCCTGCTCAGCGCGACCGAGGGGCTGAGATAAGACTGATTCACACACGAGGCATGATTTCCACGAGGCGACACTCACGCGTTCACCGCGACGCGGTCGCCTCAGCCGACGCACGATCAAGGGCGAGTCCCTGCGTGAGCCTCGCCAGCGGTGTCACGGCGTTTGAGACACCGGCGATCCACAGTTGCTCATTCCCCGTCGGGAATCGGAATGACGCAGGCATCACACCCACAACGTCGTGTCGTGTCAATGACCCATGGCGAATAAAGGGCGAAACTTGTGGTAATCTCGACGGCCCATGGTGGCCACAACAATGCGGGATTACGAAAAACGGCAGACCCTCCGACGATTGTGGCTTGAGCGCCCGCTCGACCGGCGCTCCGAACGGGATCTGGTGCTTTTTCACGAGTGGCTTTCCGAAAATTTGCCCACCCTGCTCACGCGTGGCCGCGATTCATACGAACGGCTGCGGGACGATCTCGGCGACCTGTGTGAGGCCGTGACGATCGGACAGCCGTGAGTTCCATGCCTCGTGTGCACTCGTGCTCTCTGGCAGATATACCCTCAACAGTTGATTGAATCAACTGTTGAGGGTATGCTGCGCGCATGGCCAGGACTCAACTCGATCTACTGCAGGGCACGCTCGACGTGCTGGTGCTCCGCGCACTCTCCAATGGACCCAAACACGGCTACGCCATCGCCCGATTCATACGCGAGGGCTCGAACGACACGTTCAAGATTCTTGACGGCGCCCTGTATACCTCGCTCCATCGTATGGAAGAGCGCGGCTGGCTGTCGTCCGACTGGGGAAACGCCAGCACCGGCAAACGCGCCAAGTTCTATGCCCTGACGGTCAAAGGCCGAAAGGCGCTGAAGGAACAAGGGGCCGTGTGGGCGCAGTACGCCGACGCGGTCTCGTCGGTCATGCGCGCAACGCCGGAGAAAGCGTAGTGCGTGTTGATCCTCACGTCAGGACGGCAGTTGACGAGGAGATTGCGTTCCACCTGCAGGCACGAATTCAGGAACTGATGGCGGGCGGTGCATCGCGCGCTGCCGCTGAGTCGCGTGCACACGCCGAGTTCGGCGACGCCGAACCGGTGAAAGTGACGCTGGCCGCGATCGACACCCGAATCGCGAGACGGCATCGTCGAGGCCGCTGGGTTGATGCATGGATTCAAGATCTGCGCTACGTGACACGGTCCCTGGCAGCCGCGCGAGGGTTTACGCTCCTGATCGTCGCGACACTCGCGCTCGGGATCGGAGCGAACGGCGCCCTCTTTACAGTGGTGGACCGGTTGTTTCTGCGCGCGCCACCAGGCGTCCACGACAGTCAGGACGTGGTCCGGTTGTACCGGCACGTGCTGGGCGCTACTGAGCCAGGCGGCCTGGCGCAGCCCTTCAGCAAGTTCTTCCACTATCCGGCATTCGATTCCGTCGCGTCCGGGATGCCGACCGGGTCCGTGACCGCCTACATCGGGACTCGGCTGGCGCTAGGGCGCGGCGAAGATGCCCCGGAGACTCACACGGCTTGGATTGCGCCTCACTATTTCTCGCTGTTGCGCGTGGCATCTCCCGCGCTGGGCCGGTACCTGACCGACGATGAGTGTCGCGTGCCGTCGGCGGCGCTGGTCGCCGTGGTCAGTTTCCAGGAATGGCAAGGCCGCTACGGCGGGGATCCGGCAGTGATTGGAACGACCGTTGAGTTCAACGGCATTGTCTTCGCGATTGTGGGGGTTGCCGCTCAGGGCTTCGGTGGCGTTGACGTCGAGGCCGTCGCCTACTGGATGCCCATGGCCGCATACCCGTGGCCCTTTCAGCGACCGTGGTATCAGGATCGATACAACCGATCCGTGCGAGTCCTCGCCCGTGCCGCCCAGCCTGCGGGGGAGCTCGAAGGCCGGGCGACGGCAGCTTTTCGCGCAGGTGCGCCCCCTCGAGAACAGAAACAGGGAATCGCGGCGGCTCCGCTCATCGAGAGCCGGGGGCCGTTGAACGCGACCAACGAAGAAGCCCTCTCGTCGAGGCTCGCCGTCGTCGCGCTGCTGGTACTGCTCATCGCGTGTGCCAATGCCACCGGCCTCCTGCTCGCGCGATCGGTGTCGCGCCGCAGGGAGATCGCGGTGCGCCTGGCGCTCGGAATGTCGCAGGGCCGGACCGCGAGCCTGTTCCTGGCCGAGAGCCTCGTCCTGACGCTGGCTGCGGGCATCGCGTCGCTTTTTGTCGCCCAACTCGGTGGCGAGGCCATTCGGCGCACCCTGATGCCGGATGTGGTCTGGGTTGGCGCCTTGATCGACGGCCGCCTGGTCCTGTTTGCTATGGCAGTCTCTGCCATTGTCGCGGCGGTCATCGGGCTCTTTGTGACGTCGAGCGCGAGGCGGGAGGGCCTGGCGGGGGTCATGAAGGCGGATGCGCGTGGCGGTGGTGATCGGCCGTCAAGGGTTCGATCGATGTTGCTGGTGGCGCAGGTGGCGCTGTCGGTCGTGCTGCTTGTCGGCGCTGCGGCGTTCATTCGCAGCCTTCACACGGCGACATCCACCGACACGGGGTACGACGTCGATCAACTCCTGACCCTGAAGCTACGAGCGGAGGTGGGCACCCTTCCGGGTGCCACGCGCGCGGAAGTCTTTGGGCAACTGAGCCCGTTGCTCGAGGCGCATCCAGCGGTGCGTTCGGTCGCGCTGGTGGGCGTGACTCCGCTCTCGGGATATGTGAGCATCGCGTTGTTTCACAGGGATGGGGCCAAGATATCAGGCGCGGGCGACCAGTACCCCTCCTCTATGACGGTGTCACCACGCTTCTTCAGCACCGCAGGAATCACGATCGAGCGTGGCCGCGACTTCAGCGCGGAAGACGACGGCGGATCCCCGCCAGTCGTGATCGTGAACCGCGCGATGGCTGGAGCGTTATGGCCCGGTGCCGACGCCCTCGGGCAGTGCGTGCGAATGGGAACCGCCGCCCGCCCTTGCCTTGAGGTCGTGGGTGTGGTCGAGAACACGAACCGCGATGGGCTGATCGATAAGGGAGGCGGCCAGTCTCCCATGTACTTCGTGCCTCAGTCTCAGGCTGTGGGGGAGTTTTCGGTTGCGACGCAGGCGCTCATCCGCCTGGCCGACGGTCATGGCGCCGAAGCAGCCGCGGCGGCGCTGCGGCCGGCCGTGCGTGGCTGGCTGCCATCCGGCGTATTTGCGACCCTCGCGCCGCTGGCCGATTCGTTCGAACGTCAACTTCGCCCATGGAGGCTCGGCACGCGCCTTTTTACCGCATTCGGCGTCCTCGCACTGTTGGTGGCGAGCGTCGGTATCTACAGCACCATGGCATTTTCGGTGGGACGACGGACGCGGGAAATGGGAATCCGGGTTGCGCTTGGCGCGGCGCGGTCATCGGTTGTCGGGTTGATTCTGCGCGAAGGACTGACGCTCGTGCTGATCGGCCTGGTCGCGGGTGGGGTGACTGCGGCCGTGTCGGGGCGGTTCATCCAGTCCATGCTGTATCAGTCTTCGCCGTCGGATCCGCTCGTGCTGACCGCGGTGTGCGGTCTGATGTTGGTCGTCGCGGTCGCCGGCTGTCTTGTACCCGCGTCCCGGGCCTCACGGGTGGATCCGAGCATCACACTTCGCGCCGACTGATTCCACACGAGGCGTGAAGGACTGAAGGAAAACGGATCCTTCAGAACCTTCACGCCTCGTGTGAAATCGACTCGTGCGCTCTTACTGGTTCGGCGCGCCGCCGCCGCGACCGCCCGGGGGCGCGGGTGGGGCGGGCATCGTCGCCTTGTCGAAGCGCGGCAGCATCTGCTCGCGCATCGCGATGTGGTACACCGCTGACGCGACGGCAATCGCCGACTTCTTCACGTCGTCTTCCACGATGCGCTCGTAGGTATCAAGGTTCGTGTGCCACGTGTGGCTGTTGTACTCCATCGGATCCTGGCTGGCGCCGATTCCGGGAATACCGGCGGAGTTGAATACCGTGCTGTCGGTGCCGCCGGCTGCGCGGCTGGCCGAGGCTGTGGCGCCGTAGATGCCGAAGTCCTCGAACTCCCGCAGGTAGGTTGCTACAATCCTGGCGGCCTCAGGCGGGCCGAACACCGACATGCCGCGCACCCGGCCGGTGCCCGAGTCGATGTTGAAGTAGCCGTTGAACTTCGAGAACTCCGGCAGCGGGTCCTCGGCCGAACCGAAGTGCGCGGCGACGTACGCGCGCGAGCCCAGCAGCCCCTGTTCTTCGCCACCCCACAGCGCCACGCGAATCGTGCGGCGAGGCTTGACGCCGATGGCCTGGAGAATGCGCGCGGCCTCAATCATGATCGCGCTGCCAGCGGCGTTGTCCGTAGCGCCCGTCGCAGAATGCCACGAGTCCAAGTGGCCGCCCAACATGACCACCTCATCGGCTTTGTCGGTGCCGGGAATTTCCGCGATGGCGTTGTAGGACGTTCGGCCGGCAGGGTAGTCGCGGTTCACGATGGTGAACTCGAGGCGCACCGGCGTGCCGTCGGCCATGATGCGCGTAATGCGGCCGTAGTCTTCGTTGCGCAGGACTACGGTTGGGACGGTCTTGGTCGTGTCGTACGCGGAGTAGTTGAACGCGCGAATCTGGCCGTGTTCGCGGGCGGCGTCATTGACGCGGACGCCGGCGCCTGACGTCATGAGAAACGCGTTGACGCGGGTGGCCACCTCTGCCCCGGTCAGGCGCGCCGGGCCTGAGGGGGTAGCCGCCTGAGCGCCTCGGCCGGGCGCATTGCCGCCTCGTCCGCCACGGCCCGCGCCGCCGGGCGCTGCATTGGGGTCCGGGTTGAACTGCGCTTTGACCTGCTCGTCGTCACGACGCTTGGCGGGCGGGTTCTCCTGGAAAGCCACCTGTGTGTGCGCGCCGACAAACACGATGCCGCCGCGGACTCTGGCTTCGATCGACTTGAAGTATGCGTTCAGTTCGTCCTCGGTCGGACCCAGGCGCTGCGGTGCGCTGCCGCGGCCGGCGCCTCCGCGGCCGGTGACGTCGGCGGCAATCGGCGCCTCGACCACCGGGCCAAGCGGTGTGATCAGGTGGACGCCCTCGCCGGTGACCGTGCCCTTGGTGGATGGCGTCCATGCCAGCACTTCAAACACGAGGTTGTCTTTGACCGGCGAGAGGATATGGCCGCTCGCCTTTTCGTTGAGCCAGCCTGCCCGACCGAAGTCCCACGGCTCGAGCTTGCCGTTCTTGAAGCCCCACTGTTCCATCTGCTGCACGGCCCACTTCGCCGCGTTCTCATGGTTGGGCGAGCCTGTCAGCCGCGGCCCATACACGTCGGTCAGATAATGCATCGTCCGCATGATCTGGGAGTTGTCCCAGCCTTCCTTGCGGATTCTGGCATTGACGTCCTTGTCAATCAGTTCCTGCGGGGCCTGTGTGGCCATCGCCGCGGGGAACGTCACCGCAAGACCGAACATCAGCAACGGAAGAAGCAACCTGCGCCGCATATCTAGCACTCCTCAAGGGTAGGGAATCGAGAAACCCCCGCCTGTCGTGTTCTGATAAGCGG
This sequence comes from uncultured Solibacteraceae bacterium, assembly GCA_964489685.1. Classification (GTDB taxonomy): domain Bacteria; phylum Acidobacteriota; class Vicinamibacteria; order Vicinamibacterales; family SCN-69-37; genus SYFT01. The sequence goes on along the minus strand of CAZAZR010000078.1, from coordinate 12,279 downwards.
GGAGCAAGCGGATCATACATGACGCACGAGACCTGGGCCTATCCGGAGGAGTTGGCGGCCGCGCTGCTGACGTATGGCCTGAAACCGGCGGCCACCACGCCGCCCCAGTTGGTGCGCGCGGCCCTCAACGACCTGTATCGCTACGAAATCCGGCGGCTGCGACAACGCCGACACGATGGCCTGGTGGAGAAGTCGCGGTATGTGGACGAGGTGATCCTGCTGCGCAAGCGCTATTGGCCGCTGTCGCTGCAGCCGGAGCACTGGGAGCGGATTTGCGGAACGTAGGGCAGACCATTACGATCTCATCCGTTCTTCTCTGGTTCCCAGCGGAGGCCGGCGCGGAGAATGCGCTGGATGAGCGCGGGATAGTGGACACCGGCCAGATCGGCCGACCGCGCGAAGTCTTCGCCGAAGGCGATTTGCGGATTCGGGTTGGCTTCGATCACCCACACACGGCCCTGCGCATCGGCGCGCATGTCGATGCGGGCGTACCCGCTGAGTTGCAGCGCACGATACACACGCTTGCACATCGCGGGGATGCGCTCCTGTACGCCCTCGGTCAGGGGCTCGGCGACTCCTGTCATGATGCCGGCCTTCTCCTGGTAGCTGCTGCTCCACTTCACCCGAGAGGTCGCGATGCGATGTTGGCGCTCGGTCATCTTCTGGAAGAACATCTCCCAGACCGGGAACACCTGGAGCCGCTCGTTGCCGACGATGGCGCAGTAGAGCTCACGGCCTTCGATGTACTGCTCGACAATGGCTTCCGTCTGGATGGAGTCGTGGATGAACTGGATGCGCTCCAGCATCCTCCGCTCGTCTTCCACCACCGACGCCTGTGAGATCCCGATCGAGGCCTCCTGCGTCAGGGATTTGACGATGACCGGATAGGTCATTCGTTTGGGAAGCTTGAACTTCTTGCGCCGGTACGCCACCGCGAAGTCCGGGGCGGAGATGCGGTGGTATTGCAGCAGCTTCTTCGACAGCGCCTTGTCGCGCGCCAGAATCATGCCCCGCGGATTGCAGCCCGTGTACGACAGCCTGAGCAACTCGAGATAGGACACCACGTTCTGGTCGTAGGTGCCGACCTCGTGAAACGCTTCGAGCAGGTTGAACACAATGTGCGGCTTGAATTCTTCGGCCGCCTGCTTGATGGGGGTGAGCTCGTCGGCGATGCCAAGCACACGGACCTCGTGTTTCAGATCATCGCGCAACGTCTTGAGGACGTCGTATTCGGTCCGCCACGGCGCCTTTTCGGTGTCCACTCCAGACACGTCGTCTGGCGGGACGAGGTAATGATGAATAAGGAGAAGGACACGAAGTCTCCTCATGCGTGGTGGCACCTCATTGACGAAGAATCATAAACGGATCCCGCGCTGGAACAAAACGTGATGCGTGTTCCGGCGTCTTCGGCAACACATCGCGCAGGTACCAATCGACGCCGCGGTCCTCATACCAATCGCGCGGATATCCGAGCGAGACCTCTTCATGCCTCACGCCATGCCGCACGAGCGTCGTGCGCATGTGCAGGTGGCCAGAGACGACCGCGCGCGCGCGAAAGCGGCGCGGCCAGTCTTCCGTGCGCGTGGTGCCGCACCAGATCGAAAACCGTGGCACTCGTGGCGGACGCGCAAGGTCGTAGCGAAGAGGCCAGTGGCTGATGAGGACGGTCTCGGCGTCAGCCGGAAGCGCAGCCAACCGGATTTCGGTCGCGTCACACCGCGCCGCGCACCACGCAGATCGCGACGGCCACGGCGTAGGGTCAAGCATCTGCTCGTCGCCACAGACCACCCCGCTCTCACGAGCCCACGCGAGCGCGCCTTCGCGCGTGACGTCAGTCGGACGAAACGAGTAGTCGTAGAGGAGAAAGAGAGGGCAGATGTAAATGGGGAAATCAGGAACCGGGGAACTGAGGAAACTGGGAACTGGGGAAGTGGGGAAGTTGGCGAATGGGTCTTCCGGCGTCAGCACGCGGTAGCTGCGGCAGATGCTGACAAGTTCCTCGTACCTGGCCTGACCGCGGGTGCGATCGGTGGCGTCGGGCGGGCACCAGAGGTCGTGATTGCCCGGCGTCCAGATGACCTGCGCGAACCGGGGTGTGAGCTGATCGAGCGCGAAACGCAGGTGTTCTACCCGCTCGCCGACATCGCCGGCCACGATGAGCCAGTCTTCGGGGTAGTGGGCCAGGGCCTCGAGCCCTGCGCGATTGCGCTTGTGGCTCAGGTGGAGGTCGCTGATGGCGAGAAGGCGCATCAGGGGGTGATCAACGCATCAAGCGTCAGCGCGTGGACCGCTATGTCGGGCCGCGGGGAACCGGCCGGCTGTGGCACAGCCACCGAAAGGAGATAACGAGGTGTCGGCTCGAACAGCGCAAACGCCCACTCGCGGCTGGTACCCTCAAGCGACTCACGGAAGTTGATGGTCGGATGTTCGACTTCGAGGGTGAACTCCACATCGGCCAGATGAACGGCGATGCCCAGGCCGCGCGCCTTGAGATACGCCTCCTTGAGCGTCCAGTACGTCAGGAACCGGCGGGTCCGCGCCGGTTCAGGCTGCCGCTCGATGTCGGCTGCCTCAGCCGGCGAACAGAATCGCTGCGCCAGATCCCGGATCGGAGGCCGGCGCTGCAGGTCCTCGAGGTCGACACCCACCTCGGACACCGACGACAAGACACATGCGACCAGGTTGCCGGAATGAGCGAGGTTGAACGACCAGCGCGATGCGGGATGCGCAATTTCCGGCCGGCCCCTCTGACCCTCGGCGAACTGCCACTCCGATGCGGGAATGCCCGACACCGACGCGAGCCACCCTCGAATGAGCAATCGCCCAGCCAGAAACTGATGGGCCGCGAGTACGTGCCGATACCGATTGAAGCGCTCTTGTTCCGCTTCCGGGAGGCGCAACACCCATGTGGACGCATCACGTGCGGTCACCGACGACACATCTATCCAACAGACAGAGACGGCGCGGTCGCCTGGAGAGGGAAAGGGCACGCAGGGTGATTGTAGCAATGGCGGAACCTTCCGGCACTCATTGCTACAATCACTTCATGCTTATCTGTTTATTTCCCGGTCAAGGTTCTCAGTCGAAGGGTATGGGCGCGGAGTTGTTCGATCGATATCCCGATTGGACGACGCAGGCCGACTCGGTGCTTGGGTTCTCGATCCGCGAGTTGTGTGTCGAGGATCCGCGCGAGGAACTCCGGCGCACCCAGTTCACGCAGCCTGCGTTGTTTGTGGTGAACGCGCTGACGTATCGGGCTCGGGTAGACGATGGGAAGGTTGTGCCGGATTTTGTGGCCGGACATAGTCTGGGCGAATTTAATGCGTTGCTGGCCGCCGGGGTCTTCAACTTCGCGACCGGTCTGGCGATGGTGAAGCGGCGCGGCGAAATCATGGGGCAGGTCAGTGGCGGCGGCATGGCGGCGGTGATCGGCATGGAACCAGCCGCGATCCAGGCCGTGCTCGACTCGACCGACGAAGGGCGCCGCCTCGACGTGGCCAACTTCAATTCCTACGATCAAACGGTGATCGCCGGGCCGCAGGAAGACCTGACCGCGGTGAAGGCGCAGTTTGAGGCCGCCGGCGTTCGGGCGTACATTCCGCTCAACGTGAGCGCACCGTTCCATTCACGCTACATGCACCCGGCCGAGGCGGAATTCAGAGCGTTTCTGGGCGGCGTCACCTTCAGTCGCCCGCAGATTCCGGTCATCGCCAACGTCACCGGCAAGCCCTACGACGAGACGCTCGTGTGCGAGACCCTGTCTGATCAGATTGGCCACTCGGTGCGCTGGCTCGACTCCATGGAGTACTTGCTGGCACAACCCGAGCCGGCATTCGAAGAAGTGGGGCCTGGCACTGTGCTGTCCAAGCTCGTCGCGCAGATAAAGAAACGGCGACGAGGGTGAGGCTTCGCCATTCTCACGAGGCGTCAATCCCGGCCTCGCACCGTAATGCTTCCGTTTGTGGTCTCCAGCCGGATCCTCGTGCCTCCGGTTCCCATGCGCCCATCCAGCCGCCGGCGTGATTCCTCAGACACCTGAAGGGTCAGGTTCTCGCGGTTGATGGCGCCGTTCGAGACCCGCGCAGAGAAGTCGGCGTTGGTGCTGTTCGGCAGCGACACCGAAATCGTGCCGTTGGTCGTTTCGGCGGCGATACCTTCGCCGGCCACCGAGTCGAATGCGAGATCGATGAGCCCGTTCGTCGTGGAGACCTTGGCGCTCTGCCGCAAGCCAGTCGCGGTGACTCGGCCGTTGGTGGCCTCGGCAGAAAAGTGGCCGCCGACATTCGTGACCAGAATGTCACCATTGGTGCTCGCAAGCGACAATGAAGCGCCTTTGGGCATGGTGACGGTGTAGTTCACGCGGCGCGACACATTGATCGTGAACCCGCGCCCGGTGCTGTCGATGCTGACTCGATCGGCCTTGACGTCTTCTTTCATGTCAAACAGGGCCAGCTGCTGCTTTGCCACTTCCTCGGTGCCGGCCTTGACGATGCGCTCGGCAGTGACTGTGACCGTGTCACCCTCTCCAGCCGTCACATTAATCCGGCCGTTGGTGCCGGCAATGACGACCGCGCCGTTCGGCGTCAGCGGGTAGGAGCGGGACCACTGATCCTTGGCCTCGACATCGGTCGAAAGCTGAAGGTTGCAGGCGCCAAGTGGTGTCAGAGCCAGCAACAACGCCAGGGTCAGGCAGGAGCGGCGCGCGGGACGTGTGCGATTTCGCATGACGCATGATACGGCTGGGCGCCGCAGGCGGTTCGCGTGGGGACGCCGGCACACGAATCAGCCGGGGCTTGTACCGGCCTCGGCCGTCAGGGCGTTCCGAACGTCCCAGAGCGCCTCAAAATACCGCACATCGAGCCTGCGGCCCAGCACCTCGACGGGCGTGCCCTGTGTGCCGATGACATGACCGCCGATGACGCGCTCGACGAGTTTGAGGTGCAGGGTGCGCCACAGGATCAGCCGCTGGTCCCAGTCCACCAGTCGCTCGGCCAGGTCGAACAGATCCGTATGCTCGTCGGCGAAACGGTAGAGGTCGCGCAGCGTGACGCCCCGCTCGACGACGAGGTCTGCGAAGGCCTGTGCCAGGCGCGGGGAGATGTCGTGAATCTGCCGGAAGCCGGGCGAATCGAATCCGCTGCCGTGCCCCAGCTGCGTGCGGACCCCGTGATAGTCCCAGGGGGCCAGATGTTCAAGCATCAGCGTGGCGCTGTGCACCTGGTCAAGCGCGGCCACGGCACGGCGCATCAGCCGGATAGCCGGCGCCAGGCGGTCAGCCTGCACATGGCCGATGACCGTCTCCATTTCGAAACACGCGAGCTTCATCCACAGCTCCGACGACTGGTGGATGGTCTGGAAGAGCAGTTCATCGCGATGTGCCATCTGTTCCGGACTCTTCTGGAGGGCCAGGAGCTCATCGGTGCGCAGATACCGTTCGTAGTCGGTGTGGCCCGGGCCTGGCAGGATGGGGTCGTTGAGTCCGCTCATCGGGTGAGCGTAGCAGAGGCCGGACGCTTTTCGAGAAAGCCCAGCATCCGCTTGCGGTGTTCGATGCTCCGCGCGGTCGGCATCGGTCGAGCGGCGCTCTGCTGGCGATCGAGCCGATCAAGATGATCGGCATCATCGAACAACGGCATCGGTCGCGCCCATGGCCTGGTCACCCGAAACGCGGCGATCGACACGATGTTGCCCTGAGTCTCCTCATGAGTCTGTGCCATGCATCCAGCATCACGCCGGGGTGTGACAGGTCAGGTCACAGCCTTGTAAGATGGCCGGGCATGTCGCGCGAACAATTTGACGAAACGGCCGCGCTGGTCAGCGCGCTGCAGCGGGAAGTGGAACGAGTGATCATCGGGCAGCGCCAGGTGCTGCGAGAAGTGCTGGTCTGCTTGCTCGCCGGCGGCCATGTACTCCTGCGGGGTGTGCCGGGCCTGGCCAAGACCCTGCTCATCAAGACGCTGGCGCAGGCCGTGGACCTCAAGTTCAGCCGCATCCAGTTCACACCAGATCTGATGCCGTCCGACATTCTCGGCACCGACATCATCGAAGAGGACGTGGCCACCGGCAGACGCGAGATCCGCTTCATCCCCGGGCCCATCTTCGCCAACATCATCCTGGCCGATGAGATCAATCGCACACCACCCAAGACGCAGGCGGCCTTGCTCGAGGCGATGCAGGAGTATCAGGTGACCATCGGAGGCGTGCGCTATCCGCTGGCGCGCCCGCTGTTTGTCCTCGCCACACAGAACCCGATCGAGCAGGAGGGCACGCATCCGCTGCCCGAGGCGCAGCTCGATCGGTTCATGTTCAATGTGGTGATCGACTATCCGGCGGCTGAGGAAGAGCGACGGATCCTGGCAGAGACGACATCAAAGGCGGCGGCAGAAATCCAGCCAGTGGCGACGGGCGCTCAGCTGGAATTGGCCCGCGGCCTCGTCCGCGACCTGCCTGCGGCCGACAACGTGGTGTCGTACGCCCTCCGGCTGGTTCGCGCGACGCGTCCCGCCGATGAGAGCGCGCCGTCGGTCGTTCGCGAGTGGGTCAAGTGGGGCGCGGGCCCGCGAGCGGGACAGGCACTGCTGCTGGGCGCCAAGGCGCTCGCCCTGATCGACGGACGCAGTGTGCCTGCGCCCGAAGACGTGCGCGCCATCGCGGCCCCCGTGCTCCGCCATCGTCTGCTCCTCAACTTCCAGGCCGAGGCCGACGGCATCGATACGGATACTGTTGTGGCGCGGCTGGTTGAGAGCGTCGGGCTGTAGGGAACTTGTGCCATTGAGGGATTGAATTTATGGATTGACGGCGTGACAGATTCGCGGCGTGATCTGCAATCACTCCATCCTGAATCAGCAATCCGCCATCCCGATCCTCAACGCTCCATCCTCAATCCTCAATTGCATCAAGGGTCAAACCATGCCCACCCCTTCACTCTCCCCCGCGCTTGTCGCCGCTGTTGACGACCTGGAAGTGGTAGCGCGGCTGATTGTCGAAGGCATGCGGAGCGGCCAGCATCGCAGCCCGTTCCATGGCTTCAGCACCGAGTTCAGCCAGTACCGCGCATATCGTCCCGGTGACGACCTGAAGTACCTGGACTGGAAGGTGCTCGCGCGCACGGACCGCCTCTATACCCGTCAATTTCGGGAGACCACGAACATGTCGGCGGTGCTCTGCCTCGACAGCAGCGCGTCGATGGCCTACCCGGAGACTGGCCTTTCGAAGTTCCGCTATGCGCAGATGATGGCCGCCGCGCTGGCGCATCTCATCGTCACCCAAGGTGATGCCGTCGGGTTGATGACAATGCAGTCGGGGCGGTTGGTGTATGTGCCGGCCAGAGGCGGACGAGGCCACTTGCGGACCGTGCTGGCACAGATCGACAGGCTTGAACCGGCCGGTGAGTGGGAACCGACGACGGCGATCACTCGCGCGGCAGACCTGTTGCGGCGCCGCGGACTTGTGTGTGTGATCTCAGATTTCTACGACGCGCCCGAGGCCACGCAGGTCGAACTGCGGCGGGTCAATCGCCGCGGGCATGATGTCGCCCTGCTGCAAGTGGTGTCAAAGCAGGAGGTGGATCTGCCGTTTGTGGGCGACCTGGAATTCGAGGATCTCGAGACCGGCGCGCGCGCGTTGCTGGACCCTCGCGCCACCCGCGGTGCGTATCGGGACCGGATCGCCGCCTTCCTTGAAGGATGGCGTTCGAACGCGAAACGCGACGGATTCGACTATGCGCTGATGACCACCGATGAACCGCCGTCCGAGGCCCTGCGCGGCTACCTGCTGCGCCGCGGTGCCACACCATGACGTGGATGGCGCCGTGGGTCTTTGTCGGACTCCTGGCCGTAGCCGCACCGGTGCTGGTGCATTGGCTCGCGCGGCAGCAGGCCGAGCGCCTCCGGTTTCCCACCCTGCGGTTCCTCGTGCGAACCCCGCCGGTCTCCGTACGGCGACATCGACTGCGCGATGTGCCCTTGCTGGTCGTCCGTGCATCGATCATTGTGGCGGCGGTCGCCGCACTGGCACAGCCGGTGTGGGTGCGGCCGGCCGCGCCTGCGGCGCGACCGGCGCGCGCGATCGTGGTGGACACCAGCGCAAGCCTCGGGCGGGCGCTGGCGGACGGGCGTGTGGGCCGCGATGTGGCGCGTGAGGCCGCGGCGGCATTCGCCGCCGAGGCCGGAGGGCCACCGGCACAGGTGGTGCCAGCGGAAACGCTCGCGCAGGGCGTGGCGCAGGCGGCCGCGTGGCTGGCACGCGAGGACGCACCGCGCGAGCTGATCGTGGTGTCTGACTTTCAGGTGGGTGCGCTGGTGGCGTCGGATCTCGATGCGGTGCCGGCGGACGCGGGAATGCGACTGGTGTCGGTGCCGGTGAGCGGGCCGGTGCCGGCCGAGCCGGCGCCGGCCCGCGGGCGGCTACGGGTGATGGCAGGCGCGCCCGGGAGTCAGACGGCGCGGCGGGCGGCGGCCGCCGAGACCGCCGCCCGAGCGATTACGACCTCAGAAAAGACGTCGGGTGTCTTTTTCGTGGAAAAAGACACCCGACGTCTTTTTGAGGTGGTAGTGGTCTTCGAGGACACGTCCGCTTGGGAGGCTGCCCGCGCGTCCTCGCAACCTATCGATACACCAGAACTTTTCGCGTGGGTGTCCGACATCCGCCATCAACTTCGTGCACGCGGGACAGCCCCGGAAGAGACGTCGGGTGTCTTTTTCGCGAAAAAGACACCCGACGTCTTTTCGGACTTCTCGGAAGACGGGCTCGCGGTGTTTACCGACGCGGACCCAGGCAGCCTCGAGGCCGCCACTCTCATGGCGGCCATCTTGCGCGCGGTCGGCCCGCCCGCGCTGACCCCCGGCGAACGCGAGCCCGACACCCTCGCGCCGGCCACGCTCCAGGCGTGGCAGCGCGAGCCCGAGCCAGGGCCGGCGCCGGGCCGCACCAGCGGCCGCAGCGACGGCCGCTGGCTCTGGCTGATCGCGCTGGCGCTCCTGGCCGTCGAATCCTGGATGCGACGATCGCCGCGCGTCGAGAAAGCCGAGATGGCCCATGCCGACGCCGTCTGAGGTCCGCGTCCGCACCTTGCTCGCACAAGTGCCGAGGCGCCTCCGCTTCCAGGCCGCCGTGCGTGCCGTCGCGATCGGCGCCGGCCTCGCCCTGGTGCCGTTCATCGTCACGCGCCGCCCTGGGGTGACGGTCGGCGTTGCCGCCCTCACGGCGATCGCGTACTGGTGGGCCACCCGCAGTGAGCGCGCCCATATCACCTCCCAAATCGAAGCGAAGGCGCCACAGTGCCGCAACGTCCTGATCACCGCCGAAGCCTTGCTCGATGGCCGGCTCGCCGCCACACCGATCGTCCACGCCGTGGTGATCGACGATGCCGCACGGCAGGCCGACGCCATCGCACCGGCTGCGCTCTGGCCGTGGCGGCGCTCGCTTCTGGCGCTCGCGGGAGCCGTGCTGTCATGGATGCTCGTGACGTTGCTTCCCGACGCCCGCATCGCCGACTTGGTGCCTGGCGCCGTCATCGCCTCCCCGGCGGCTGTGGTGGAACTGGTCGAGATCGTCGTCACGCCACCGTCGTATACAACGCGTGCGCCTGAAACGCTGCGTAATCCCGAGCGCATCTCGGTGCTCGCGGGCAGTCGAGCCCGACTGCAGGTCACATCGGCTGCCGCCGCCATCACGATTGAGTCAGCCGCAGGCAGCCAGCGCGTCGTCCGAGGGGCATCCACGATCTTTACCGGCGACGTGGTGGTAGACAGCGATGGATACCTGGCCATCACGCCCGTCGACGAAACCGGCAAGTCTGGGCCGAGGCGTCTGATCGGCGTCACCGCAGTCGCGGATCGCGCGCCCGAGGTGCGCGTCACCGAACCGGGCAAAGACCTGTACTTGAAAGACGGCAACAGCCGAATCTCCGTGCGGCTTCAGTCTTCGGACGACCTGGCACTACAGAGCCTGCGGCTGGCGTACACGAAGGTCGCCGGGGCTGGCGAGTCGTTCACGTTCACCGAAGGCGCAGTTCCGGTCACGGTCACCCGGTCCAACGAACGGGAGTGGACGGCGGTGGGCGTGTTGCCACTCGATACGATGGCGCTGGATGTCGGTGACATGGTCGTCTACCGCGGCGTGGCGCTCGATGGCCGGCCGGGCGCGCTTCCCGTGGAGTCTGATGCGTTTTTCGTCGAAATCGTGTCGGCGGGCGACGCCATGGCCGAAGGGTTTTCGATTGACGACCGTCAGGACAAATACGCGCTGAGCCAGCAGATGGTCATTATCAAGACCGAGCGTCTGCTGGCGCGTGCCTCCGGACTGTCGATGGAGGCGCTGATAGACGACGCGATGGGGATTGCCGCCGAGCAGCGATCGGTCCGCGCAGAAATCATGTTCATGATGGGTGGTGAGTTCGAAGACGAGGCGGTCGAGGCCGAGCACGAACATGCCATCGCCGAAGGCCGGTTCGACAACAGTGGGCGAGCCGACCTTGGTCTGGCCACGCGAGCCATGAGCCGCGCGGCCACGCAGTTGACCGAAGGAGATGTGAAGACGGCACTCGCGTCCGAACGCGTGGCTCTGGTGGCGATGCAACGCGCCTTGTCGCGCCGCCGGTTCATCCTGCGGACACTGACCGAGCGTAATCGCATCGACACTGCCCGTCGTCTTCAGGGCCGCCTGGCGGACCTGGGTCGTGGCACTCGAAGTGTGGAGCTGGTCGAAGCCAGCTCTCTTGTGACGGCCGTGCGCACGGCGCTGCTTGCCGTCACCGAGGTGTCACGCGCGACCACGCTCAACGCTGGCCACGCGGACCTGCTGTCGAACGCCGCTGCGGGTCTTCTGGTGGCCGACGACCGTGGGGCTCCCGTCGTGGATGTCGCCTCCAGGCTCAGCGCCGCAGCAGAAGCCATCGCCGCAGGACACACGGACAGTGCTCGGCGCGCCCTCAACGAGGCCGCCGCACGACTGACGGTCGTCGCCTCGGCAGAACTGGCGACGGCGCCTGTGGCCGTGCCCGACTCGGCCCGCGCCCGCCTGCTCGGAGCCCTCGCCGACGCCCTTCGCGCAGGAGGTGGCCGATGACAATCGGGCGTGCGTTGCGCGCGGCGGCGGTCCTCATCGCGATTGCGGCGGTCATCGATCCCGTCTTCCTCAGGTCAGCGGTGGCGCGGCCCACCGTTGTCGTGGCGCACGCATCGGCGGCAGACCGCGATCTGGCCGTGCAGATCGCTGGTGCGCTCGCGTCGCACTTCAGTGTCTCTCGGGTGGAGGTGCCTGACCCGGCGGCGTACGTCCTTGCTGGCGTGGAAGTGCCCGATGGGTGGCGGCCTCCACCAACGGCCGCCGTGTTTGCCGTCACGCCCGACAGCGCCGGTCTGGGGGTTCGAGTGCGAGCGCTCAATGTTCCGGCACAGGCCTCGATTGACTCGGTGGCGCCTGTCGAGGCGACGCTATCCGTTGACGGCGCGGGCAGTCGCGAGGTGACGGTCGTACTACTGGTTGATGGCGTACGGCTCCAGGAAGTGAAGGCACGACTTGCGGGCGGAGACACACGCGTCACGGTGCCGCTGACGTTTGTGCCGGCGCGGCCCGGGCTTGCACGCGTCAGGATTGAGGCCACCGTCACCGGCCGCAATGCCGCTGTGGCCGATGCGGTCCTCGACGTGACCGCCCGCGTCTGGCGCGTCCTCGCGTTTGACGGCCGTCCCACCTATGCCGCCACGTTCGTGCGCCGGGCCCTTGAAGCGGATTCGCGATTTCACGTCACCACGCGCATTGTGACGTCGCGTGCCTCAGCGGTTCAGACAGGACCGGCGCCTGGGTCACTTGCCGACGCACGCCTGCTGGATGCCTTCGACCTGGTGGTCGTGGGCGCATCCGACGCGCTCGAAGCGACCGATGCGGCATCCCTTGAACGGTATTTGCGAGAGCGGCACGGGGCGGTCGTCCTTCTGCCCGAAGGTCCGGACGACCCGGTGCTCGCCCGACTGACGGGGCAGGCCGCCTGGCGAGAGGACCGCCGCGCCGAACCCGTCAAGATGGCCGGCGGTGATGGGTGGACCGCCAGCGAATTTTTCTGGCCGGCGCGCTGGCCGCCGCTCGCGGCTCCCCTCGCGATATTTGCCCAGGCGGAACAACCGGCCGGACGACGATTTCCCGTGTGGCAGATGCCCGTCGGCAGCGGGCGCGTCGTCGTGAGCAGCGCGGTGGACGGCTGGCGATCGCGGGCGGGTGCCGCGATTGGATTTTCGGCATTCTGGCGATCGACGGCTGCTGCGGTCGCCAACGCCACGC
>CAZAZR010000077.1:8444-19948 GCA_964489685.1 uncultured Solibacteraceae bacterium | reverse complement strand
CTGTATGGGTTCGGGGGCGAGGGGTTGGTCCTTGTGTATCCCCAACGCGAACGGGCGGTGACGTCGGTGGTGGGGCAGGGCTGGGCCGCGAGGGCGGCGACGATTGACTGGTTCACCTCCCGCAACAAGACGCTGGTCGGTGCGGGGCTCGACCCGGTGGTCGTGCCGGGCGCACCGCATGCGGCCCTGACCGTCCTCGAGAAGTGGGGCACGCTGTCGTTCGCGCAGGTGTCGGCGCGCGCGATCGAATACGCGCGCGACGGCTTCCCGCTGCGCCCACGCACCGCGTCCACGATTGCGCGGCAGCAGGACTTCATCAAGGAGTGGCCCACCAATCAGAAGATGTGGCTCAAGGCCGACGGGTCGCTCTATGAGGCGGGTGACACCATTCGCATGCCTGATCTTGCCGGCACGCTCCAGAAGATGGTGGATGCCGAACGAGTCGCAGTCATCGGTGGACGCGCGGCCGGCATTGCGGCCGCACGGGACCGCTTCTACAAGGGCGATATTGCCCGCGAGATCGTGTCCTTCCTGAGGCAGCACGGGTCGCCCTTCGATGAGGCCGACTTTGCCGAGTTCTATGCGCGCGTGGAACCCGCTACCTCGGTGACCTATCGGGGGTATCAGGTCTACAAGCAGGGCTTCAACAGCCAGGGACCCACGCTGCTGCAGGCGCTCAACATCCTCGAAACGTTCGACCTGCAGAAGATGGGACACAACTCGGCCGACTACCTGCACGTGGTCGCCGAGGCGCTCAAGATGGGGTACGCCGACCGCGACAGTTACTACGGTGATCCGGCATTCGTGGACGTCCCTGCCACAGGACTGCTGTCGAAAGCGTACGCGCAGCAGCGCGCGGCGCAGATCAATATGGCCCTGGCCGAGGCCGCGCAGGTGGCAGGCGACCCGCTGCCGTTTGATCCGGCGGTCAAGGCCTGGCCATTCTGGATTGCGCGCCGCACTTCCGATTCCGCCAGTTCCACCAGTCAAGAGGGCGGCCCCGTCAGGCCCGGTGACGCGGACCCATCGCTGAAGGACACGACGCACATCGCGATCATCGACAAAGACGGCAACGTGTTTGACGCCACACCCTCGGGTGGATGGATCACCGGCGGGGTCATTGCGGGCCAGACCGGTGTGGCGCTCTCCACGCGTGGTGAACAGTTCTGGCTTGATGCGACGAAGGCCGGGCAGATTCGGCCACGTTCACGTCCGCGCTACACGCTGACACCGAGCATCATTCTCCAGAACGGCGAGCCCTTCCTGGCGCTCGGGACACCGGGCGGTGACAACCAGGAGCAGACGATTCTGCAGGCGCTTCTGAACGTCCTGGAGTTTCGATCCGCCTGGTATCCCAACCTGCATGCGGCCTTTGAGTGGCCGCGCATTCAGACGTTTCACTTCCTGGGGTCGTTCTGGCCGCACCGCATCGACGCCAACCGGCTCGATGTGGAGACGGGCATCCCTCAAGCCGTCCTCGACTCGCTGAAGGCTCGAGGCCACGACGTCCGCTTCGTCCCGGCACTCTCTATCAGCGGGTGCGCCACGGGCGTCATGATCGACCCGCGGACCGGATCGCGTATCGCTGGCGCAGACCCGCGCAGGGACTGCTACGCGGCGGCTTATTGATCGGGCAACTCGCGCTTGACCAGTTCCGTGACTGCGTGGGCATTGTGTTCCCGATCGCGGCCGAGGATGAGGCGGTAAACCTTGGACCGGCCGAACAAGCGGCGGGCGTTCTTCAGCCGTGAGAGCCCAATCCTGGCCTTGCCGGCCAGTTCAGAAGGGTTGGATCGCAGGACGAATTCGAGGCCCTGGAACAGGCCGAGCCCGACAGCGCAATCGGCAATCATCGAACGATAGCGCTCGACTGTGCCCGCCGGTTCGATACGGCATTCCCGCGCAAGGCTGCGATAGCCGAGAAACACGATTCCTGGTTCAGCCCGTGGCGCGACGCGATGGGCGAAGTACGAATAATTGGCCAGCGACTTCGGGCCAAACTCCATACGGTTGACCGTACGCAGGTGCTCCGCGGGAACAGAGGTTTCGAAGCCGGGCAGGAAGCCGAGCCTCAGCGGGAACGCTCGCAGGGATCCGTCGGTGTCAATGAATGGAGAATCATCCGAGAGGAAATCGTAGGAAGGGTCCTGCAGGAGTTCCGCCACGAGTGTGCTCTTGCCGCCACCCATCGGCAGTATCGCCAGAACCGCCCGTCCGTGATAACTCAGCGCCATCGCATGAATGCGGTGGAGACGTCGGCCATCAAGGAACTCGCCAATCCTCGAGAGAAGAAAGAGGTACGACGCCTCGTAGAGGACGTCGTGGTTGCGCGAGTAGATTCTGAAGGACGGCTGCGACCGGTCGTAGATGGCGAGCGAGTTCCCACTGTAGTCGATGTATGTCCGCGGGCCTTCGGAGAACGCGATGTTCCGAGGTGTATAGACGGTGGCCGTGCGGGGAGGGACCTCGTCATACGGCGGGTCCTGGGGACTGAGCCGCAGTGCCATGCCGGGTTCGCCGGCGCCTGGGGACCGAAAATGGGCGAAGTCGTTGTCCAGGCCTGCGACGGCCTCGGTCGCCGAATCCGCCTGCACGCTGAAGCGAAAGCCGTACACGTCATAATGTGTTGTTGCGGGCGTCACGCGCCACCAAGTCTACACGGGGGTTGTGCTCTGGAAATCAGTCGGATTGTGCATGTGGTGTTCCCCTGGGTGAACGGCGGGGCGCTTGGTGACCGGCAGGAACTCTTTCTGCAGAGTGTTGACGGCGCGCGGCGTGACCATGTGGTCAACGTGGCCGTGTCCGACCGCTGGGCGCGCGCGGGTTGGGTGACGAAACCGGTGCAGCGCACGGCGGCCCTGCTGGGCGATTCCCCAGACAAGCCATTCCTGCGCGACCTTCTCGACCAGGCGCTGGAACTCGCTGAGCCAGACGACTGGCTGCTCTGCGGTAACGTGGACTGTTCCCTCTCGCCTGATTTCTACGACAACCTGGGCACACGGCCGGGCACGGTCGTGGAATATCAGCGCCAGGACGTATCGAACAACCCCAGAACGCTGGAGGAGTTGTATGCCTTTCCTCGCCATCCATTCCCGATCGGCATGGACGCCTATGCGATTCGGGCATCGCTCTATGCGGAGTTACAGCCACATTTTCCGGATTTCGTTTTGGGCGAACCGCACTGGGACACCGCCCTCTCAGGCCTTCTGCGCAACCTGCTGCCCATCGAACGAGACACCGCCCGGCTCTTCCATCCGAAACATGTGCAAGCCTGGGACCTTGGCCACCTGACGCCGGCGGGCGCGCACAACAACAGGCTCTACGTTGGCATCCTCACCTGCGGCCTCGCCGCGGACCACATCATTCGCGAAGCCAACGACCAGACCGACACGGCCGTCATCGTCGCGGTCTTCGGCGACGGTCCGCTGCGTGTGCAGGCGCACATCGAAGGCCTCCGGCGCCAGCGTCGTCAGGACCTGCTGACCGATGTCTACCTGGTTGAAATGACGGACGACGGCGTGTCGCGTTATCCAGAGGACGTGCTGGCCGGCGTCACGCATGTGTTCGTGCCCAGCGGTCCCGCGAACGCGGACTTGTTTCAAAAAGAGCCGATGTTCAATATCGGCTGGCGCGCGGCGCTGCAGCATCGTCGATACGACTACTGTCTCTTCATCGATGCGGATGTGTATTGCGAGCGCCCTGACTTGTTCCGGAAGATTCGGCAGCGGCTGCGCGACAATCCAGCACGGGCGGTCCATGGATTCGAGATGGTGGCCGACACGCTCGATCCAGACTGGAAGTGGAGCTCGCTCGCCTCGTCGTACCAGCTCGCCCGGCCCACCGACCTGAATCTGAACCCGGGCATCTGCTGGGGGCTTCATCGCGCGATGCTGGAAGCCGCAGATGGATTCAATGCCTTCTCGTTCGGCGGCTGCGGCGACAGCATGTTCGTCTCCGAGTTCCTGAACCGGCCGGAGGTGTCGTATGACCCGTGGCTCTATCAATTCCGGTTCTTCCAGGATATCTACCGGGACCTGCCGTTTCGCGCCGCATTCGACTTTGTGCCGTTCGACCTGAAGCACTGCTATCACGGGCCGCTGGCGGACAGAAACTATGACGGTGTCCGCTACGCCGCCGACGGCCTCCCGCCCATGCACACGTGGCTGCAACTCGACGAGTCGGGGCTGCTGGCGTGGGTTGATCCGGATGGCCTTCCTCGACGGATTCTTCGGGATCGAAGCCGCATGCACTCTCGGGAGAGCGTAGACGACGTGTTCCGTGAGATCGGCCTTGACCGTGTGCCGCACCCCGGGTTCGACGGGCGGTTTACGCCACGGGAAAAGCCGGAGTTCCAGATCCCGGGATGGACACGCCCGGCAAGTCTGAACGGGCTCGCGACGGTCGAGCGCGACGAGGCGGATGGACCGCGCCGGCTCAACCTCTACAATCCGAAGCGTATCTTTCGCACGTCGTTTCCGTTTTCCTGGTGTGGCAACGTCCGTGGGGATGCGTCGAATCACATCCCGTCTGAGGTGCGCGACGGATATCCGCGGCTGGTGTTGGACGGGCTGCCAGGCGTACCGTGGGTGACCGCGGTGCTGGCCATGGAGACGAATTGGCAATGCGTGGATCTGAGCCCGTTCACGCAGTTGCACTTTACGTTGCTGGTGACCGGACAGGAGTTGCCGTATCTGACGGCCGGATTTGTCATGGCGGCCAAAGACGGTGTGGAAACCGATACCCCTGCCGTGCAGCTGCGCGAATTCGGCCTGACGCTGGGCGAGCGACGTGACTACGTGCTTCCGCTCGCCGCCTTCTGGGCCGAAGGGATCGATCAGACCAGAATCCGCCTGGCGCGGTGGTCCGGCGGCGGCAGTTTCTCGATGGAACTCTCCCGGATCTATATCGACTGAGCGGCCGACACGAGGCGCTCGATGTCGATCGCCGCGCGGCGGCACAGGGCAAACCGCCCTTCGCCCGATCGGGAAAGCGACGAGCACGGTCGCTCGGTGTCCGCGAAGTAGGACTCCAGTGTCGGAAAATCCAGGTCGATCACACCGTCCTCCAGATAACGCAGCATCCGGAGAATCCAGCCCAGGTACAGATCCCGGAACGCTTCTGGGGTGAGCGGCTCCAGCGATTCCGTGAACGGGTAGATGTAGGTGTCGGAAGCAGACCGGCGAAGGGCCGCATCCACCAGATCGCGGTTGGGCGGCTCGACCTGCGGAAGCGGATCAGTGTTGCCCCAGACCACACGGCTCCGGAGCAGGTTGAAGTACAGGAACGGGTCAACCAGGTGCACGAAGTCAGTGAAGGCGCGGAGCGTGAGCACGATCGGTTCGTCGAACGCCAGCGCTGCGGCGGTCATGATGTCCTGCACCCTCGCCAGGGGCAAGCCGTCTGTCAGCAGGACGTACGGGTGATCGAGATCCCAGGGACCGGCGGCAACGCCGACTACACCCGTCGCCACGCCTGCCATCTCGGGGGGCAGTAGTCGGCGCTCCAGTTGGTTGAGGTCCTTCTGCAGCAAACGCGCCGAAGGGGCCCTGGCGCCGGTGGACGGCACGCCGGTGCGGTACGACGTGATTGCGGCCAGGGATTGGGCCATGAAGCCGGCGGCGCTCGCATCACGCGAGAGCGGCGTCTCCGGCGCGTCGAGCGCGCGGTGGATCTTGCGATGCAAACGCCGCCAGGTTTCCGTTGTGCCGCGGCGCGACTGATGGGGAAAGTGGTAGCGGTAGAACCTCAGTGCGTGGCGCAATCGCTCCACCCGCAGTTGGTCCGGAGGAACGGCCGCGAGTGCAAAGGGCAGGGGCGATCCGCAGAGCCGTCGCCAGTGACGCATTTCGTGGCCGGTGAAGCCGTGGCGCGAAAATGTCTCGGCCTGGTCCTCGGGAAGAATCTCAAGTTCCCCCAACATGGGAAACCAGCGAACCCGTTGGCGATACTCGCGCCACAGACCCTGCAGCGCCTCGAACTCCGCATGCGGGTCGAGACCGGTGCGAATCAGCACGCTGAAGTCGATGTCGCTCAGGCCCGGCGTCCAATCGTTCCTCGCGAAACTGCCCGTCACGTGCAGCGACGCGATCTCGGGATGGCGCCGGCAAAGCGCCGTGACCGACCGGACGGCCAGGTAGTACGGAATACGGTTGAGTCGTCCGAGCGCCGGCCAGCGGTTGGCGGCAATGGCGATTCGACGGGCGACCTGCCACGGACGACTCATGAAAAGGTCTGGTGCTCCCACAATTGGTGGAACAGGCCCTTGCGCTCTAGCAATTCGGCGAGTGTGCCGGACTCGACGAGGCGTCCGCCGTCGAGGACGGCGATCTGATCGGCATTGCGGATGGTGGACAGCCGGTGCGCGATGACCAGGGACGTGGTCCCATCAAGCGCGCGCTCGATGGTCTGTTGCACGCGCGTTTCGGTGATCGAATCCAGAGCGCTGGTGGCCTCATCCAGAATCAGGAGCGATGCCCGCTTCAGCATCGCACGGGCAATGGCAACGCGCTGCTGCTGCCCGGCGGAAAGCCGTGACCCGGAGTCGCCCAGCAGCGTATCCAGGCCATCGGGTAGCGATTCCAGCACATCATCCAGCTGCGCCCTCCGAAGCACGGCGCGAATCTCATCGTCGGGCGCATCGCGAGTGAGACCAAGCACCAGGTTGTGGCGGAGCGACTGATTCAACAGCACGACATCCTGGTTGACGATGGCGATGCCACGGCGGAGAGAGTCGATCGCATAGTCGCGAATGTCGATGCCGTCGATGAGGATGCTCCCTGGCGCGACATCGTAGAACCGCATCAGCAGGTGCGTCAGCGTGGACTTTCCGGCGCCGCTGGGTCCGACAATGGCGACAGTGGAGCCGCGTTCGATTCTGAGATCGATGTCTGACAGGACCGCCGACCCGTTGGGATAACGAAAGGTGAGGGCGCGAAACTCGATGGCGTCATGCAGGCCGGTGTATGGACGGTGGCCGGATGGGACGATGAATTTGTCCCGGTCGTCGAACAGCACGGCGAACTCCCGGGCCTTCGGCAGCTTCTCGAGCACTTCTGCCTCGATCGACTGAAAGCGGGCGAGTTCCGGCATGGCGAGCCGCACGACAAAGAAAAACACCAGCATGGCCGCCATTTGCGAAGGGCTCGTGGGTCCGACGGCGAAGGCCAGGGACAACATCGCGAGCAGCGCCACCAGGGTGCCCGAACTGAGGAGCCGGGCCGTGACGCTGCGCGATTTCCACAGGCGGAAGCTGGCCATGCGAAGACGCTCAGTGACCCGGCGATAGTCAGCCAAGGCCCGCGCCTCGGACGCGAACGCCCGGAACAGCGGCAGCGCCGCCATCATCTGCCACTTGAGGTGGCCGGCGTCGAGATTCGCCTTGTTGATCTCGCCAGCCGTTTCCGTACTGCGGCGGAGGAACCAGCTGGACGCCGCGTGGACGAGAGGAAACAGGACGAGCGCCACCAGTGTCAGCCGCCACGAAATAAAGAGCATCACCGCGACGTACGCGCACACCAGCAACGTGGTCGACATGGCGCGGAGCACGCCCTGATACAGGTTCAACACGTCGTGGTGGTAGTCGATGAGCGAGTTCATCCGGCCGATGGCGTGGCGGTCGAAGTAACCCTTGCCGAACGAGAGGTAGCGCTCGTAGGCGAACGTCGAGAGCGCTTGGGAGAACCGGCCGTAGAGCCACCCTTCCGTCATATCCAAGCCGAACTGCGAGGCGTTTCGTACCAGTCCTGTCAGAAACACGAGGCCGGCCGCGGTCAGGAACGCGCGGGCGAAGGTGGTGCCGCTCGTGAGCGGGCCGAGCAGGGGAGTTGTGGCCAGAAACTCAAAGCCGCCGCCGATCGCGGCCTGCATCATCGGTACCAACAGGACCAGCATCAGGGCATCGAGTGCGGCGGTGATGAGTGACAGTCCCGTCAGGGCCGCGACGTGGCGGGGGCGCAGGCCCATGACGCGACTGCACGCGCGAATCGGCAATCTCGCGACGCCTGGCTCGACCCACTCATATCCCTTCGCTTGGGCATCAACAAGGAAACCCTGTTCAAAGTTCGATGCGAATCGTTCATGTCCGTCAGCCAGCCAGGCGAACCAGCTGACTCCGATGCGTTCCATGGTCTGCGAGCCCCAGTCGTCGCCATCCATGGGCTTCACCTTGTCGGCGTCGTCATGGGGGACGAGGGCGCAGACTTCGGTATTGATCACAGGGACGCGTTCGCGCAGCGCCAGGATGGGAGCGCTGGTGCCGCCGGTGTAGTAGGCGTGGAAGGCGACAGAGGCGTTACTCCAGTCAGGGGCCGTCAACTGCGCAACGACGGTCTCCATCGTGCACCCTTCCACGAAGCCGACCGTGTTCGGGAACGTGAGCAGGACCAGGTGCGTGTCGGGCGCCAGGGCCCGCACGGTCCGGTACAAGTGCTCCTGGTATTTGATGACGTCTGGAGTGTAGTGTTCGGGAAACCACTGCACCGGTTCGTTGAGGAGTTCGTAGAACACATGGGGCAGGTGTGCGTAACGCGGGGCGACGGCCTGCCAGAAGGCGTCGGCGAAGTCCTGATCCACGCGCCCGACGTCGTGGTAGTTGATCAGGGCGTACAGCCCGGCCTGACCGGCCAGGTGGACGATACGGTCGAGCCGCTTGAGCAGTCGTTCGCGATCGCGCGGTGCGGTGACGTCGTAAAACGGAAAGGTGTGTGACTTCTGCCAAGGGTCGAAGCAGATGACGCGCACGGCGTTCACATGCGCGTTGCGCAGGCGCCGGTAGTAGGCGGGATCGTTCGCGTAGTCCGTAGCGCCGGAATCAGTGCCGTACTTGTAGACCCAGACGGCCCCCCCGCGAATCAGCTCCCCGGAGTCAGTGCGGACAGTGCCCTGGCTGACGCGCACGCGGCCGCGCGAAGCCCTCTCGGAGAACAACCTCATTGCGCCCAAACCGCCGGCAACGCCTGACTTGATATCCTGAGGCGGCTCTCCGGGCGGTTCATACCCAATTCTAGTGCTGCCGGCGCCGAGAGAGTGGAGAGACACGGCGGACATGAAGGCATTGATTACCGGATCGGGCGGATTGATCGGGTCCGCGTGTGCGAGGACCTTTGGGCAGCACGGCTGGGCCGTCACCGGTATCGACAACGACACCCGCTCGCGGCTGTTCGGGCCGGCGGCGAGCACCAAAGCCGTCGTCGAGTCGTTGACCGAAGATGTGCGCGGCTACCAGCACCACGCGCTCGACATCCGCGACCGGGAAGCGATGCGGGAATTGGTGGGGGCCACCCGGCCGGCGCTGATTGTCCATGCCGCAGCCCAGCCTTCACACGACATGGCGGCCAGCATTCCGCACGAAGATTTCGAGATCAACGCGGTGGGGACGCTGAACCTGCTGACCGCGGCCCGGGAGTTCGTGCCGGAGTCACCGTTCTGTTTTGTCAGCACGAATAAGGTGTACGGGAGCCATCCGAACGATCTGCCGCTCATCGAAACCCCTACGCGCTGGGACTACCGTGACACCCCCAATGGTGTGGACGAGACCATGAGCGTGGACCAGTGCCTGCACTCGTTGTTTGGCGCGTCGAAGCTGTCCGCCGACATCCTGTGCCAGGAGTTCGGGCGTTACTTCGGGATGCCGGTCGGAATTTTTCGTGGAGGCTGCCTGACCGGTCCGCACCATGCGGCCGTGGAGCTGCACGGATTCCTGAACTACATCGTCCAATGCGCGGTTCGGCGCGTGCCATACGTGGTGAACGGCTACAAGGGCAAGCAGGTTCGCGATCAGATTCATGCGGTTGACGTGGCGGAGCTGTTTCTGGCGTTTCACGCAGCGCCCCGTCCTGCCGAGGTGTATAACCTCGGTGGTGGCCGCGAGAACAGCATTTCGATCCTTGAAGCGATCGCTGTCCTGAAGGACGCCGGTCACACCCTTGAGTATTCCTACCGTGAGACTCCGCGTGCCGGAGATCACATCTGTTACATCTCGGACGTGACGAAGCTGCGGAGCCACTTCCCACAGTGGCGACCGCAGCGTAATCTCGCTCAAATCAACGCGGAACTGATTGCCCATTACGAGCGTACGGCCCGCTCCTGAGCGTGCCCCGGCGCCGCATCTATCGCGCAGTTCCGAAGATCGCCTTGGGGACTTTCACGTGCACGCCAAGATTGGGCTTGTCCACCAACTGTGTGATCGCGACGTGGCCGGCAATGCTCACGAGCTGGTAGGCTTGGTGTGTTGTGAGCCTCTTGTGGAGCGCGAGGACGTCGACCATCTCCTGGATCGCCAGAGTCGTGGCCACGGTCAGGTCGGGGTCGGTGGCCATCGCAATGTAGTCGGTGGCAGTCTCAGCGCGCGGCCAGGTCAACCGCATGTCTTTGCGCACGGTCAGCTGCAGCTTCCCGCGTAGCGACGTCTCGATCGCCGTCTGGTCCACTTCGCCATCACCCTGTGCCGCATGGCCGTCGCCCACCTCAAACAGCGCGCCCGGCACGAACACGGGAATGAAGAGGGTCGAGCCCGCGACGAGCTCGCGATTATCGAGGTGGCCGGCATGCCGGCTCGGCGGATTGCTGCTGACCCGGCCGATCTCTGGCGCCGGCGCCACGCCCATGCTTCCGAAAAACGGCTTGAGCGGAATCACGATCCCCGGTAGAAACTCCGCGGTCATGGTCTTCCGGTCGAGCGGGATGATCTGTGTGCCTTCGGCACGGTCACAATTGGCCGGGATGAAGCCATTGCAGCCGTTGTAGCCGTAGTCGATCGGCAGGTCGACAGACAGGACCTTCACCTCAAGCACATCACCGGGCTCGGCGCCCTCGATGTAGACAGGCCCCGTCAGAATGTGCCCGCCAGGTCCTCGCCGATCGCCGGTGACCCGGGTCACGATCGCCTTGAGCGAATCCTGGATCTTCTCCGCCGGCACCCCGGCGCGCGTCAGGCCATTCGGTGTGTTCGTGAGCAGCGTATCGACGTCGATGATGTCGCCCGAGGCGATGCGCAACACCGGCTTCGCCTCAGACCAGTAGTAGCCGTACGCCACCGTTTCCGGCGTGGCCTCAAGCCGATGCGTCTTCGGCCCCTGGGCCGGAAGGCCGGTCGCCATCACGGCCAGACATCCGACGAAGAGACTTACGCGACGAACCATCATTCCCCCAGTTCCAACCCCTGGACCCCTGGACCCCGACTAGAACGAGACTCACCGCCCTTTGTATTGGTACAGCCCCTCTTTGAGCATCTTCAGCACTTCATCAATCGCCGCCTTCAGCTCGCGGTCGAATCCGGCCAGTTCGTCGTCGGGTGTGTTTTCCGCAAACACGTCGGGCGCAACGCCGTAGTTCTCGAGATTGATCCCCCAGTTGTTCGGCCGCTCCGGGTCATACGTCACCACCAGTGAGCCTGGCGTCCGGATTGAGCCGCCGTTGATCAAGGCATACGAGCCCGTGGCAATGACCGCCGCTGCCGTCGGGTTGCCCACCACGCGTCCAAGGCCGAGTTGCTTGAACGCCATCGG
>CAZAZR010000077.1:0-8434 GCA_964489685.1 uncultured Solibacteraceae bacterium | reverse complement strand
ACTTCCGAGTCCGATCCCGACCGCGCGTTCACCATCATGACCTTCGGTCCCGCGATGGCCTGGCGCGGACGCCGGCCCCATTCAGGCGCGCCCCAGCGGCTGTTCCAGTATTCGTAGGGACGCCGTTCCAGAAGATCGATGATCTCCTGGTCGGTGTTGCCGCCGCCGTTGTACCGGATGTCCACGATGATGCCCTTCTTGTTCCAGAACTGATTCACCTCATTCTGGAAGCGGACGAGTGAGGGCTGGTTCATCGCCTGGATGTGGACGTAGGCAATCTCGCCGTTGGTCGCCTTGTCCACGACCTCGCGGTTGTGCTTGACCCACGCCTCGTATTTGATCGCGTTGAGCGAGGCGACCGACCGGATGCGCACGTCGCGACTGCCGGCGCCGGCCGCCGTGCCGGCAACCGTCAGATCCACGTACTCATTGAGCGGGCTGTTGAGCAGCGGCCAGTAGTTTTCTCCCGCCTTCACCTGCACACCGTCGATGGCCAGCACGTAGTCGCCCACCTTGAGATTCAGCCACTCCTTGTCGGCCGGACCCTCGTCATACACGTGCGTGAGCTTATGGCGGCCGCTCTCCGGCGCCATCTCGAATCCGAGGAATCGTGTCTGGTATTCGGCCGGCTGCGGGTCGCTGCCGGGGCCGCTCACGCCGGTGTGTGACGCGTTCAGCTCGCCAATCATTTCGTTGGCCAGGTCATAGACGTCTTCGTTGGCCCCGACGTACTTCAGGAGAGGCTCGTATTTCGCGCGCAGCGCATTCCAGTCCTTCCCGTGCATCTTCTCGTCGTAGAACCGATACTTCATGACGCGCCACGACTCGTCCAGAATCTGCGCCCACTCCTGGCGCTGATCGACGCGGACGTTGACGGTGAATGTCACGCGAGTCCGGCGGCGCTGGCCGGTCATCTCCATGCCGAACAGTTCGTTGTTTTCGGTGAAAAACACCTTGCGGCGATCGGCCGTCGGTACGATCCCGGCGAACGCCCCAGCGACCAGCCGCTGCCGGTCGCGGCCGTCGATCGCCACCGAAAACAGCGCAGGGCCCTGATCGTCACGCGACCTGAAGTACACCGTGCGACCGTCGGCTGAGAGGAAGAAGCCCAACACAGGGTTGGCCCCTGAGGTAATGGCGACCGCGCGACGATCGATGCGCGTGACATCAGGACGCGTGAGAGCGGGCGGCGGCGTATTGGCCCCGGCCCCGGCCCCGCCTCCGCGGCCTGAACCTGCGGCCGCGGCCGCCTTCCTGACCCGCTCCTTGACCATCGGATCGTCCTGGTCTTCCGTGAGACGGCCGAGCGGAACCACGAAGACCTGGTTCACGCCATCGACGCGGTTGCTGATGAAGACCACGCTTCTGCCGTCAGGAGTGATCGTCGCCTGGCCGTCGTTCCACGGATTCTGCGTGATGTTGTGCTCGGCCTTCGTGGCCACTTCCATCAGGAAGACTTCCGCGTTCTGGTCCCGATCACGTTTCACGTACACAAGCCAGTGGCCGTCAGGCGACCAACCGGTCACGGTGTAGCCGCCGGCGAGGTTGTAGCCGAGTTCAGTGGTGGCGCCACTCTCGACAGTCGTGACGAAGAGGCGGTTGTTGCCAACCCACGCCAGCCGGGTGGAATCGGGCGAGAAGCCGGCGATGACCTTGAATGATGGGTGCGTGGTCAGCCTCTTGTTCGCGCCGGAGTCCCGGTCGTAGACCCAAATTTCTTCTTCCTTCGACTCATCCGATGTGTAGGCCAGCCACTGGCCACTCGGCGAGAACTCCTGGTTGCGCTGCCGCCACGAACTACTCGTGACCTGACGTTTCTCACCATAGTCGGCATCAGTGGGGACGATGAAGATCTCGCCCCGCGTGTCCACCGCGACATAGTCGCCATCGGCCGTGATGGCGAATCCGTCCGGACGGTTCTGGGTCGACACCGTGCGCGTCAGGTTGGTCTTCGGATCAAAGGCGAGATCGATCGTGACCCGCGTCGGCGTCGTCTGGCCCACCTTCAGCGTCCAGATCTCAAACTCGTTCTCGTAGGCGATCGTCGATCCATCCGGACTCATCGACGGAAACTGCACACCATCGTCTGCATGCCGCGTGACCTGCGCCGGTGCGCCGCCGGTGGAGGCGATGCGCCAGATGTTGAAGTGTCCACTGCGTTCGGACGCGAAATAGATCTGGCCGTCGCGACCCCACATCGGGTAGACGTCCTGGGTGAAGTCTTTGTAGTCGCGCAGGTTGGTGTCGGTCAGTCGCGTGATCTTCTGCGTCCGTGTGTCCTGCAGCCAGATGTCGTCCGTGCGGTTGCCCCGATAACCCTTGCGCCAGTAGGTAGCCCCCATCCTGTTGAAGGCGAGCGTCGCGCCATCCTGCTTGAGCATGCCCTGGACGCCGCCGTCGATCGGCAGCGGCGTGGGAAGACTCCCATCGATCGGGACGACGTAGATCGGACTGCGCCACGGGCTGACGGCGCGGCTGGTGGCAAACAGGATGCCCTTGCCGTCGGGCGTCCAGTTCAGGACGGTGTCGGGCGTCGTGGCGAATGTCAGTTGTGTGGGTTCACCGCCGGCTGCGGGGATGATGAAGACGTCGTTGTTGCCATAGCGGTCAGATGTAAACGCCACCCACCGGCCATCGGGCGAGAGGCGCGGAAACACATCGCGCGCCACGTGAGCGGTCAGGCGCGCGGCGTTCGTGCCGTTCTCGTTCGCGATCCAGATGTCGCCGTGGTAGCTGAACACCAGTTTGCCCTGGCTCACATGGGGATATCGGGCGAACTTGATGGGTTCGGCGGAGGCCGCGCCGGCCACGGCCAGCAGGGTAGCGAGCGTGAGAGTCAGTGTTGACCGCATGCCGGTGACTTTACACCAGGCCGCCCCGGCCGTCCGGTGGTATAACTGGCGGTCATGACCCCAACTCGACGTGTCGTGGCCGGTGCAGTGATGTGTGGTGTGGCGGCCTGGGTGGCTGCGGGAATGGCTTCCGGGCAGGGCCGGGGCGGCCAGTTTCCTGGGGGGACGAACCCTGACGGTTCGCTGCGGCCGACGGCGCCGGTCAGAGGTCTGTTCACGCAGGAGGCCTACACCGAGTACGACATCCTCGCGCCCGGCAGCGAATCGTTCAGGATTCGATTCCTGCCAGAGAACAATCGCGCCGGCGCCACGGAAATCGTCAACGCCACCCGCGGAGGCAGCGAAGGGTCGGGCATCGAGGTCTACGACCCGCGCACCGGTAACCCCATCACGTTCACGTACGAGGTGGGCGCGACGCCGGACGAACACGCGATTCATGCGCCACTGCCATTCCCGGTGCCGGAGGGCGGAATCGGCCGCGTCCTGATTTTCAAGACCTACAAAGACCCTCGCACTTACATGCTGAACGGCGAAGACATCGTCTGGGTCCGCAGCCTGAGCGGATATCGGCTCGGTGTACTCTTGCCGAAGGGCTTTGCGTTCCTGTCATCAAACGTGGCGGCGCAGGTGTCGACCACGGCCACCGGCCAACTCCGACTGGCGTTTGCCAACCCGAGCGGCCAGAGCAACCCCGTCACCATTCACGCGCGCAAGACCGCCGCGGCATTCGCGCCTGCGCCGTACACCGACATGTTCTTCGACGACGTGAAGACGCTGTATGACCTCGGGGATCCCGCGACCGGGACATTCAGCGTGCAGCAGACCTACAGCGACTATCGCAAGGCAGGTATGGCGCGGCTCGACAGCCTGTCCTACCTCGCGCTGAAGGACCTTAAGGTGATCGACCTCGACACCGCAAGGGTTCTGCCAACACTGCGCCGGGGTGACGTGACAGAGGCTGCGCTCGAGGTGCCCATCGTCAAGGAGCATCAAAGCGCCCACCTGCGGCTCACCGGGACCATTGCAGACGGCAGCTACAAGCTGGACCGTGGCGATCTGGTCTTGACTCGGACGCTGCGCGGGTTGCGCAACACGGTGTTGTTGCCGGCCGGATGGGACGTGGCGGCGGTGTCGCAATCCGGAACGATCGGCCGCACGGCGGACGGCCGCGCGTTTGTCGCGCTGATCAACTTGAACGGAGAGAACTCCTACACTGTGACCATTCGCGCCCGGAAGCCGTAGGCGTATCTCAGGTCTTGAGCCGGGCGAGGCGCGCACGGAGTGCGTCGGAGAGCGCCTGGCGATCGGCGACAGGGACGCTGGAGTCCCTCGGGAGCGCGGCCAGCGCTTTCTCGGCGGTCGCCAGTGCCTCGCTTCGGCGTCCGGCACGTTCGAGTGTCTCAGACAGCGCATCAAACGCCAGTGCCGATTTCGGGGTGGCCTCTGTCGCCAGCGTGTAGATCGCAATCGCCCGATCGGTCAGGCCGCGCAGTACCGCGTCATTCCCTTGCGCACTGAGCCATGCGGCATCAAAGACCTGGGCCTTGGGATCGCCAACCAGATCCCTGCGAACCCGGGCCAGCGCGTCGTCGAGATTGGCGTCGAGGAGTGCCCGCCAGGCGGTCCGCGTGATCGCCGGGGTGCTGGCCGGCAAGACGGTCAGTTCAATCATTCCGCCGCCGGACCTCGGTACCGGCACCGTTTCAAGCGACGCGCGGGCTGCGGCATCTCCCTTGACGAACGCGTCCAGGAAGGTGCGCTGATACAGGTGTGTGGCCAGAAACACCCGGGTCACGCCGTCGCGTGCCGCCCGTCGTCGCTCCAGCAACGAGGCCATCACGACACCTTCAGTGACGAAGTCCAGCGGCGTGATCCGAGGCTCGCCAAAGTAGAGCAGGTGACGGGACGCGTACCGCATGTCCTCGATCTCGCCGACTTGCTGAAGCGTGTTGCGCCCAAGGTTCTCGCTGTATGCGAAGAACAGCGGGACGCGCAATGCCGTCGGGTCAAAGGCTGCCACCTTCTGATAGCTGCTGGCGCCGGTCGCGAGCCAGTTGGACTCGAACTGCACCACCGCATCGACGTCAGGATGGCGCATGGCGAGTGGCAACTGGGCCAGGCCGTCGTTCGCGAAGCCCACAAGTGCCAGACGGTCGGCATCCACGTTTGGCTCTTCCCGCATCCGCGCGATGGTCAACTGCATGTCGCGCTGATGTTCGTTGAGCACCAGGCCTTCCAGGGTGAGTCCCTCTGCGGCGAATGACTCAGCGGGCTGGCGCTCGACATACGCCACCACGTAGCCGTGCGAGGCCAGATGTTCCGCCCCGACCGCCACCGAAACTGGCCGCAACATGCCGACAAGGAGCGGAAAACGTTGCGTCACCGACAGCGCGTTGAGCCGCGCCTGCATCCTGAACGCCAGATACTGTGCCCACTCGTCGTCAGTCGGCGCCAGCGCCAGCAGGCGGGTGACCTCCTGTCGGTGCGCAGCAGCCGCAGCACCGGGTGCGGCTCCCGGAGCGCCTGTCGGGAGATAGCCTGCGATCGTCAGTGGTTCGCCGCCGCCCGAAGCGGCTGGGTACCAGACGTGGACCCGCAGGGGTCTGGCGCGGTTGGATGTCCGTGCGCCTGGTGCCGGCCGTGGACCGGTAGGCCTGGAGGGGTCGGTGAAGGTCAGGATGCGGAAGCCAACCGCGTGCGGACCGGTGTCAAGGCCTCCTGGCAGGGGCGTTTGGGCGGTGGCGCCTGCGGCGGTCGTCAGCGCGAGCGCGGAACACAGAGCGGTCAGGCCTCGGCGAAGCCAGGTGGCGTTCATGCGGGCTGATCGTAGTCCCGGCGCGACCCGGTCTCAAGCAATCTGTGACGAAC
The DNA here is from genome assembly GCA_964489685.1 of uncultured Solibacteraceae bacterium. Taxonomy (GTDB): domain Bacteria; phylum Acidobacteriota; class Vicinamibacteria; order Vicinamibacterales; family SCN-69-37; genus SYFT01. Next base: position 2,714 of record CAZAZR010000077.1, on the reverse strand, counting down.
GGCGTTCGAGCAGCAACCTGCCGCTGCAACTTCCGGACGCACACACCTCAGAGACTGTCTTGGGCCTTTAATTGCTCGGTGTGCGCACGCAGGGCCAGCGTCATCGGGGCCAAGGCCTCCCGCAATTCCCGCCGCGTCAATTCGAACTGCCGGTCCATATGCTCGCGCAGCCCCGCGTCGCTCTCGAACGGCACCCGCGCGTCGGCTCGCGCAGCCTCCTGCAGGACGCCCAGCCGGTGAATGTCAGCCGCCATCACGTCCATTCCATCGCGCACCTCGCCCACGCTGATTTCAAGGCCGGTCACCGTGACAGTCAACGCGCCCATGTTGGTCTGGAGCGCGCTCACATCGGTCTTGAGCACGGCGACGTCGGTCTTGAGCACGGCGACGTCGGTCACCAGTCCGTCGAGCTTGGCCTCGATTCTGATCAGTCGGTCTTCACTCATCGAATCCTCCGACCGCTTCCCTTAGCAAGGTTCGTTCCCGCTGAAATACTGGAGAATCGACCAGGAACTGGCAGTTTTTGCGATCCTGGCTCTCTCTGCGTTGCAGTTTCTGACGGCATCACCCCTGTCGCAGGACGACGACGATACCATCGTCGTGGCAGAAGACAAGTGAGAAGCTATGCAGATGGCGTTGATGTCTGTGATTTCTGTGGTGGTGCTGTCCTGGCTCGCGGTGCAGCCTGTGGTGCAGGCTCAGGAGTCTCGGCTTGTGACGGGGGCGTGGCTGGCCGAGCACCTGACCGATGCTGACCTTGTGCTTTTGCACGTAGGCACCGCCCGCGACTACGCGACCCACATTCCCGGCGCGCGCCTGATCACCCTGCCGGAGGTGTCGGTGTCGGACTCGAGCGCAGGGCTCACGCTCCAGATGTTGCCAACCGACCAACTCAAAGCGAAGCTCGAGTCACTTGGCGTCTCGGACGCTTCCCGCATCGTCGTGTACCCGGCGAGCAACGCCATTCAGTCCAGCACGCGCGTGATGCTCACGCTGGACTACGCCGGTCTGGCAGGCCGCGCGTCGTTGCTCGATGGTGGATTGACCGGGTGGGTGGCTGCGGGCCGGGTAACGTCAGACGTGGCGCCACCAGCCACGCAGGGAAGCCTGAAGCCGCTCAACATCCAGCCGCTGGTGGTGGACGGTGATTTTGTGCGCGAGCATCTCGCCAGGCCCGGCTTCAAAATTGTCGACGCACGGGCGAAGACGCTGTACGACGGCGTCGCCACCGGCGGCAGCGCGGAGCGTCCCCATAAGACAGGCCATATCGAAGGGGCCGTGAGCGTGCCGTTCAGTGAGATCACCAACGGCGCGTCGCAGTTCAAGTCGGTGGCCGAACTGCGCGCCTTGTTTGACGCCGCAGGCGTCAAGCCGGGTGACACCGTGGTGGCCTACTGTCACATCGGACAGCAGGCGACGGCCACGATTTTCGGCGCGCGGCTGCTTGGTTTCCCGGTGCTGCTCTATGACGGGTCGTTCGAAGACTGGTCGCGGCTCCCGAATGCACCCGTGACGAACCCGGCAGTGAAGAAATAGATGGCCGCGCTCGGCCTACGCGTCCTGAACCGTCACCGTGCGTGTGCGTGAGAGCAGTTCGAACGCGCGCTGGTGCCGCTCGGTGAACAGCGCGAATAGCGCATCGATCCAGACAATCTGCAGGAACACCGGCATCTGGCGGACGACGGCCTGACCGAACCCGATGCGGGTGCCCGACTCGCGCACCACGTACAGGCCCATCAGTTTCTTGCCAGGCGTACGGCTGTAACGCGTCTCGGCCACCGCACTCAGGAGCCAGAAGCCCAAGCCGAGGAACGCAATCAGGATAAAGACGGCGATGTTCCATGGGCTTGGGTCGTTGCCAAGGCCCATCAGCCGAAGATTGATGAAGGTCGGGGCGGCAAGCACGATGCAGAAGAGTATGGTGTCCAGCGCCTTCGCGGCCACGCGAGTCATGAACGGCGCCGGCCTCAGTGGAATGGCCGAGAGGTACGACTCCGCCAACGTGGTGGGATCTCCAAGCTGTCGAATCGCCTCCTCGGCGCTCTGGCCGGCCGCCTGCCGGTCGGCACACAGACTCCTGATGTCCTGTGCCACCTGCGCCCGGACGGGCAGGTGGTGCGGAATCCGATCCAGCACCTGTTCCACATAGCCCTCACACGTCGTCACTGTCAGCCTCTTTCGTTGCGCAGCAGCTTCGCCATCGCGCTGGCGAAGGTCGTCCACTCGTGTGCCAGTTGGGCCAGTTCGGTACGGCCAACGGGTGTGAGCCGGTAGTACTTGCGGGGCACGCCGCGGTCGGGCGTATCCCAGCGCACTTGAACAAACCCGGCGCGCTCCAGGCGATACAACACGGGATACAACGTACCGTCGGTCACGGTCAGGGCCCCGTCGCTCTGCGCGGTCAGCGTGGAGACGATTTCGTATCCGTAGGCTTCGCCGGGAGCCAGCAGATGGAGGACGATCAGTTCCAGTGTCCCGCGCCTGAGCTCCCGCTCGATGCTCTTGCGCTCCCCGGCACGGCCCTGGTCGGCGTCCATGGGTGGTAATGGTATCGCAATATATCTTGTTACGCAAGGTATATGACGAACGCGCGGCTCGGTGAAGTCCTGTCATCGCACTCTGGGAATAGCCGCCAATCCGAAACGTAAGCTCGGGCTGAACCTCAAGCCCGAGAGACTCCTCGGCCTTGAGACCCAGGCCGAGCTACGTACCGG
>CAZAZR010000076.1:14691-20385 GCA_964489685.1 uncultured Solibacteraceae bacterium | reverse complement strand
GCCAGAGGGGGCGAAGTGAGCATGATTGACGGCGACGTTCGGATTGGCGTGGTCGGCGTGGGGCACCTGGGCCGGCACCATGCGCGCCTGCTCGCCGCCGCGTCGGGTGCGCGCCTGATGGGCGTGGCCGACGTGTCGGCGGAGCGGGCCGCGACGGCGGCGACGGCGCAGGGGGTTGAGGCGTTTGCCGATTACCGCGAACTCATCGGCCGGGTGGATGCGGTCAGCATCGCAGTGCCGACGGTTGATCACCTGCGGGTGGCGCGTGATTTCCTCGAGGCGGGCGTCCACGTGCTCGTCGAGAAACCGATGACCGCGACACTCGCCGAAGCCGAGGCGCTGATCGCGCTGGCAGACCGTGTGGGCTGCAGGCTGGCGGTCGGTCACACCGAGCGGTTTAATCCCGCAGTCGCGGCGGCGATTCCGTTGATTTCAGCACCGCGGTTCATTGAGGTGCATCGGCTCAGCGGCTTTCCCGATCGCAGTCTCGACATCGACGTTGTCTTCGATGTCATGATCCACGATCTCGATATTGTGCTGGCCATCGATCACACGGAGGTGATTGCTGTGGAAGCGGTTGGTGTGCCCGTGCTGTCACACAAAGTGGATATTGCCAACGCCCGGTTGAAGTTTGCGTCGGGGTGCACGGTAAATCTGACGGCCAGCCGCATCAGTCGCGACCGCGTGCGCAAAGTTCGCTTCTTCCAGCGGGACCTGTATGTCTCAGTGGACTACGGGGAGCAGGAACTTGAGGCGTATCGTATTGTTCCGCGGCCGGGTGAACGACCGGCCATTGAAGGCGGGGCCGTGCCGGTGGAAAAGGGCGAGCCGCTCGGGAGAGAATTGCAGGATTTTGTGGATGCGATTCGCCATGACAGGCCGCCTCGTGTGACTGGGCAGGACGGCTATCGCGCGCTGGTGCTGGCCACTCGGGTGGCAGCGGCGATAGAGGCGAACGAACGGGAGCCCGGCGCACTGGTGCCGGGATTGTGAACATGTTGCAGGACCTGGAATCGAGAGCCTCGTCGGGCGAATCGTTTTCTCATGAAGAGGCCGAGCGGGTCCTGGCGTGTGCCGACCTGGTCAGTGTCGGCACGCTTGGGGAACTCGCGCGCCGGGCACACCACGGCGAGGTCGTCACGTATGGCCACGTGCTTGAGTTGGATGGCGAGACGGCGCCAGCGACGCTGGGGGACGCCCGCGAGGTGCGCATCACTGCGCAGCCGGCATCTGTCGCGGCGGCATGCGACCTCGTGCGCGCAGTTGTGGCCGCTTCAGGCGACGTTCCGGTCACCGGATTTTCGGTGGCAGACCTCCTGGATCTCGTCGGTGGTGACCATCTGGCGTTGGCCGAGGCCGCCCGTGAGTTGCATGAAGCCGGCCTGACGGCGGTCGCGTTCCTTCCGGTCGATCGATGCGAAGAGCCGGCCGAACTGGTGCGGGCACTTCGGCACGGTGGCCTGGAGGTCTCACGTGCGACCGTGGACCGTGCGAGTACGCTCGCGACGCGCCTGGTGTGCATTGAGTGTGTCGCCGCTCTCCAACGCGAGGTTGGGGGAGTGCTTGCGTTTTCGCCCCTGCCGCGGTTTGACGAGGCGGACACGCCGTCCACGGGTTACGACGACGTGCGGACGATTGCGGTGGCGCGGCTGGTGTGCGCCGAGGTGCCCACCATTCAGGTGGATTGGGTCAGGTATGGACCCAAACTCGCGCAGGTCGCGATCGCCTATGGCGCCAACGACATCGACAATGTGCCCGCAACCGATCCGCTGGGCCTGGGGCATCGCAGAAGTCCCCGCACCGATATCGTGCGGCAGATCACGGCAGCCTTCGCCACTCCGTCGGCCAGGAACAGTCGATTCGAACGGGTGTCGTGAGTGTCGAAGATTCGTCTTGGGTCGGTCAACTACCTCAATTGCCGGCCGCTGGTGCATGGGCTCGGCGATGACTCCGATCCCCTGTTTTCGCTGCGGTTCGATCCCCCTGCCGTGTGCGCCTCGTTGCTCGAGGCCGGCGAAATTGATCTCGGGTTGATTCCCACGATCGCGTACGCCGACCGGCCCGCCGACCTGGTGGTGCCCGGTGTGTCGATTGCGTCGGACGGGCCGGTCGCGTCCGTGGCCCTGTTCACGAAGAAGCCACTGCCCGAAATCCATACCATCGCGCTCGACACCAGTTCCCGGACGTCGGTGGCGCTCACGCGCATCCTGTGCGCCCGGCGGTTCGACATTTCGCCGACGTTTGTGTGCCATGCGCCGGATCTCTCGTCGATGCTGGCCGGCCACGACGCGGCGTTGCTGATTGGCGACCCCGCGCTGTTCGTGGACCATCGAGCGCTTGGCGCGGAGAAGATCGATCTGGGCCAGGCGTGGGCCGACATGACCGGCTTGCCGTTTGTCTGGGCGTTCTGGGCCGGGCGGCCCGACGGTCTCTCTCCGCAGGCGGTCACTCGCATGCAGGCGGCCAAAGAGGCCGGTGTGCGGGTTTCCGACACGTTGGCTGATGCCTATATGGCCGACCGGCCGCAGGATCAGGAAATCGCGCGACACTATCTGCGTGAGCACATCCTCTTCGACCTGACAGACCGAATGCTCCAGGGACTTCGGGTGTACTACCGTGAGGCTGCGGCCGTGGGCGTGATTTCGTCGGCGGTTGAGCCGCGGTTTTTCGCGCCCGCGGCGATGGTTCGGTAATGGTTGCCGACGGCCTTCGGCGACCCGCCATCATTTTCATTTTCATCACCGTGGTCCTCGACGTCCTGGCGCTCGGGGTCGTGATTCCCGTGTTGCCGCTGCTCGTCGAGCAGTTCCTTGGCGGCGACACCTCACGCGCGGCGACGATGTTCGGTGTGTTCGGAACGGCGTGGGCGTTGATGCAGTTCGTGTTCGCGCCCATCCTCGGGGCCTTGTCCGATCGCTGGGGCCGCAGGCCCGTGATTCTCATCTCATGCGCCGGTCTGGGACTCGACTACATCCTGATGGCACTCGCGCCGAGCCTGGCGTGGCTGTTTGTCGGGCGTGTCATCTCGGGGATCACCGCGGCGAGTTTCTCAACGGCCGGCGCCTATATTGCCGACGTCACGCCAGTGGAAAAACGGGCTGCCGGTTTCGGCATGATTGGGGCCGCCTTCGGATTGGGGTTTGTCCTCGGGCCCGCGATGGGTGGCATGCTTGGCGCCGTCAATCCGAGGCTGCCGTTCTGGGTGGCGGCGGGGCTCGCGCTGGCCAATGCCGCGTACGGCTACTTCGTGCTGCCGGAGTCGTTGCCGCGTGAAGCGCGCAAGGCGTTTTCGTGGGCCCGCGTCAATCCGCTCGGATCGTTGCGGTTGCTCAGGTCGCACAAGGCGTTGTTCGGCATTGCGACGGTCACAGTGTTTTACCACCTGGCGCACCATGTGCTGCCCAGCGTGTTCGTGTTGTACGGCGCGTATCGGTATGGGTGGGACGCACGCGCCACCGGGTTGACGTTGGCGGTCGTCGGCGTGGTCAGTGTGATCGTTCAGGGCGGGCTGGTCAGGCCGCTGGTGGCCAGATTCGGCGAGCGGGCGATGATGTTGACAGGACTGGCGTCGGGCGCCGTGGGCTTTGTCGTGTATGCGCTGGCCGAGACCGGCACCGGGTTCTGGCTCGGCATTCCGATCTTCGGGTTGATGGGCCTGTACGGTCCGTCGGCACAAGGCCTGATGACGCGTCATGTGCAACCGTCGGAACAGGGACAGCTTCAGGGTATCAACAGCAGCTTCATGGGCCTGACCGGCATCATCGGGCCGGGCCTGTTCACGTTGACGTTTGCGGCGTTCATCGGCCCGTATGCGGGATGGCACCTGCCGGGAGCCCCGTTTCTGCTGTCCGCAGCCCTGATGGTCTCGGCGTTCGGCATCGGCTGGCGTGTGACGAAGCCCGTACGTCGGGGTTGAAGTAGCATTTGAGAAGGCGTGTGTATGACTGTGGTGGCCATCGCTGACAAATTGAGTGCGGGTGGGCGGCTGACCCGCGAAGAGGCGCTGGAGTTCTACCTGCACGCGCCCACATCCGTGCTGGGCCGGCTGGCCGATCAGGCGCGCGCGCGCCGGCATCCCGAAAGACAGGTCACCTACATCATCGACCGCAACGTCAATTACACCAATGTGTGTGTGGCGCGCTGCAAGTTCTGCGCGTTTTACCGGCCGGTGGGGTCGTCGGAAGGGTACACGCTGGGCTTCGACGAGATCTTCCGGAAGATCGAAGAGACCATCGCGCTTGGTGGGGGCCAGCTGTTGTTGCAGGGTGGCCACAATCCCGACGTCCCGCTTGAATGGTACGAAGACCTGTTCGGGCAGGTGAAGAGCCGGTTCCCGGAGTTCCGGCTGCACGCGTTGTCGCCGCCGGAAGTGATCCACATCTCGCGGCTCTCGGGTTTGCCTACTGCGGCGGTGATCGATCGGTTGATCGCGGCGGGTCTCGACAGCGTCCCTGGTGGCGGCGCCGAGATCCTGGTGGACCGCGTTCGCAAATTGCTCAACTGCTATACCAAGGCCACCGCCGATGAATGGCTGGGCGTCATGCGCGAGGCGCATCACGCGGGGCTTCGCACGACGGCCACGATGATGTACGGCACGGTGGAAACCGTTGAGGAACGACTCGAGCATCTGTTCAGGCTGAGAGACCTCCAGGATGAGACGGGTGGCTTCACCGCGTTTATCGCCTGGAGTTATCAACCCGAACACACCGAACTCGGCGGGACCGAGGCGACCGGCATCGAGTATTTGCGTACGCTCGCGCTGTCGCGCCTGGTGCTCGACAATTTCGACAACCTCCAGTCGTCCTGGGTCACGCAGGGCGGCAAGGTGGGCCAGTTGAGTCTGGCGTACGGGGCCAATGACATGGGCTCGGTGATGATCGAAGAGAACGTCGTGCGCGCGGCTGGCGCCGAGTACTGCATGGATGAGTTCGAAGTGGTGCGCAACATTGAGAGCGCGGGCTTCGCCGCCAAACGGCGGAACATGCACTACGACGTCCTGGGAGACCCCGTGTTTCGCCAGCGCGACGTGCCGCGGATGACGGCGCTTGCGGTGGCTCGCGAAGACGGCCGAGGAGGCGAAGCGGCCGACCTGCGCGACTACGAGGCTCGTTCGGCGGCGGGCAAACGGATGAGGAATGAGGCAATCGGCCAATGAGGCAATAGGGGCGATGCCTGTCTTCCTCGCCCGCTGGGTTCTGCCTATCAGCAGCCCGCCAATTCGTGACGGCTGGGTCTCTGTAGTGGATGGGCGCGTGAGCGAGGTCGGCACAGGCCGTCCCCCGGGGCCCGCAGAGGACCTGGGGGATGTGGCGGTGCTGCCGGGGCTCGTCAACGCGCACACCCACCTTGAATTGAGCTGGATGGCCGGGATGGTGCCACCCGCCGCCGCGATGGACGAATGGATTCGGACGCTCCTGCGCGTGCGCCGCGCGGGGCATCCAGGCGGAGACGAGGCGGTGGCCACCGCCATGATTCGGGCGCTCGGCCAGATGGTAGAGACGGGAACGGCTCTGGTGGGCGACACCTCGAATTCGCTGGTCTCGGTGCCCGTCTTCGCGGAGCGCCAGATGGCCAGTGTCGTCTTCCACGAGATCCTCGGGTTCAACCCCGTGGACGCGGCCGAGATGGTGCGTGACGCCCAAAAAAGACGTCGGATGTCTTTGTCATCAAAAAAGACGCCCGACGTCTTTTCTG
>CAZAZR010000076.1:0-14681 GCA_964489685.1 uncultured Solibacteraceae bacterium | reverse complement strand
TTTCTGCGGTCGTGGGGCATGCACCCTACTCGACGTCGCCCGGGCTCTTTGCCGAGATTGCCGCCCAGCACCGGGGGCCGGCGCCCCTGTCGGTGCACCTCGCCGAGTCTGCCGAAGAAGTGGAGTTCCTCCACTCCGGGGGGGGGCCGATGCGCGACCTCCTGGAAACGCTGGGTGTGTGGACCGGCGCCTGGCAGGTGCCCCGCTGCGGTCCCCTGGAATACCTCAGGCGCCTCGGTTACCTCAAGCCCGGCACCCTGCTGGTCCATGGCGTTCACCTCACCGTGCGCGAGCTTGAAGAGGCGCGCGACGCGGAAGCCGTGATTGTCACCTGTCCCCGCAGCAACACCTGGGTCGGAGGCGGCGTGCCGCCAATCGCCCGGTTCTATGGGGCCGGCGTGCCTGTGGCGATCGGCACCGACAGCCTCGCGTCCACCAACTCCCTCAATCTGTTTGAAGAATTGGCGGCGATTCGCCGGCTGGCGCCAGAGGTGGATGCCGCGCGTCTGCTCGACAGCGCGACCCGCGTGGGCGCCGAGGCCCTGGGATTTGGCCAGCACTACGGCACCCTCAGCCCTGGCCGCGAGGCCAAGCTGGTGTCGGTCGCACTACCTGCCGGCCTCGGGGCCCGTTCTGAGGATGTGGAAGAATACTTGGTGAGTGGAGTGTCGGCCGCTGACGTCACACGGCTGAACGTTCCTTCCCACTAAATGTTTGACCGCCTCCGTACCTACGCTTCGTTTGTCCGCATCAGCCACTCGGTGTTTGCATTGCCGTTTGCGCTGGTTGGGGCGCTGTTAGCCACCGAGGTCGAGCCCTGGAGCTGGGCTCGCGGCTTCTGGATTGTCGTGTGCATGGTGACCGCGCGCAGCGCCGCCATGGGATTCAACCGGCTTGCGGACGTCGCCTTCGACGCGCGCAATCCCCGCACCGCGATGCGCGAACTGCCGCAGGGCCGCATGAGTCGCCGCGAGGCCATCACTTTCGTCGTTGCCTCGTCTGTGGCGTTCGTGTATGCGACGTCGCATCTGGGCTGGATCTGCTTCGCGCTGTCGCCCGTCGCGCTCGCCATTGTCTTCTGGTATTCGTTCGCGAAGCGATTTACCTCCTACGCGCAGTTATTTCTCGGCCTGGCCATGGCCGTGGCTCCGGTCGGTGGATGGCTTGCGGCCGGGGGCAGAGAGGGCTGGGAGCCCTGGCTGCTGGGGCTGGCCATTGGCGCGTGGGTGGGCGGCTTTGACGTGCTCTACGCCTGCCAGGACGTCGACGTCGATCGGCGCGAGGGCCTGCACTCGATTCCCGTACGATTCGGCATCGCCCGCGCGCTCGCCATCTCCCGATTCATGCATGTGGTGGCGGTCGCTACGCTCGTCGTTCTTGGCGTCGTCGCCAACTTGGGGACGGTCTATATGGCTGGCGTGGTGGGCGTCGCCGCGCTGCTCGCCTATGAGCAGTCGCTTGTGCGCACTGACGATCTCTCGAAGGTCAAGCTGGCCTTTGACCTCAATGGCTGGGTGGGGCTGTTGTACCTGGCCACGACGGCCGCGGATGTGTTCCTATGACCACCCAGCCTGTCACCACTCGCCCTCACATCGCCGTTGGAGTCACCGGCGCCAGCGGCGCCATCTATGCCGTGCGCACAATCGCGGCATTGCTTGAAGCCGGTTGCCACCTCGAGATCGTCTTTTCTGACTACGGCAAGCGTCTGCTGATGGACGAACTCGGGAGCGATGCGAAAGTCGATCGCCTGCAGGATCTGCTCGAGCGCAAGTACGGGCCCGCCGTGCAGCAGGGCACGTTTGTGGTGCACAGCAACAAGGACCTGGGCGCAACGCTCGCAAGCGGCAGCCATCGCTGCAGCGGCATGGTCATCGTGCCGTGTTCGATGAAGACACTGGCCGGCGTGGCGCTGGGACTCTCGCGAAGCCTGATTGAGCGCGCGGCCGACGTCATGCTCAAGGAGCAGCGCAAGCTCATCCTGGTGCCGCGAGAAACGCCCATGAGCCTGCCGGCGTTGCGCCATCAGGTGGCAGCCGCCGAAGCGGGTGCGATGATCCTGCCGGCGATGCCGGCGTTTTACCAGAAGCCGCAGACCATCGACGACCTGGCGGATTTCATCGCGGGCAAGATTCTCAACGGCTTGGGCTTCGACCAACACCTGTTTGCCCCATGGAAGGGCGAATAGTGGTTTCCACATCGCGTGACCCGGCGCGCATTGCCGGGATGTTCGACCGAATCGCCATCCGCTACGACACGCTCAATCGGCTGATCAGTCTTGGCATGGACAGGGGCTGGCGCGCACGCGGGGTGCGCGAGCTCCGTCTCACGGGCACCGAACGGGTGCTCGACATGTGCACCGGCACGGCTGATTTCGCGGTCGAGGCCGTCACGTCGACGGCCGGCCGCGCGCGGCAGGTGATCGGCATCGACTTCGCGGGCGAAATGCTCCGCGTCGGCGTCGCCAAGATTCACAAGGCCGGGCTCGCCGATCGCATCCACCTGGTGCGGGGTGATGCCACGAGTGTGCCCCTCCCTGATGCCAGTGTGGAGGCGGCCATGGTGGGATTCGGCATTCGAAACGTGGTCGATCGCGATCGCGCGCTGCGCGAGTTCGCCCGTGTGTTGAAACCCGGTGGGCGGCTGGCGGTGCTTGAGCCCGGCGCGCCAAGGATTCCCGGCGTCAAGACCTTTCACCTCTGGTATCTCCGGTATCTCCTGCCATTTGTAGGCCGCCTGATCTCGAAACATGGCGAGGCGTACTCCTACCTTCCAGCGTCAGTGGAGCAGTTCCCCACGCCCGAGGTCTTTGCCACGCAGCTCACAGACAACGGCTTTGCCTCAGTTCGCACCGTCTCTTTGACCTTCGGGATCGTCTACCTCTATGTAGCAACGAAGGGGCAGGGCGACTAGATGTATCTGGATTTCGAAGACCACCGGCCCGACACGCCTCACCTGCCGGCGGCCTTCAGCCAGTTGGAGCGCCTGCTGCTGACGGCCGTGGCCTACCTCGTCCTGGTGATTGCCTATCTCGTCATGCCCGCCTCGTGGTTCGCGCCGAACGAACTGGCAAACCTCACCTCGCTTCCGCCAAAAGATGATGTGACGTTTGTGATGATGGAGCCGCTTCGAGACATGCCGGCGCCTCCGAAGGTGACGGCCGAAGCATCAGATATCGATCGTCAGGCGGCGACGCGCGAGCGGGCGCCTGTGCCCGCGAACCCCGAGCCGTTCTCGCGGGGCAATACGCCCGACAAGGTCGAAGGCGCGCCGCCGGTGGAGCCGCCCAAGGGCGCGAGCGGAACCGAGGCCACCGCGCCGCCGCCGCCCGATGCGCCCGTGGTACTGCCGTCGACGACCGAGACACCGGCGCGGACACCGGGCGAGGGCCTGGCAAACTCCCTGCGCAATCTGCAGAAGTATCTGCGCAACGACACTTTCGCGAATGAAAACGGCGGGCAGACACAGCAGGACGCGCAAATCAGCTTCGACTCCAAGGGCGTCGACTTCGGCTGGTGGTTGCGCCGGTTTGTCGCCCAGGTGAAGGGCAACTGGTTCATCCCGCAGGCGGCCATGGTGCTCAAGGGGAAGGTGGTGGTGACGCTCATGATCCATCGCAACGGCACCATCTCCGATGTGACGTTGATTCAGTCGTCGGGCCACGCCTCGCTCGACGCGTCGGCCGTCAACGCGTTGCGCGGTTCGAACCCCACCGTCGCGCTCCCGGTCGAGTACCCTGAAGACAAAGTGCTTTTCACGGTGACGTTTTTCTACAACACCCGCTGACACATGAAACTCATCGCGGTTGTGGGCCCGACCGCCACCGGCAAGACGGCATTGGGTGTGGCGCTGGCCGAAGCGATCGGCGGCGAGATTGTCTCGTGTGATTCGACCGCGGTCTATCGAGGCATCGACATCGGCACCGACAAGCCGACGCCCCGGGAACAGCGCGGTATTCCACATCACCTGATCGACGTCGTGCACCCGACCGAGACGTATTCGGCTGCCCGGTATGCCACCGATGCCGCCTCGGCCGTTCGTGAGATCCGGGCGAGGGGACGATGGGCCATTCTGGTGGGAGGGACCGGGTTCTACTACCGCGCGCTGGTGCGCGGCTTGTTCCCTGGCCCACCTCGCCACGACGAACTCAGAGGGCGGCTCACTCGGGTGGCCGAACGCCGTGGCGTGGAGTGGCTCCATCGATGGCTGGGCCGCATCGACCCGGAATCGGCACGGCGGATACAGCCGCGCGACCAGATGCGCCTCATTCGCGCGCTCGAGGTCTATCTGCTCACGGGCCGGCCCCTGACCGCTCATTTTGCCGAGACGCGGTCTGCGCTGCCCGGCTTTGACGTCCTGACGCTTGGCGTGGTCGATCCGCAGCCGGACCTGGAAGTGCGCGTCAGCAGACGCGTCGAGGTGCAGTTCGCCCGAGGCGTCGTGGGAGAGGTCGAGCGCCTCATCGAGTCTGGAGTGCCTGAGTCCGCTCACGCGTTCAGCGGTCTGGTCTATCGCCAGATCATCGAGATGCGGCAGGGGGTGCGTGACGACGCGGCCACGCGGGCGCTCATCGTGCGCGAGAACCTGCAGTACGCCCGCCGGCAGTTGATGTGGTTCAGGAAGGAACCTGGCGTACGATGGTTGCCAGGTCCGGGCACCGACCCGACGGTGCAGGCCGCCGCGTTGGCACTGGTCCGGACCTTCCTCACATGATCACTCGCGTCATCCTCATCGTCATGGACTCGGTCGGGTGTGGTGAACTACCCGACGCGGATCAGTACGGGGATCAGGGCAGCGATACCCTGGGCCATATCGCAGACGCTGTGCCGCTGCGCGTGCCGACGTTGCGGTCACTTGGGCTGGGGCATGTCGCTCGCATTGGCGGCAGCGCGCGGGCGCCCATCGGCGCAGCCGGGCGGATGGCCGAAGCGTCGCCAGGGAAAGACTCGGTGACGGGGCACTGGGAGCTCATGGGCATCGTGCTTGACCGGCCGTTTCCGACGTTTCCCCATGGGTTCTCGAAGGAGACCATCGCCGAGTTCGAGCGTCGGATCGGCCAGACCTCCATCGGCAATGTGGTGGCCTCGGGCACGCAGATCATTGACGAATTGGGGCCCGAGCACATGCGCACCGGCGCGCCGATTGTGTATACGTCCGCCGACAGCGTGTTCCAGATTGCCGCGCACGAGCGCATCGTGCCGATTGACGAGTTGTACCGCTACTGCGATGAGGCGTTTGATCTGGTGGGGCGCGGCATGGGCGTGGGCCGCGTGATTGCGCGGCCGTTCGACGGCGAGCCTGGCAGCTTCGTGCGCACGTCGAATCGGCGCGACTACGCGCTGGACCCGTTCGGAGAGACGCTGCTGGATCGCCTCGTCGCAGCAGGCCAGCCCGTCATTGGCATAGGCAAGATTGAGGACCTGTTCGCCGGGCGTGGCATCACGCGTGCCGTCCATACACACTCAGACGACCACGGCATGGACGTGGTGATGCAGGAGATGGCAGCCACCGATCATCGGGGTCTGATCTTCGTCAATCTCGTGGACTTCGACACGAAATATGGTCACCGCAACGATGTGCGCGGGTATGCCGACAACCTCGAGCGTTTCGACGCGCGGCTGGCGCAGCTTCTGCCGCAGCTCGCCGACACCGACCTCCTCATCGTGACCGCCGATCACGGCAACGACCCGGCCACGCCGTCCACGGACCACGCGCGCGAGCATGTGCCGCTCCTTGTCGCTGGGGCTCACGTCAAGGCCGGCGTCGACCTTGGGACGCGCGCGACGTTTGCCGACGTCGGTCAGACGCTGGCAGAAATATTCGGGCTGGTGCCGATGGCGTCTGGCACAAGTTTTCTTGGAGAAATGCGGCGGCAGTCTCGGTAAGATGTCTTTTCCCATGTCCACCATTCGTGAACAACTGGAAGCTCTGGAGGATGAAACGCTGGCGCCGCAAGCCGCGCGGAGCCGCGCCAGCAAGGGCCGGCTTCGTCCTGAGACGCCCGATCCCATTCGGCCCACCTTCCAGCGCGACCGCGACCGAGTGATTCACTCAAAAGCGTTCCGGCGTCTCAAACACAAGACGCAGGTCTTCTTCGCCCCCGAGGGCGACCACTACCGCACCCGTCTGACACACACGCTCGAGGTGTCGCAGATCGCGCGCAGCATCGCCAAGGTCCTTCGCCTGAATGAAGAGCTGACCGAAGCCATCGCCTTGGGGCACGATCTCGGCCATCCGCCGTTCGGCCACGCCGGCGAACGCGTGATTGACAAACTCGTGCCGGGCGGCTTCAGTCATCACGAGCAGAGCCTGCGGATTGTTGACGTGCTCGAGAACGACCGGCAGGGGCTCAATCTGTCGTGGGAAGTGCGCGACGGCATCGCCCGTCACTCGAAAGGCAAACACGGGTTGCCGGTCGGCGCGCCGCCCGAGCATCGCGCCAGCACCATCGAAGGACAGATCGCGCGCGTGGCCGACATCATCGCCTACGTGAATCACGACATTGACGACGCCGTGCGCGCGGGTGTACTTGACACGCGCGATCTGCCGCAGTCGGCGGTGGCCGTGCTGGGCAGCAGTTCGTCGCAGCGCATCAACGCCATGGTGACCGATGTGGTGACCGAGACGCTTGGTGGCGCGCTCACGGAAATTCGCATGAGCGACCTGGTGCTGCAGGCCACACTCGAACTGCGCGAGTTCCTGTTCCGTGCGGTCTACGAGAATCCTCGCGCCACCGCCGAATTCGACAAGGCGGCCGGACTGCTTGGTGGCTTGTGGGACAGGCTCCGGCAGAGGCCTGAACAGTTTCTCGACAAGGCCACGATCGATTCGGAAGGCCTGGACGCCGCCGCCCGCGATTTTCTCGCCGGTATGACCGATCGGTACGCCGTGGCGCTCTTCGAGGACCTGTTCGTGCCGCGGTCGTGGAGCGTCTGACGCATGCGGGGCCCCTGGTGCGGGGTTGGCCGGAACTGCATGCTACAATTACCGTTTGCACTACCGGTCTGCGTCGGTAGAGGGAAGTCATGCTGCTCGATATCAGCCGGGTGCGGACAGGGGTCGTGGACGTCAACCGGCGTCTTGAGCCCGAGGCGTTCGCCGATTTGAGGGACGATTTCCAGGTGGTCGGACCCACCGAGTTGACGGGGACGGTCCGGCGCGAGAAGGGGACACACGTCGTCCTGCACTCGCGGGTGACGTCGGCGATGGAGGTGACGTGCGGTCGGTGCCTGGAGCCCTATGTGGTGCCGGTCAACGCAGACGTCGAAACGCGGTTTGTGCCTCCGGCGGATTTTGCGAAGGTGACGGCTGAGACGGCCGCGAAAGCGGGCCTGTTGACCGCCGGTGCCGTGGCCGGGGACGAAGACGAGGAAGTGGTGCCCGACGCTGAAGGGCATGTGGTCGGGCTGGCGGAATACCACGACGAGAAGATTGATCTCGGCGAGGTGATTCGCGAGCAGTTGTATCTCGCGTTGCCGATGAAGCCCTTGTGCCAGGAGCAGTGCAAGGGGCTGTGTCCGGTGTGCGGCGCGAATCGGAATCGCGAGACCTGCCACTGCCAGCAGCAGTGGGAAGATCCACGCATGGCTGCGCTCGCCGAGTGGAAAAGCCGTAACGAGAAGACCTGAGGGGTAGAGACCGTGCCGAATCCAAAACGACGCCATTCCAAATCACGCACATCCAAGCGCCGTACGCATGACGCGTTGGTCAAGGTGCAGTCCGCGCGCTGTCCGCAGTGCCAGGAAATGAAACTGCCGCACCAGGTGTGCAAAAACTGCGGCTTCTACAACGGCCGCCAGGTCCGCGCGGTCAAGGAAGATTAGTCGGCAGGAGCCCGCCGAGGCCCAGTCGCGTGCCCGGTCCGAGAATCGCGGTGGATGCCATGGGGGGCGATTTCGCCCCACGTGAGGTCATCGCCGGAGCCGTTGCGGCGGTGCGTGAGCTGGATGTGTCGGTGATTCTGGTGGGCCCCGCCGACCAGCTCACGGCCGAGGCCCATCGCGTGGCTGGTGGTCGTCTGACCGAGTCCCTGTCAATCGTCGACACCCCGGAGTTCATCTCGATGGACGCTGCGCCGCGTGAGGCGCTCAGGCGGATGCCCAGGGCCTCGGTCAAGATGGCGGCCGAGATGGTGGCGCGCGGCGAGGCTGACGGCTTCTACAGCCTAGGGCATACGGGGGCGACCGTGCTGGCCGCCCACGCCGCGTTCGGGATGCTGGAGGGCGCCGAGCGGCCCGCCATTGCCGTGCTGGTGCCGACGCTGGACGGGTCGGCGGTGTTGCTCGATACCGGGGCCACGCTCGACTGCCGCCCCGTGCACCTGCGCTCGTTTGGGGTGATGGGCGCGGCCTACGCGAAGATTGCGCTCGGCATCGACCGGCCCAGGGTCGGGTTGCTGTCGGTGGGTGAGGAGGCCGGCAAGGGGACCGAACTGGTGCGAGAGGCGCACAGGTTGCTGTCCGCGTCGGGTCTGAACTTCGTGGGGAACCTCGAAGCCCGTGACTTTTTCAGCGGGCGCGCAGACGTCATCGTCTGTGACGGATTCACCGGCAACGTGGCGCTGAAGGTGGGTGAGGGCCTCGTGGACGCCATGGAAGTGCCGCTGAAGAAGGAACTGGCCAAGTCCCTGACGGCGCGCCTGGGTGGTCGGCTCGCGAAGGCGGCGTTCATGCGCGTTCGCGATCGTGCCGACGCGGCAGAGTACGGGGGGGCGCCATTGCTGGGGCTCAAAGGACTGGCGCTGGTCGGACATGGGCGTTCAAAGGCCCGTGCGGTGCGCAGCGGCATTGCCACTGCCGCGCGTCTGGCCGAGGGCCAGCTCGTGTCACGGCTGGGTGATGCGTTGCGCGACCCTGCGAACGTGTGGTGAAGTAGACGATGCTGTCATGTTGATGTTGACGGGCCGTGTGGCCCTGGTAACTGGGGCGTCACGCGGAATCGGGCGGGCCATTGCGATGTCGCTGGCCTCGGGCGGCGCCATGGTCATTGCGGCCGCGCGTGGTACCAACGCGCAATCCACCGTGGACGCCATCGTGGCGGCCGGCGGCACGGCCGAGCTGGCGTCGCTTGATGTGACCGACCCCGCAAGCGTGGAACTCATCACCAAAGACGTGCTTGGGCGGCATGGGCGCATCGACATCCTCGTCAACAATGCCGGCGTCACCCGCGATCAGTTGTTGTTGCGCATGAAACGCGAGGACTGGGACGCGGTGCTTGCCGCGAACCTGACGGGCGCATTCACCTGCGTGCAGGCTGTCCTCAAGTCCATGGTGAAGGCCCGGCACGGCCGCATCATCAGCATCACGTCGGTGGTGGGCGAGGCGGGCAACGCGGGCCAGGCGAACTATGCGGCCTCCAAGGCCGGGTTGATTGGGTTTACGAAGGCCCTCGCGCAGGAAGTGGCCTCGCGGGGGATCACGGTCAACGCCGTGGCGCCGGGCATGATCGAGACCGACATGACGAAAGCGATTTCAGAGGGCGCGCATGAGGAGTGGGCAAAAAAAATCCCGCTCCAGCGCCTGGGCACACCAGAGGACGTGGCGGCTGCGGTCCGTTTTCTGGCATCGGACGAGGCAGCATATATTACGGGGCACGTACTCGCCGTTAATGGCGGGATGCGCATGTAAGATGGCGTCGGGCGCATGTGCGTCGCGACACGAGGAGGATGAATGGCCGTTGCAGATCAGGTAAAGAAAATTATTGTGGAACAGCTGGGCGTGGATGAGGACGAAGTGACGTCCGATGCGTCCTTTGTGGACGACCTCGGGGCTGATTCCCTCGACACCGTCGAACTGGTCATGGCCTTCGAAGAGGAATTCAGCATCGAAATTCCCGACGAGGACGCCGAGAAGATCACGCGCGTCAAGGACGCCGTCAGCTACATCGAAACGCACACGAAGAAGAAGTAGCCATCGGCACGTCGCCCGTGGGAGGAAACGTGACGAGACGAGTAGTCATCACCGGTGTCGGCCTGGTTTCTTCCGTGGGAATCGGGAACGACGCGAACTGGGAGGCCATCTGCGCCGGCCGGGGCGGGATTGGACCGATCACGCGCTTTGATGCCACGGGGTATTCCGTGCGCATCGGGGGCGAGGTCAAAGGGTTCGACCCGCTGAATTTCGTCGAGAAAAAAGACGTCAAGAAGATCGACGTCTTCATCCAGTTCGCCATCGCGGCCTCCCAGTTTGCGATCGACGATGCGAAGTTGCAGGTGACGCCGGAGATCGCCGACCAGACCGGTGTGTTCATCGCGTCGGGCATCGGCGGCTTCAGCACCATCCAATCCGAGCATCTTGAACTGGTCAAGGGCGGCCCGCGCCGGGTTTCGCCCTTTTTCATCCCGGCGTCCATCATCAACCTTGCGGCGGGGCACGTCTCGATTCGATTCGGAGCCAAGGGTCCGAACCTTGCCACGTGCACGGCCTGCACGGCCTCTGCGCACTCGATTGGCGAGTCGTTCGAGATCATCCGGCGGGGCGACGCGGACATCATGATCGCGGGTGGCTCCGAGGCCGCGATCACGCCTCTGAGCGTGGCCGGCTTTGCCTCGATGCGGGCACTCTCGACCCGCAATGACGAGCCGGACAAGGCGTGCCGGCCGTTTGACAAGGACCGCGACGGCTTCATCATCGGCGAAGGCGCGGGCATCGTCATCCTCGAGGAACTCGAGGGCGCGAAGCGGCGCGGCGCGAACATCTATTGCGAGCTGGCCGGATACGGCCTGTCGTCGGACGCCTATCACCTCACCGGCCAGCCGCCCGACGCTGATGGGGCGGTGCGCTCGATGAAGATGGCCATCCGCAAAGCCGGCATCCGTCCGGAACAGGTGGATTACATCAACGCCCACGGCACGTCCACGCCCATCAACGATCCCACCGAGACACTCGCCGTGAAGCGGACGTTTGGCGAACACGCCTACAAGCTGGCCATTTCGTCCACCAAGTCCATGACCGGCCATCTGCTCGGCGCGGCCGGCGGACTGGAGGCCGGCATCACGGCCCTGGCGATCAGGCACCAGATTGCGCCGCCGACGGTCAATCTCGATGCGCCGGACCCGGCCTGTGACCTTGACTACGTGCCGTTCACGGCGCGCCCGATGACCATCAACTACGCATTGTCGAATTCATTCGGGTTCGGCGGCACCAATGGCACGCTCCTGCTGAAGCGGTACGAAGGCGACTGACCCCTATGAAAATCGCCGTCTGTATCAAACAAGTGGTCTCGCGGGAGTGGCAGGTCCGGATCAACGATCAAAGAACGTGGGTGCGTGACCAGGACGCGGCGTGGGAGCTCAACGAGCCCGACGCGTATGCCCTGGAGGAGGCTCTGCGCCTCAAGGAAAAACACGGCGGAGAAGTGGTGGTGATTTCGGCCGGTCCCGCGCGCGTGACACAGGTCATCCGCGAGGCGCTGGCCCGTGGCGCCGACCGCGCGATTCACGTTGAGGGCGACCACCTGGCAACCGCCGATGCTTTCACCGCTGCGGAGGCGCTAGCCGAAGCAGCCAGAACCGAACAGTGCGACCTGATCCTCACCGGTCTGCAGTCCGACGACCAGGGCTTCGCGCAGGTGGGCGTCATCATGGCCGAGCGCCTTGGGATGTCGCACTCCACCATCATCATGGAAGTGCAGGTGGTCGGCACCACCCTGCGTGTCAAACGCGAGCTCGAAGGCGGCTGGTTCCAGTGGGTCGAGATGCCACTGCCGGCGGTGTTGACGATTCAGAGCGGGATCAACCAGCTTCGGTACGCCACCCTCAAGGGCATCATGGCGGCGAAAAAGAAGGAATTGAAGACCATGCCTGCGCCGGCCGCACCGCCCACCCGCCAGCACATCGTCTCGATCTACGTGCCCGAAAAGACCAAGGCGACCCGCCTGATCGAGGGCTCGCCGGCAGAAGCCGCGGCCGAACTTGTCCGGGTGCTTCGCGATGATGCCCGCGTGTTCTAAAGGACAGTCATGATTCTCGTCATCGCGGAACAGAAAGACGGCGCCCTCAACCGCGCATCATGGGAGGCCGTGGTGGCCGCGCAGCAACTCGGTGGCCCAGTGACGATCGTGTTGCCGGGCGCGTCGGTGGCCGCGGCGGCTGCGGAACTGGCGTCGGCCGATGTCACTGGTGTCATCGCGCTTGAACATGAGGCGCTGGGCACCTACACCCCTGATGGTTTCGTCGCGGCGCTGGCAGCGCTCATTGCCGCTGAAGCGCCAACGCATGTGGTGCTGTCGCACACGTACCAGACGCGCGACTTTGCGCCCAAGCTCGCCGCGCGCCTGAATGCGCCACTGGCAGCCGATTGTGTGGGCCTGAAACCCGCCACCGATGGCGGTCACACCTACGTGCGCCTCATGTTCCAGGGCAAAGTCAGTGCGGATGTGCAGCTGGTCGGAGATGCGCCGCACATCGTGACGTTCCAAATCGGTGCGTTCCGCGTGGACGCGGTCGCAAAGGGCTCCGCGGCTGCGCCGGTGCGCCAGGTGGCGGCCACCGTGGATCCGTCGGAGATTCGTCAGAAGCCCGAAGCGCCATTCCGCGAAGCCAAGCAGGCGGTGGATCTGACACAAGCCGCGCGCATCGTCTCTGTCGGCCGCGGCATCAAGGGACCCGAACACATCGAATTGGCGAAGCAGCTTGCCGAGGCGCTGGGTGCCGAACTGTCGGCCTCGCGCCCGATTTGTGACGCGGGCTGGCTGCCGATGGAACGGCAGGTCGGGAGTTCCGGCCAGACCGTCGCGCCGAAGCTGTATCTCGCGCTCGGCATCTCGGGCGCGATCCAGCACGTGGTTGGCATGAAAGGCTCACGCACCATCGTGGCCATCAACAAAGACGCCGAGGCGCCCATCTTCGAAATCGCCGACTACGGTATCGTCGGCGACCTCTTCGAAGTGGTGCCGGCGATCATCGCCGCGCTCAAGAACTGAAGCCGGGCCGAAGGCCCCACCCAGAACCCCGGGACCTTGGGACCCCTGGACCCCGCAACCTGCGTCCGCGCCTTGACTGCCTCTAGGCATAATGCATATAGTAAGCGCATGCCGCCGATCAGACAGTCCACCGCCGCGCTGCCGCTGGCGCCGGCCGTCTTTCATGTGCTCCTCGCGCTCGTCGATGGCGACGCCCATGGCTATCGCATTCGCGCTGATGTCATCGAGCGATCCGACGGCGCACTGACACTCGACCCCGGGTCTCTCTATCGCCTCATCGCGAGACTGTCAGACGACGGCCTCATCGAGGAGGCGCCGGGCCGTCCGAAGGCGGATGAAGACGACGAACGGCGCCGGTACTACCGGCTCACTCCGCTCGGCAAACGTCTGCTCACCGCCGAGACCAATCGAATGGCCGACCTGGTGGCGGTCGCCCGGGCGAAGACCGTCAAACGCGCGCGGTCCGTGTAGAAATTCGCCATGGCTGCCGCGCCGTCTCGTCGATTGATCACTCTTTATGGGTGGACCACACGCCTGATGCCTGAGTCGCATCGATGGAAGTACGCGGACGAGCAGGTGCGTCTGTTCGAACATGTGTGGAGGGAGGAATCTCCGGCAGGAGGTCTCGCCCGGGTTCGCTGGGCTTGCGTGCTGCTCGCTCAATCGGTGCTTGCCGCGTTGGGGGCGCGGCTGGACGTACAACGTCGGTCATTTCACCTGCGTCACGCGCACAGACGGGGAGGTTCAGGGATGGGCAGCGATTTCCGATTTACCCTCAGGTCAGTGAAGGCCGCGCCGTGGTACGCCGCCGCCGTGGCGGGTGTTACCGCGGTGACGGTGGCTCTGGCGACCGCCACGTTCGCGTTTGTGGATGGCGTCCTGTTCAAGCCGTTGCCGTATCCGCGCGCCGACTCGCTCGTCGCCGTCGAACCCGACTTCTCCAGCGTGCCCGGGCCAGCGGCGCGTGACGGCGTTGCGGAGGTCTATAGCGCCAGTCTGGTGGACGTCGTGAATTGGCAGGCTGCGGTGCCGGAAGTGCCCCTCACCGGGTTCAGGGCGCAGCCGTGGTCGGGTCTGGGCACCGGTGTGAATCAGTCCACGGCTGGAGTCGCGCTCATCCAGGCGAACTTCTTCGGCGTGATCGGGGTGTCCCCGCTGTTGGGCGGGTTCACGCCGGAGGACTTTCAGGCGCCGGCGACCGTCCGACCAGTGATCATGACCTACGATGCCTGGGTGTCGCGCTTCCATGGCGCGAGCAACGTCCTTGGGCATCAGATCATCACTGATGCCGTCAGCGGATCCGGTGTGCGGGTGGTGGGTGTGATGCCCCATGAGTTTTCATTTCCTTCGTCGCGCGCGGACGTGACGTTCCTCTCGCCGCTTGTGCCGGATCCGCGGATGCAGAGCAATCCGACGGTTCGAAACGTCAGCGAAGTGCTTGCCCGACTCCCTGACGGCATGACGCCAGCCCTGCTGGCCGATCGCCTGGCATCAGGCGTTTCGGCAACGGCTGCGGCGTATCCTCCTTTGGGTCCGAAGCCTCAGGGATGGTCTGACACTGGATGGCGGCGCAAGGCCCCTATGAGACGGTGAAGGCGAGTCCGCTCTCTGAATCGATCAGCCGTCGCGCGCGGCCTCTGTTCCTCGCCGTGTTCGCCGCGGTCGTGCTGCTGGGGCTCATCGCGACGGCGAATGTCTCGAGCCTGATGAGCGCGCGCGCGCTCGAACGCCGGCGGGAAATCGATGTTCGCCGGGCCCTGGGC
>CAZAZR010000075.1:5754-20421 GCA_964489685.1 uncultured Solibacteraceae bacterium | reverse complement strand
CGAGCGCGGCCACGCCAACGCCCGAGATAAAGTCGAGGTACTTGCGGCCCTCGGCGGTGAACAGGTGCGCACCCTCGCCGCGCTCGAACACGATCGGCGTGCGGCGGTACACCTGCAGGATGTGAAGGGCTTCCAGTTCCTGAACCGAAGACGCCAGAGTCGACGATGTGTTCATCGCTGTCCCACTATCTGTGCGGCTTCGTTCACCGCGTGTTGCGTCAGGGTCGTGCCCGGCAACGCCGCCGGATTCACGCCGGGGCCAAAATCTCGTCCGTCCACCAGGCGCACACTCGGCACGCCGTCTTCGAGTGCCGCGCGGCACGCCCTGAGCTTGGCCACCATGCCCGCCGTGGCGGTGCCGTCTTCAATCAACGCAGCCATGCCCTGGGTCGTCACCGCAGGGATGAGCGCGCCCGTCGGGTCGAGCAGTCCTGCCGTGGTGCCGGCCATGATGAGCTCTGCGCCGAGCGCGGCCGCCAGGCGACACGCCATGACATCGGCGTTGACGTTCAGAATGCCCGCGCCCGAGGGGCCCGACTCAATGCCCAGGCTCGCGACCACCGGTACGTATCCCTGAGTCATCAGCAACTCCAACAGCGACAGATCCACATCGTCGGGATCGCCGACCAGCCCCAGGTCAACCGCCGCGCCGCTCGTGGAGGTCATCGGGAGCGCCCGAGGGGACTCGGCCATGCCGGCGTCCACTCCGGTCAGTCCCACCGCTCGCACGCCTGCCATCACCAGGGCCGCGACCAGGTCGGTGTTGGCCGTGCCGGCGAGTACGGCCACCACGGCTTCGAGTGTGGGCGCGTCGGTCAGCCGGATGCCGTCCACTTTGTTTGGGGCAATTCCGCGACGCTCCAACTCCGCATCGATGGCGCGACCGCCACCATGCACGACGACCAGCGGCCGCCTCGACTGCAGCGCCAGAGCCATCTGTGCGAACGCGGCCCGCGCGGCAGCGGTTTCGATGAGTTCGCCGCCGAGCTTGAGCACCAGAGGTCCGCTCATCGCAGTCCCATCCGCTCATCAAACCCGCACATGACATTGAAGTTCTGCACGGCCTGTCCCGCCGCGCCTTTCACCAGATTGTCGAGGCACGCCACGATGATCAGCCGCCTGCTGGCCTCATCAAGAACCCAGCCGATGTCGCAGAAGTTCGTGCCGGTGACATGTTTGATCTCAGGCAGCGCTTCTTCGGTCAGGCGCACAAACGGCTCGTCCTTGTAGGCGCTTCCCAGGCTCTCGGCGATGGCTTCGTTCGTGGTGCCTGGCTGGGTCTTGATGTAAATGGTCTCAAGAATGCCGCGATCGAGCGGCACCAGATGCGGCACGAAGGTCACTTCGCTGCCCAGTTCCTGTTCCATCTCAGCCACGTGACGATGCCCCATCACGCCATAGGCCGCCATCGACCCGTGATTCTCGGAGAAGTGCGTCCGGTCGCTGGCCATGCGACCGGCGCCCGAGATGCCCGACTTGGCGTCAATGATCAGGCCGCAGGAGGTATCCACCAGTCCCGCCTTGATCAGGGGAACGAGGGCCAGCAGTGCGGCGGTCGGGTAACAGCCCGGGCACGCCACCATCGACGCGTTCCTGATCCTGGCCCTGTTGTGTTCGACCAACCCGTAGGCGACGGATTCGGGCATCAGGTTGGTCGCCGGGTACCACTTCGCCCGCATCGCTTGGTCGCGGAGGCGGAAGGCGCCAGAGAGGTCGATGACCTTCACGCCGGCATCCAGCAGCTTCGGT
Organism: uncultured Solibacteraceae bacterium; assembly: GCA_964489685.1. GTDB lineage: Bacteria > Acidobacteriota > Vicinamibacteria > Vicinamibacterales > SCN-69-37 > SYFT01. The sequence continues at coordinate 18,672 of CAZAZR010000075.1, read as the reverse complement.
GCCAGTTCCGCCGCAGCCGCCTCGGGTATCGCCAGGAATACAAACGTCGCTTCCTTCTCCAGGCGGCCACGGTCGAACGGCTCGATTTTGCCGTCCCAGGTTCGTGCGAGCCGTGGCAACGGCCGCGCCGCGGACTCGGCGCTCGACGACATGGCGGCCACGATATGGACCTTGGGATGCCACACCAGCAGATTCAGCAATTCCTGGCCCGCATATCCGGTAGCCCCGGCAATCGCCACGCGAACAGGAGTTGTATAGGTATTCATAATAGAGCGTAACTATACATGTATATCCAAGAGAGGATCAAGAAATAAATCTGTAATTGCTGGTTTAGAGTGCATAAATCAGCTGTATACTAACCATCGGACTGAATAAATATGAAGTCTTGGAGGCAATCGCAGATTCTCGACATCGTGGATCAGGAGGCCGTGGCCTCCCAGGAGGAAGTGCGTCGCCACCTCGTGGCCAAGGGAATCGAGGCCACCCAGGCCACGATCTCCCGGGATTTGAAGGAGCTGGGCCTGGTCAAGCGCGCCGGTGACGGCGCGTATGTGCGGCCCGGCGTCGAGCGCAGTTCTCCGGCGACCGACGAGCAGTTGCGTCGCGCCGTCGCCACGCTCGTCCGCGGTCTTGAACGAGTTGGCAACCTGGTGGTGGTGCGTACGGATCCGGGGCAGGCGCAGGCCGTGGCCATTCTGGTTGATCGGGTCAAGCCGGCCGAGGTGGTTGGCACGATTGCCGGCGACGACACCATTCTCATCATCGGGCGCGGCGAAGACGCTGCGCGTGCGCTTGAAGCGCGGTGGAACGGAGTGGTGAAAGGGTGACTCAGGCGGGGCATGTCATTCTGCTGGCGTACGCCGGCGACTTCGAGTCGTCGGTCGCGGTCGCGTGGCTCGAGGAGCAATATCAGACCGACGTCGTGACCGTGACGCTTGATCTGGGCCAGGGCACGGACCTGGCTGATGTGCGCGACCGTGCGCTGGCGATCGGCGCCGTGCGCGCCCATGTCCTTGATGTCCGCGAAGAGTTCGCCCGCACTGCCGTGGCGCCCGCGCTGGCGCTCGGCGTGGGTGACCCCCGGGTGGCCGCGCTCGCGCGGCCCATGGTGGCCAAGTACCTGGCGCAGGTCGCCGCGATAGAGGGCACGGCCATCGTGGCCCACGGCAGCCACGTGCCGCTCTCGGATTCCACGGGTCTCGATGTGTTGCTGGCCGCCGCAGGAGCGCTCAGGGTGATGGCACCGTGCCGCGATTGGGAGTTCTCTGGCGGGCAGGTGCTGCAGTACGCCAGGGCCCGGGGCATTCCGTTGCCGTCAGCGGTCGATCACCTGAGTGCCGTTCGCAATCTGTGGGGCCGCGCCCTGACGGGCAATCTGCTGAGCGATCCGTGGGCCGAAGTGCCGCCGGCCGACTACCTTCTGACGCGGCCGGTCGCGGACTGGTCCACGACGCCTGCCACGCTCGACCTGGAGTTCACCAACGGTGTCCCGGTGTCACTCAACGGCGTGGCCATGCCATTGGTCGAGCTGCTGCCCAGTCTTGAAACCATCGCAGGCTCTCATGGCCTCGGACGTCTCGACTTCCCGGCGATGGCCGGCGTTCGCCCGAGGATCGTTGAAGAAGCGCCCGCCCCCGTTGTCCTGCATCAGGCGATGAAGGCGCTGTCGGCCGTGGTGCCCGCCATGTGGCCAGCCGTGCGCGGCACCGTGCGGCTGCACTGTCACCTGGGGGAGTGCCACATCGAGGAGGTAAGCATCTGATGTCGAACTTGTGGAGCGGGCGATTCGATTCCGCGCCGAATGCGGAGGTCTTCGACTTCGGCAAGTCACTGGGCGTGGACAAGCGGCTGATTGACGACGACCTGACCGGGAGCCGTGCGTGGGCGCAGGCGCTTGGGAAGGCCGGCGTGCTCACGCCGGCCGACACCAACGCGATTGTGTCGGGCCTGGACGCCGTGCGCGCGGCCGTGCACGCCGACCCGACCATGCTGGACCGGGCCGATGACGAGGATGTGCATGCCTTCGTCGAGCGCGAACTGGTGGCACGTATCGGGGAGGCCGGCAAGCGGCTGCACACCGGTCGTTCGCGCAACGAGCAGGTCTCGGTCGACTTGCGCCTCTATCTGCGTCGGCGTATCCCCGCACTGCAAGGTGGCGTCGTGTCGGTGATTGAAGCCATGGTCGCGCAGGCGGATCGATCGGGCCAGGCCACCATGCCCTCGTACACCCACCTGCGGCGCGCCCAGCCCGTCCTGGTGGCGCACGTCTGGCTCTCGCACGTGGCCGCCCTTCGCCGTGACTGGGACCGGTGTGAGACCGCGCGCCGCGAGGCAGACCTGATGCCGCTGGGGTCGGGCGCCATTGCCGGCACCAGTTATCCCATCGACACCGAGTTTCTGGCCCGCACCCTCGGGTTCTCCCGCGTCACGCTGAACAGCATCGACACGTCGGGTGACCGCGACTTTGTGGCGAGTTTCCTCTACGCGTGCGCGATGTGCATGACGCGACTGAGCCGGCTGGCCGAAGACGTCATCCTGTTCACCAGCGAAGAGTTCGGTTTCTTCGAACTGGCCGACGAGGTAGCCACCGGCTCAAGCCTCATGCCGCAGAAGAAGAACCCGGATCCCATGGAGTTGGTCCGCGGGAAGGCGGGGCGCGCCATCGGCGTGCTGGCCGGCTGGCTGGCGACAATGAAGGGTTTGCCCCTTGGCTATAACAAGGATTTGCAGGAGGACAAGGCACTGGCCTTTGGCGCCGAGGACGACCTGGCAGGCTGCCTGATGACCTGTGCTGCGGTGGTGCGCACACTTACCCCGCGCCCGGCGGTGATGCGGCAGGCGGCCTCGGGGCTGCTTCTGGCGACCGAGGTGGCCGACTACCTCGTGGGCCGCGGGCTGCCGTTTCGGACCGCCCACGAGGTCTCTGGGAAGATCGTTCGGGAGCTGTACGAGAGCGGCCGCGATTTTTCGTCGCTCGACCTTCAAAACTGGCAGCGGTACCACCCACTGTTTGAGGAAGGCGTGTTTCAGGCCATCACGCCCGAGGCAGCCGTGGCTGCCCGTTTGACCCCCCAATCGACCGGTCCGGGTGCCGTCGACGCGGCCATCACCGAGACGAAACGGTGGGTGAGGGGCCTTCCGGCCCCGCCAGCCTAGGCAGGCACACCACGGGCCACATCCGGGCCGTTTCGGCAACTCCTCGCAGATCTGTTTCGGTGGTACGGGATATGCACGATCCCCCTGCACGATGACCTTGCGGCGTGCAGTCCCCTGCGCACTTTTGACGCTCTGTCCGGCTATGGCTGCTGCGCAGTCCATATCCTCTCCAGCGCCCAATTCAGTCACGATCGTCCGTCCCTGGAAAGAATACGCGACGCACGAACTTCGCGATGCCTGGGACATGAAGCAGCGGACCGACATCGGATTTTTTACATGGGGGATCGACCAGCCGACGTCAAATATGACCGGCAAAAAAATCACGACCGACACGTGGGGCAATGACGTGTTTCAGGGCACGCCCAGCACGTCCGACCCGTCCTTCTTCGTGTTGGACCCCTTCACGCCTGGGGCCGCGCAAATCGGCAAAGTGGGTTCGAATTACCCGATCAACACCAACAACTATACGTACCTCTACGTCAAGATGCGGGTGGCCAATGAAATCAAGGCGCCTGCGTTCGGCCAGATTGGTTCTGTGCCCGTGATGCAGATGTTCTGGAGCCGGGACACGATTTACAGTTCCTACTCCAACCCGGAAGGCCGCCTCAACGGCGGCATGTTGACGATGGTCAACAGTGGGAACGCGCAGGTTGGCATTCCGTACTCCCCGATCTTCGGCACTTGCAACGGTTCCAATGCCCCATGCGGTTCGATGGAGGGAGCGCGGTATGTGATCCATGCCATCCCGCTCAAGAGCACGGCCGCCCTGGCGGCCCTTGGTACCGGCTTCGCACGCTGGAAGAACGTCAACGACCCGACGGATGCGAGCAGCATCAACTGGGGCGCAACGCCGTCGCTGAAGGCGGATTCGATCCGGTTCGACCCGGCCGTGTTTGGCGCATCCGTGATGGGGCAGATCGACGTGGATTGGGTGCGCCTGGTCGCACCGGGCGCCGAGGCGGCCAAGACGCTGACCTGGACCGGCGGCGGCAGCTACGACATCGTCATTTCGACCCAGGCCGATTGCGGGGCCAATGGCAACTACGCGGTTCTTGCGTATGCCCAGGCGTCCGGGTTCCAGTTCTTCCCCGAAGCCTGGCCGAACGGGACGTACTACATCGGTCTGCGCGACAAGTTCACGGCGAACAACGGTGATTCGCCGGCCTCGCGCCAGCTTCGGTCGTGCTCGACCGGCCGGTACGTGGTTCGAGACTATCCGGAGTTCACCTTCACGTCGCCGAACCCACTGGGCTCGAGCGACGATTTTGCGACGGTCGAACTCAACAACCCCTGGGACTTTACGTCCGCCTCCGACATCGACGTCAACCAGTCCATCACGGGCGGCAGCTACACGACGCTTCCGCTGGAGCTGCCGAACGCGACCAATATCGGCACCAAGCCGGTCTTCAAGGCCATTGGCACGGTTGACCCTCAGAGTTACCTCATTCGATCGGACAAGCGCGGGTTGCACACGCGCATCGATGCGTCGCGCTATCGCCTGGTCACGTTCGACATGGGCGTCAATCACGAGCGCGACATCCTGAACGGATCGATTGCCCGGCTGGTGTGGCATATCGCGGGTGAAACCTGGAACACGACAGGGCCCCCAAGCATTGTGGCGGATGCCGAAAACGTCAGCGAGGACTTCGTTCTGCGTCACATGAAAGTGGACGCCACCAAGAATCAGGACTCCTTCTCGACTCGGTACACATTGGATCGCATTCAGGTGGACCTGGCCGATCGCGTCAAGGTGCCGCACGAAACCGATCCCGGCGCCGCCACCAGCCCGTCACGGACCGGGTGGCAGAACACGGCCGTGAAATGTGCGACTTCCCCCGGGTCATGTGCCACGGCCCGCGTAGCGCCCTTCAACCGGGTCGGCATCGACAACTTCCGCATCGACTTCCATGAGTTCACCCCGTCGACTGAGTTCTGGGTGTCGTCAGTGAGGCTGGCCGCTCACGAAAAGACCACCGATACGTTCGGTATTTCATGGACGTCCACCATGCCGGCAGTGAATCCCAGCGGGGAGTCCGCCGCCAGCTGGAAGGTGGCGCTGTTTGCCGTGCCGACCACGCCCGAGACGTCGCCTGGGGCGGGCAACGCGTCTCCGATGACACCGGTGACCAACAACTGCGCGGCGACGGGCGTGGGCGCCGTGGCGTTGACCAATAGCAGCACCCACCCGACCCTGGCGAGCGGTGCCTTCACCTGGTTCATGCCGACGTCGGGGATGACGTCAGGGGCGCTGTATTTCATCTGCGCGGGCTTGATCACCCCTGGCGATTCCACGCCGACCGTCTTCAACTTCTCGCAGTGGCCCGTCGTATACGACCCGTCAGCGACGAACACACCGGCGCCGCGCCTGTACGTGGATCAAACCACCATCAACATGACTGGGCGGCACACCGGGGCTCTTGTCCCGCCAAACTTGTCGTTCAAGACACCGCCGCAGACGATCAACGTGACGCAGGTCGGCGGGTCGTCGGCAGTGGCCTGGGTCGTGGACGTCTGCCAGAACTACGACCCTGCCAGCCCGACCATGTGCACGAACACGCTCGATTACATCCAACTGGTGCAAGCAAGTGGGACGGGGTCGGGTTCGTTTACGATTCAGCTGAAAGATTCACCCACACTACCCCTCTCCACAGCCGGCACCAACCTGGGCGTGGTCCTGCGCGTGAGTCCGGTGTTCCCGGGGTCGACATCCACTGCTGCGCAGTTCATTCAAGTGGATATCCAGATCATTCCACCCTCGACGACGAGTGCGCCGCCCTTTGGCCAGGTGGACACGCCTTCGCAGGGCGCCAGTGGGATTCAGGGGGCGATTGGTGTCACGGGCTGGGCGCTCGATGACATGGGGCTGTCCAGCGTGAAGATCTATCGCAACTGCCTGACGTTCGACGTGCAGGCGAACTGCACGATGCGTCTGGGCAACAACGTGGTGTTTATTGGTGACGCGGCATTTGTCCCTGGAGCACGGCCCGATGTCGAAGCGGCGTACCCGACCTACCCGCAAGCGAATCAGGCGGGTTGGGGGTATTTGCTGCTCACAAACATGTTGCCGCACGTCCCGAATCAGGCCGCGTTCGGCGGACAGGGCGCGTTGACGCTGTACGCGATCGCCACCGACACCCAGGGGACGCAGACGCTGCTCGGGCGCTCGCCCACCAACAACACACCAACCGGGTTCTCGATGGCGAACGATTCGATTTCGAAGCCGTTCGGATCGATTGACACGCCCGCGCAAGGCGGTGCGACGTCAGGGTTCTACGCGAACTTCGGATGGGCGCTGACGCCGGACGTGAACACGACAGCTGGCGCCGGCGACATCCTGATCCCGCTCAACGGGTCGTCCATGACGGTCTATATCGATGGGCAGCCTGTGGGGCCCGTCGCCTACAACCAGTGTCGCGGCAGCGTCGGCAATCCGGTGCCCGGTGGCGTCTACTGTAATGACGACGTCGCCAACCTGTTTGGCAACGCGGTGCCGCAGGCGCCGGGCACGACCCGGACGTCGAACCCGACCCGGTTCCGCAATATCGACGCCGGCCGCGGCGCCATCGGCGCATTTGTCTTCAACACCAGCGCGTACAGCAACGGCCTGCACTCCATCGCGTGGAGCGTGACCGATAGCGCGGGACGAGTCGAGGGGATCGGCAGCCGCAACTTCACGATCGCCAACGGCGGGGCGAATCCCTTCAGCGCCGACCCTGAAGCGGTCCTGCGCATCAACCCGGTGGGGCCGGATCTCGGAATGTCGTTCGCCAGCCTGCGACATCTTGAACGGCTGGCTCCGACGGTGCCCGTACGGCTGGGTATGGACATGAACGTGGCGTTGCGACCTGCGGCAGTGCAGCAGGGCGTGGCCCGCGTGAAGGCGAAGGAGTTCGAACGGGTGGAATTGGCTCTGCCGCGCACCATGTCGGGCGAAGTGTGGGACGGCTATGTCGTGCAGCGCGGGATCCTCACGCCGCTGCCCGTGGGCTCGTTCCTTGATAGCGCTGCCGGCCGGTTCATGTGGCAATCCACGCCGGGCTACCATGGCGAATACCACCTGGTGTTTGTCCGCACGCTCAAGGGCGGCCGCCGCGAAACACTCCAGGTGAAGATCCGATTCGCGCCACGCCGGTAACTAGCGGACTTTCCAGGTCTGCAGGACCTTCATGTAGTTCCCGCGTTCGAACGCCTCGGGATTGGGGCAGCGCCGCAGGCTCATGCTGCCCTGGGCCTGTTCGAGCGACTCGTACTCGCGCACCTCAAGCCAGTGCGACAGTTCACGCCTGATCTTCGCGAGGTGACTCGGCCCGTGCAGCAGCAACGCGGCCACCATCTGTACCGCGTGCGCCCCAGCCATCACGGCCTTGACCGCGTCAATGGAGGTGTGGACCCCGCCAGTGGCCGCAAGCGACGCCCGTACACGGCCCGAGAGAATGGCGAGCCAGCGCAAGCGCAACAGAAGATCGCCGGAGTCCGACAAGTGCAGGCGCGGCACGGCGTCAAGCGCATCAGGGTCGATGTCGGGCTGATAGAACCGGTTGAACAGCACCAGTCCGCTCGCACCGGCCTCGTCGAGTTGCTGCGCCATGTTCGCGAACGACGAGTAAAACGGCGAGAGCTTGATGGCCACCGGAATGCTCACGTGCGCCTTGACGGCCCGCACGATGTCAAGCAACCGCTGCTCGAGCCCTGCGCCGCGTTCGTTCGGGTCGGTGGCGACATGATAAAAGTTCAACTCCAGCGCGTCGGCGCCGGCATCCTGGATCAGCCGGGCATAATCGAGCCACCCCTCCGGCGACGTGCCGTTCAGCGAGCCGATCACCGGGATGTCCACCGCCGTGCTGACCCGGCGGACATGATCGAGGTAGCGCTCAGGCCCCATCGCGTACTCTTCCGCCAGCGGGAAGTACGACACCGCCTCGGCGTGTGAGCGCTCATGCGCGAGCATGTGCTGCTCGGTGCCCGCCGCTTCCGCCGAGATCTGCTCTTCGAACAAGGACGGCAGGATGATGGCGGCCGCGCCGGCGTCTTCAAGGCGCCGGATCATGTCGAAATCCGCGGCCAGGGGTGACGCGCCAGGAATCAGCGGATGCGGCAGCCTGAAACCCAGATAGGTCGTGGACAGGTCCATCATGACGAGGTCTCCTTCTTGCCGGCCAGTTGTTCGTACAGCGCGTATCGCTGATGCGCATGCGCCTGGGCACTCTCCAGCAGTTCTTTGAATCGTTCGGGGTACATCTGCTCCACCACGCGGAACCGCGATTCGTTCCGCATGTACTTGCCCAGGTCGCCGCGCGGCGGCCCCGATTCCAGCTGCATGGCCGGTTGGCCGTCAGCCTCTCGTCGCGGGTCGTACCGGAACAGCGGCCAGTAGCCCGTCTCGACCGCGAGCTTCTGCTGGTCCAGGCCGTGTGCCAGGTCGTAGCCGTGGGCAATACACGTGCTGTAGGCGATGATGAGCGACGGTCCGGGATAACTCTCGGCTTCCTGGAACGCCTTTACGGTCTGCGCATCTTTTGCGCCGAACGCGACCCGCGCCACGTAGACAGACCCATACGCGAGTGCCATGAGGGCCAGGTCTTTCTTGTGGGTCGCCTTGCCGGAAGCCGCGAACTTGGCCGACGCCCCCATTGGCGTGGCCTTCGATTGCTGGCCGCCGGTGTTGGAGTACACCTCGGTATCGAGCACCAGGATGTTCACGTTCTTGCCGGTCGACATCACATGGTCGAGGCCTCCGTAGCCGATGTCATAGGCCCAGCCGTCACCGCCAACGATCCACACGCTCTTTTTGGTCAGCGCGTCAGCGAGCACCAGGAGCCGCCTCGCCAGAGCCCGTGCCTCCTCAGTTCCGCCAGTTCCCAATGCCTTCAACGATTCCTTGAGCAGAGCCACGCGCGCCCGTTGTGCATCGAGGCCGGCGTCGGTGGCCTGATCGGCGTCAAGAATCGCGTTGGCCAGTTCGGTCGAGACAAGTCCGCGATCCTGCAGACTCGCGAGCAAGCGGCCAGCCTCACCCGTCTGTGACTCGACCGCCAGCCGCATCCCCAGACCGAACTCGGCATTGTCTTCAAACAGGGAGTTCGACCAGCTCGGACCACGGCCGGCCCGGTTCGTGGTGTAGGGCGTGGTCGGCAGGTTGCCGCCGTAGATGGACGAACATCCAGTGGCGTTGGCCACGAGCAGGTGGTCGCCGAACAACTGCGTCAGCAGCTTCAGGTATGGCGTCTCGCCGCAACCGGCGCAGGCGCCCGAATACTCGAACAACGGCTCAAGGAACTGCGTGCTCTTGATGTCGCTCTTGATGGTGTGCCGATCCACTTCGGGCAGGTCCAGGAAAAACGCATAATTCTCGCGTTCCGGCTCACGCAACGGCCGTTGCGGATGCAGGTCCAGAGCCTTGTGCCTGGGGTTGGCCTTGTCTTTCGCCGGGCACACCATGACACACAGGGAACATCCGGTACAGTCTTCCGGCGCCACCTGAATGATGTAGTCCATCCCGGAGTACTCCGCGCCCTTGTACGGCACAGACTTGAAGGTCTCGGGCCGACCGGCCAGCGCCTCAGGTGATGCCACCTTGGCGCGAATCGCGGCGTGCGGGCACACCAGCGCGCACTTGTTGCACTGGATGCACAACGCCTGATCCCACACCGGAATCTCGGTCGCGATGGATCGCTTCTCCCACTTGGCCGTGCCGAGCGGCCATGTGCCGTCTACCGGGAACGCGCTGACGGGCAGCAGGTCGCCCTGGTTGGCCATCATCATGGCCGTGACCCGCTGCACAAAGTCCGGCGCCGCGCGAGACACCATTGGCGCGGGATGCCGCGTCGAGGTCACCGCCGCAGGCACCGGCACTTCATGCAGGTGGGCCAGCGCGGCGTCAACGGCCGCGAAGTTGGCCAATACGACGGATTCGCCCCGCTTGCCATACGTCTTCCGAATGGCCTCTTTGATGTGCCCGATCGCCTCATCCCTGGGCAAGACACCCGAGATCGCGAAGAAACACACCTGCATGATCGTGTTGATGCGGTTCCCCATGCCGGCTTCACGTGCGACGGCGTAGCCGTCGATGGCATACAGGCGCAGGCCTTTGTCGATGACCGCCTGCTGCACTTCTGCCGACAGGTGATTCCACACATCGTCCTTGTCATAGGGAGCGTTGAGCAGGAGCACCGCGCCGCGTTCGGCGTAGCCCACGACATCGTATTTGTCCAGAAAGTCGAACTGGTGGCACGCCACGAAACGGGCCTGCCGGATGAGGTACGGCGCGCGAATGGGCCGAGGGCCGAAACGCAGGTGCGAAATGGTCACCGCGCCCGACTTCTTGGAGTCGTAGACAAAAAAGCCCTGCGCGAAGTTGGGCGTGTCTTCGCCGATGATCTTGATCGAGTTCTTGTTGGCGCCGACCGTGCCGTCCGCGCCCAGTCCGAAGAACACCGCCTGCACGACGTCGGGTGCATCGAGGGAGAACTCCGGGTCCACCGTCAGCGACAAATGCGTCACGTCGTCGTTGATCCCCACCGTAAAGTGCGACTTTGGTTGTGGAGCAGCGAGTTCGTCACACACCGCCTTGGCCATCGCCGGCGTAAATTCCTTCGACGCGAGTCCGTACCGGCCGCCGACCACTCGTGGATGCACCTGGCCGTGTTCGTTGAGCGCGGCCACGACGTCCAGAAAAAGAGGGTCGCCAATGGCGCCAGGTTCCTTCGTACGATCCATGACGGCAATGGACGTGACCGTGGCCGGCAGCGCCGCCATGAACGCGTCAACTGAGAACGGGCGGTAGAGCCGGACCTTGAGTACGCCGACCCGCTGGCCCGACGCGACCAGCGATGACACGACGGTCTCAACGGTCTCTGCGCCCGACCCCATGATGACCACCACGCGCTGGGCGTCTGGATGGCCGACGTAGTCGAAGAGCCGATACTGGCGGCCGGTCAGGGCGGCAAACTGATCCATCGCGTCCTGCACGAACGCGGGGCAGTCTGTGTGAAAGCTGTTGGCGGCCTCGCGAGCCTGAAAAAACACGTCGGGGTTCTGCGCCGTGCCCCGCAGCACCGGATGGTCGGGCGACAGCGCGCGCTGGCGGTGGGCCGCGACGAGCGCGTCGGGCAACATCACGCGCAGGTCGTCATCGGTGAGTTCCTCGATGCGCGCCACTTCATGCGACGTGCGGAAGCCGTCGAAAAAATGCATGAACGGAATGCGCGAGGCCAGCGTGGCGGCCTGTGCAATGCACGCAAAATCATGCGCTTCCTGCACCGTGTTCGAGGCCAGCATGGCCATGCCGGTCTGCCGGCACGCCATGACATCCGAGTGGTCTCCGAAAATCGAGAGCGCGTGGGTGGCGATGGTGCGCGCCGTCACGTGCATGGCGAAGGGGGTGAGTTCCCCGACAATCTTGTACAGATTGGGGATCATCAGCAGCAGACCCTGGCTGGCGGTGAACGTGGTCGCCAGCGCGCCGGCCTGCAGGGCGCCATGGACCGCGCCCGCCGCGCCGCCCTCCGACTGCATCTCCATCACACACGGCACCTGGCCCCAGATGTTGGCGCGGCCCTTGGAGGACCATTCGTCGGCTAGTTCGCCCATGGTGGACGAAGGGGTGATGGGATAAATCGCGATTACTTCATTTGAACGATGCGCGACTGAGGCGGCTGCTTCGTTGCCGTCGACGGTAATCCACCGGCGAGCCATTTCGACTCCATCCGGAGGGCGGACGGGGTGCCTGATCGCGGGTGAATGTGAAGTGACACCCGCGTGGCCGCTCTCGAGTCACGACGCGGCCAAAGCCTCGTCAGCGATCCCTTCCAGTTTAGCTTCTATGTCGGGAAGGTGGAAGTGGAATAATCGCTGGAATGCTTCCTGATGGCTTCGAGCGCCTCGATCCCCGCTATGTGCATGTGCAGCAGATCGCCGGCCTGATCACCGCCGGGATCGTCGCCGCCGTGGCCCTGCTCGGGCTGGGGTCGCTGGGCCTGGCGGCTGGTGTGTCGTGGATGGTGGCCGGGTTCGGCGTGGGAGCGTGGCTCGCCGGCTCGGCTCTGCTGGCCTGGTGGCTCTGGATCTGGCCCCGCCGGGCCTACGCACATGCCTCCTACCGGCTCGATCCCGAGGGGCTCGAGATCCGGCGCGGCGTCGTGTGGCGTCGGGTCATCAACGTGCCCCACACCCGCGTGCAGCACACCGATGTGTCGCAGGGGCCCATCGAGCGCAGTCACGGCCTCAGCACACTCATCGTCCATACAGCCGGCACCGAACATGCCCAGGTGGCGCTGCCGGGCCTGAGCCGGGAGGTGGCCCTGGCCCTGCGCGACCAGCTGCTGCCACGCGATGGCCGTGATGCCGTCTAATCAGAGGTTCCACCCGCTTACCGTCCTCTTCGCTCTGGGGGGCGAGCTGCGAAACTTCCTGCTGCCCGCGGTGTTTGCGACGATGACCGCGAGCAGGGGGAACAGCGTCGAACGGTTCCTGCTGGTGTTCCTGGTGCCTGGCGCGATTGCGGCCGTGGCTCGATACCTGTCTTCCACCTACCGCTACGATCCCACCGAACTTGTGGTGCGCACCGGCATCATTTTCAGGAACGAACGCCACATCCCCTACGCGCGCATCCAGAGTGTGGATGCCGTGCAGAACGTGTTGCACCGATGGTTCGGCGTCGTGGACGTGAAAGTGCAGACCGGCACCGGCGGTGAAGCCGAGGCCACGCTCAGTGTGCTGCCGTTTTCGGCGCTTGATGAAATGCGGCAGCGGGTGTTTGAGGGC
>CAZAZR010000075.1:0-5744 GCA_964489685.1 uncultured Solibacteraceae bacterium | reverse complement strand
ATCCGAGTCTGGTGCCGCGGTCCTCACGCCGAGCGCCGACGGATCGGCGGCCGAGGTGATTTGGCCCGCGCCCGAGGCGCGGACGCTGCTGCACTTACCATCGCGTGAACTCGCGCTGGCCGGATTGCTCGACAACCGCGGGTGGGTCGTCATTGGCGCCGCGTCGGGCCTCCTCTTCGAGTCTGGCGTCATCGACCGGTTCGACGGGTGGGATTCCACCGCGTGGTCACTCTATGCGTCGGTGCTGGTGGGGCTGTTCGTGATCGCGCCCGTACTCTCGATGTTGTGGGCCACGGTGCGCCTCCATGGGTTTTCGTTGACTCGGCGCGGTGGTGACCTGCTGGTGGAGTACGGTGCCCTCACGCGGGTGACGGCTACAATCCCCCTGCGTCGCGTCCAGGCGATTAAGATTCTGCGCGGGCCCGGCCATCTGTGGACCGGCCGTGCCTCGGTCAGGGTGGAGACGGCGGGCGGGAGTCCTACCGGCCGATCGGCCACCGAACGGGAGTGGATCGCGCCGATCATTACCATGGCCGACTTGCCCGCCCTGGTCGCCTCGGTGCTGCCGGAAGCCGACCTGTCTGCGCTTGAGTGGCACCCCGTGGACCCTCGCGGATTCCGCCGGCGTCGCAACCGGGCGCTCATATGGGCCGCGGTCATGGGAGGTGCCACTGCGCCCTGGCTCGGCGGCCCGTGGGCGGCCGGTGTTGGCCTCCTTCTGGCGCTGTGGTGGGTGCTGTCGGCGCGGCTCTACGTCAGGAGCCTCGGCTGGGCACGCACCGATCGCGTGATGGCATTCAGGAGCGGATGGATTCGACGAGCCGTGACGGTGGTGCCCCTCGACAAGATCCAGGTGGTGGATCTGGAGGAGTCGCCGTTCGACCGTCGCTGGTCCATGGCGTGCCTGCGTGTGGATACCGCCGGCGCCGGCGCGCACCGCATCGACATTCCGTACCTCTCTCGCCCCATCGCTGAAGGCATGCGGGTGGCACTCGCGCGTGAGGCTGCGGGCACCACGTTCCGGTGGTGACGCAAGACTGGTAGGATGCCCCATGATCGTTCGCCTGCTTCTCGTGCTCGCCATGACTGCTCTGCTGCCGCAATCAGGAACACTCACCCCTGAAGAACGTGCACTGACGGCGTTCGTCGACGCCGACAACGACCGCGCGCTGGCGCTGCTTGAACGCGTGGTCAACATCAACAGCGGCACGATGAACTTCGCCGGTGTGCGCGCCGTCGGCGCCGCGTTCCGCTCGGAGTTCGATGCGATCGGCTTCAAGACCGAATGGGTGGACGGCACGCCATTTGGCCGCGCGGGTCACCTCGTGGCGGAACACCCAGGGCCCGGACCTCGCATCCTGCTCATCGGACATCTCGACACGGTGTTCGAGGCCGACAGTCCCTTCCAGAAGTTTGAACGCGTCAGCGCGATTGCGGCCAAAGGGCCCGGCATTACCGACATGAAAGGCGGCAACGTCGTCATGCTCCAGGCATTGAAGGCGCTGCAATCGGTGGGCCTGCTCAAGACCATGAACATTGTGGTCGTGATGACCGGAGATGAAGAGTCTGCGGGGCGGCCGCTCGCCACGTCGCGCGCGGCGCTGGTCACGGCCGCGCAGGGCGCCGATGTGGCGATTGGATTCGAGGACGGCGACGGGAATCCGGCCACGGCGGTGATCGCCCGGCGCGGAACCACGAACTGGGAATTGCGGGTGACGGGCAAGCCGGCGCACTCGTCGCAGATCTTCAATGCAGAGAATGGGTACGGTGCGGTGTTTGAGGCCGCGCGCATCCTCAACGCGTTTCGGGAGACACTGGCTGGCCAGCCCCACCTGACGTTCAATCCTGGCGTGATCCTCGGGGGCACCTCGGTGGAGTTTGACGCGCCGACATCGAAGGGAACTGGGTTCGGCAAGAGCAACGTCATTGCCGAGCACACGGTGGTGGCGGGCGACTTGCGTGCACTGTCGCAGGAGCAATTCGCCGCAGCGAAGAAGGCGATGCAGGACATCGTGTCAGCCGCGCTGCCGCAGACGAGTGCGACGCTGACATTTGATGATGGGTACCCGCCGCTGGCTCCGACACCTGGCAACGAACGACTGTTGACCCTGTATCACCGCGCGAGCCTGGACGTGGGCGCGGGTGAGGTGGTGGCGGTGGACCCAGACAAGGCGGGCGCTGCCGACGTGTCGTTTATCGCCGGACAGGCCCGGATGATCCTCGATGGCGTCGGGTTGATGGGAACCGGCGGCCACACCGTCAACGAAACCGCCGACTTGCGAACCCTGCCGTCGATGACCAAACGCATGGCCATCCTGCTGGCGCGACTCCAGCGGGATGGTGCGAAGTAGTGGCCGGCCTCTACGACATCGCCGTAACCCGAATCGACGGCACGACCGCGACGATGGCGGAGTACCGGGGTAGGACGCTGCTTGTCGTGAACGTCGCCAGCGAATGCGGGTATACGCCGCAGTACGCGGGCCTTGAGGCGCTCTATCGCGAATTCAAAGACCGGGGGTTGGTGGTGCTCGGGTTTCCCTGTGACGAATTCGGCGGGCAGGAACCCAGTGGCAACGCGCAGATTCTGGATTTCTGCACCGCGACCTTTGATGCGACGTTTCCTCTGTTCGCGAAGACTGCCATCAAGGGCACGAACGGGCACCCATTGTTCAAGTGGCTGGCCTCACAAAAGGCCGGCATCCTCGGCATCGGGGCCATCAAGTGGAATTTCACCAAATTCCTCGTGGATGCCGGCGGAGGTGTCGTCAAGCGATACGGCTCGATGGATACACCTGAGCAGATCCGCAAAGACGTGGTGAAGCTGCTCGTGACCGATGACACTGCTGCTCATACACCACGCTGAGGCGGTGGGGCCCGAGGTCGATCCTCAGCGGCCGCTCTCGACTCCGGGTTCCGCACACGCGCTTCGACTGGCGCAGCTCGCGAAGGCACGCGGCGCGGCGCCGGCCGTGATCTGGCACAGCGGCAAACTGCGCGCCCGCCAGACGGGCGAGGCGTTCCTTCGCACCTGTGCGCCGTTCGCCCAGTTCACGATGGTCCGGGGGCTCGGCCCCGATGATGCCCCCGGCATCATCCACACGGCGATTCAACGGGAGTCACGAGACCTGGCGCTGGTCGGCCACTGGCCGTCGCTGCCGATGCTCCTCAGTCTGCTGTCGCCTTCAAGCGCGCCCATGCCTCAGCACGGGGCAGTGGCCCTCGTGAGCGACGATCACGGCCTCACGTGGTTGGAGACCTGGCGAAGCTGACCGGCGCCAGTCCACCGTTCACCGACACACCGGACCTCTCTTCCGGCCGGGTCGTATGGGCGGATGGAGGTTCTTTCACATGGTCAGACGCACGGCACTCGTATTCTCGGCATTCGCAATCCTCACGTTCGGCGCCGGCGTGGCGCACGCGCTCGCACAGACGCTGGATGAAGTCGTGGCGAAGAACTATGCCACCAGGGGCGGCCCCGCGAAGTGGAAGTCGATCCAGACACAGAAAATGACGGGCACCGCCACAGGCCAGGGCGCCGAGGTGGGCATGACGATCTACAGCAAGCGCCCGAATCTGGGCCGTCAGGAAATCGTGGTTGAGATTCCCGGCCAGTCCATCTCCATCGTCAGCGTCTTCGACGGAGTGAAGGCCTGGTCGAGCAATCCGATGTCGGGATCCGATGCGCTCACCGAAATGGGCGGGCCCGAGGCGGACACGATGAAGGAACAGTCCGACTTCGATGGTTCGCTTCTCGACTATCGAGCCAAGGGCCACACGGCTGAGCTGGTGGGTACCGAGGTGATCGGCGGGAAGAAGGCGCATCACGTGAAGGTGACGCGCAAGAGCATGCCGGCTCAGCATTTCTATATTGATGTCGAGACCGGGCTGGAGTTGAAGATCACCACAGAGGCGGGCAGCGGCCCTGCGACCGATACGGAATTATCCGACTATCGCACCGTGGACGGCGTGCAGGTGGCGCACCTGATTCGCATCACGCAGAATGGCGCGGTGGTCGGCGAACTTCGGATCGCCACGGTCGCGTTCAACGTGCCTCTGGACCCGGCACTGTTCAAAGTGCGGTAGGTCAGTTGCAGGCACGTGCATCACGCGCAATGTCCGTAGCGCGGCCTGGGTCTCACGGCCGCGGTTGTATCAAGAATCACAGGGCGAGCGCGTCCGGCAAGGCAGTTCTTGGATGCGTTTCCCAGTGTGTCGCGCGAGCAAGCGGCTGCTGCGCTGGACGCTGCCCACGAAGCAGTGAGCCACGATGCGCGTTCTGCTCCATGAGCAACTGCCCCGACAGCTGGCCCCGTATTTCGTAGGCCACGCAGTGCCGTCGGTACCTCAGGAAGGGTGGGCCGGTCTCCAGAACGGCGCACTCCTGACCAAGGCCGAAGAGGCCCTGTACGAGGTGCTCATGACCGGCGATACGAACATGCAATTTCAGCAGAACATCGCCAAGCGAAGTCTCGGCGTGTTGGTGATGGTCGCGAAGAGCAATGCGATCGAAGATTTGCTCCCAGTGGTACCAAACGCGTTGGCAGCGCTGTCAACAATTCAAGCCGGCCAGGTCGTCCGAGTTGAGGCCTGACACGCCGTGCAGCCGACGTCGGCGCACGCAATGATGAGACCGCCGCGGCTGACGGCTATCGTTAGGCCGATCTGATCCTGAACCGAGCGCCTGGGTGGAGAGCGATTTGCCGACCATCGTCGTCGGGCCATCGCCATCGCCGAAGTTCAGGCGTCTTGTGCCGCTGTGTAAGTTGGGAACTGGTCGAGTCACCACGTGAAGACGACAGCGTACGTCGACTCGATGAAGACTCGGCCGGATCGGGCGGCCATCAAAGACGCGTGGATTGAGCGGGCAAGAGACCGTCCGTTGCGGGAACACGTCCACGCCGATGGTCGATTTCGGCGTTGGAGCCAGGTGCCCGAGGCCGGAGGGCGCTATCTCCGGGTCATCCTGCTACCGGACGGCGAAACGGTTCATCGTGCATTCTTTGACCGAGGTTTCACACCATGAAGATTCGATACTTCGCGGACACCGACACTTTGCACATCGAGTTCAAGGATGTTCCCGTTGTTGAAACCAAGGACCTGGACGAGAACACGCTCCTTGACTTGGATTCGCTCGGTCGCATCGCGGCTATCACGGTTGAGCATGCGTCAGAGCGAGCGGGCATTCCGGAATTCTCTTACGAAGAAGTGACGGCCTAACACCTATCAGCCCTCCCCGAGTCAAGTACGTAGATCTTCTCCTTCCGGTGGTGCTCGCGAACCGGAGCGCCGCCGCTGAGTGATCCCGGTCGCGTTGCGCCCTCTGAGCGATCTTCGTTTCCAGATCTGGCGCCTCGTCATTGACGCGGCACCCAACACCTATTGAGGCTCTCGCTCCGCCGCAGGCGGAGTGCGAGCGCGCGCGCGCTCGCGGCCTAGAAACTCAGTCGTACCCTCGTACCGGCCTCTTCAAACGCGCGACGTCGCCGAAGCACGTCCGTTGGTTCCAGGCTCGGAAGAGGGGCCGCGTCAAGCGGGAACGCGAGATCGGCGTGGCGAGGCGGCCTGGCGAGTGTATGCCAGCCGCTCACTCCTCGTCGACGGACACCCGGTCCCTTCATCAGCGACGTGCGGGCCGTGCTCACGCGAACGGCTGCGCCAGTCGCGTGTATTTTGCGCTCATAGGCGGAGCCTAACTGACAGGGCCGAACGGGGCCGGGGTTGACCTCCTTGCGTTCCGTTCAACG
>CAZAZR010000074.1:0-20611 GCA_964489685.1 uncultured Solibacteraceae bacterium | reverse complement strand
CGCCATCGTGACCGACCCCACGCTCCTGCTGGCCGACGAACCGACGGGCGACCTGGACCGCAAGGCGGGTGACGAGATTCTCGATCTTCTCCAGACCCTCAACCGCGACCACGGCAAAACCATCGTCATGGTCACGCACGACCCGCGCGCGGCCGAGCGGGCGACGCGCACATTGCACCTGGAGAAGGGCCTCCTGATGGGAGGCACCGCATGAAGTTCCTGCCGCTGTTGTGGAAGAGCCTCTGGCGGAAGAAGTTCCGCACCATCGTGACGCTGCTCTCGGTGTTCGTGGCGTTTGTCCTGTTCGGCGTGCTGATGACCATCCGGACGGCGTTTACGTTCGGTGTGGATATCGCGGGTATCGACCGGCTGGTGCTGATTCACAAGGTCAGCCTGATCATGCCGTTGCCCGTGTCGTATCTGAACCGCCTGCAGAACACGCCGGGTGTGGAGACGGCGACGCACAATACCTGGTTTGGTGGCGTCTATCAGGACCCGTCAAACTTCTTTGCCCAGATTGTGGTGGAGCCAGAGCCGTTCATGAAGATCTATCCGGAGTACAAGTTGCCACCGGAACAGATGAAGGCCTGGCTCGACGATCGGCAGGGTGCGATTGTCGGCGTGGATGTCGCCAGGCGTTTTGGCTGGAAGCTTGGCGACCGCATTCCTATTGGCGCCACCATCTGGCAGCCCAAGGGTGGCGGTCAGACCTGGGAATTCAACATCGTCGGCATCTATGACGGCGAACAAGGTGTGGACAAGACCCAGTTCTTCTTCCGGTGGGACTACCTTGACGAAAACCGCGCAGGCGGTGCGGGCACGGTTGGCTGGTACGTGGTGAAGATTGCCGACGCCTCGAAGTCGCAGGAGATGGGCGCCAGGTTCGACGGCATGTTTGCGAATTCTGATGCCGAGACCAAGACCACCACCGAGAAAGGCTTCGTCGAAGGGTTTGCCAATCAGATGGGCAACATCGGCGCGATCATGATCTGGATCTCGGTGGCGGTGCTGTTCATGATGCTGCTGATTGCGGCCAGCACCATGGTGCAATCGGTGCGCGAGCGCACGAGTGAAATGGCGGTGCTGAAGACGCTCGGGTTTTCCAACACCACCATTCTCAGTCTGGTGCTGGGGGAGTCGCTGTTCATCTGCCTACTGGGCGGCGGCGCCGGTCTGGCACTGGCGTGGGCATTCGTACAGCAGGGCGACCCCACCGGCCAGTTGCCGATCTTCGTCCTGCAGCCGCAGGCCATCATGATCGGCGTCGGCTTGATTGTGTCCATGGGCATCCTGGCGGGGCTGATTCCAGCGCTCTCGGCGATGCAACTCAAGATCACAGACGGTCTACGGCGAAATTAGCGTAGGGCGTGGCTTGAGCCGCGCCAATTGGAGTGCTCATGTTCAACTGGATCAGTCAGACCATCGCCATCACCGCGCTGAACCTGCGCACCATCCCGCAACGCCTGGGTTCGTCAGGTGTCGCCATTATCGGCATTGCCGGAGTGGTGGTGGTCTTTGTTTCTGTGCTGTCGATTGCCGCCGGGTTTTCGGCCGCCATGGAAGGCGCCGGGTCGGAATCCCGCGCCCTGGTGATGCGCACCGGTGCCGACAGCGAGATGACCAGCGGCTTCGGGGGCAACTCGGTCACGATCATCAAGGAAGCGCCGGGCTTGCGGCGCGAAGGCCAGACCGCGCTGGCATCCGCCGAACTGTTCGTGATCATCGACCTGCCCAAGATCTCCACAGGCACACCCGCAAACGTGCCGCTGCGCGGCGTGGAGCCCACGGCGTTCCAGGTGCGTGGCGACGTGAAGATCGTCGAGGGTCGTCAGTTCACGTTTGGCACCAACGAAGTGATTGTGGGCCGCGGCGCCCGTGGTCAATTCGCCGGCCTCACCGTCGGGAACACTGTCCAGTCCGGCAAGGCCACGTGGCAGGTGGTGGGCGTGTTTTCCGCCGGCGGCGGCGCGGCCGAGACAGAAATCTGGGTGGATTCCCGCGTGCTCCAGGGCATCTACAACCGGGGGAATTCGTATCAGACCGTGCTGGCCCAGCTCGATTCATCCGCCAGCTTCGACACCTTCCGCGACTGGCTGACAACAAACCCGCAGCTCAACGTGCAGGTGCGTCGCGAAACTGAATACTACGCGGCGCAGTCGAGGGCGCTCAGCGCACTGATTCGTGGCGTGGGATTCGGGATCGCCGCCCTCATGGGCCTTGGCGCCATCTTTGGCGCCGTCCTGACGATGTATACCGCGGTGTCCACCCGTTCGCGCGAAATCGCCACCCTGCGCGCGCTCGGGTTCAACTCGACGTCGGTCGTCGTCTCCGTGCTCGCAGAGTCCATGGCGCTTGGCATGATCGGCGGCACGATTGGCGGGCTCAGCGCCTACTTCGCGTTTAACGGATACCAGACGTCCACCATGAATTTCCAGACGTTCAGCCAGGTGGCGTTCGCCTTCCTGGTCACCCCGGAACTCCTGATGACGGGCCTGTTCTACGCCCTGATCATCGGCTTGGTCGGCGGTTTGCTGCCAGCCATCCGCGCGGCGCGGCTACCCATCCCATCGGCCCTCCGCGAGCTCTAGCTCTGCGGTAGGATCTGCCGATGCGAGTTGGCATCGTCGCGATACTACTCCTGATAGCGGCCTCGCCGGACGAGACCGTCCGCACGGTTCCGGTCACAGGCGAAGGTGCGGCCTACTGGACCCGCTGGCGCGGCCCGTCGGGCCAGGGCATGGTGGAAGGCACCAACTACGTGGACGCGTGGTCGAACACCGAAAACGTCAAGTGGCGCATGACCGTGCCCGGCGACGGCCACTCATCACCCATCGTCTGGAAGGACCACCTGTTCCTGACCACCAGCCGCGACGATGGCGCGAAGGTCTCGATGCTGGCGTACAACCGGCACGACGGCAGACTTTTGTGGGAGACCAACGTGCCCGCCACCGGCGTGGAGTACAAGTACGACAAAAACAGTCATGCGTCTGCCACCGCCACCACCGATGGTGAGCGCGTGTATGCGTCGTTCGGCACGCATGGTGTGGCTGCATTCGACTTTAGCGGCAAGATCGTCTGGCATCGCAAGTTCGGCGACCTCAACAACT
This sequence comes from uncultured Solibacteraceae bacterium, assembly GCA_964489685.1. Lineage (GTDB taxonomy): Bacteria > Acidobacteriota > Vicinamibacteria > Vicinamibacterales > SCN-69-37 > SYFT01. The sequence continues at coordinate 17,504 of CAZAZR010000074.1, read as the reverse complement.
ACATGGGCAGCGCCGGGTCACCTTTGCTCTACAAGGACCGGCTGTTTCTCTATCAGGACCATCAGGGCAGTGCGAACCTCAAGTCGTTTGTGGCCGCGTTTGATGTGAAGACCGGCGCCACCATCTGGTGGAAGGACCGCGTCGAGACCACGGGATGGGGGACCCCGGTCGTCATCACCACCGGCACCCGCGACGAGCTCATCGTCAGCAGCCAGCGCAAGGTGTATTCGTACCACCCGGACACGGGCGACGAGTTCTGGACCGTGCGGGGAAACCTGTTTGAAGTGATCCCCACACCGATTGCCGGACACGGCTTCGTCTTTGCGTCATCGGGACGAGCTGGGCCCACGTTTGCCATTCGCCCGGGCGGATCGGGCGACGTCACAACGTCGCACGTGGCGTGGTCGTCCCCGCGTGGGTCACCGTTTGTGCCCTCGAGCATCATTCATGGCGACCTGCTGTACCAGATCAACGACATGCAGAGCATCCTCACGGTGTTCCACGCCAGGACCGGCGAGCTGGCGTATCAGGAGCGGCTCGGTGTGGCGATGAAGGAAGGATTCTCGGCATCCCCGGTGGCCGTCGGCAATCTTTTGTATTTCACGAATGATGATGGCCAGACGTTTGTGGTGGAGGCGGGCCCGACGTTCAAGCTGCGGCGCGTGAATGAGTTGAACGCCCGCGTGCTTGCCTCACCGGCGCTCGTCGGCGGCATGTGGTACTGGCGCACGGAGGCGGAACTGCTGGCCCTCGGGAAGTGATTGTGTGAAGTCTGGGCCGCGTCCGTAGCGCGGCCTGGGTCTCAAGGCCGCGATGGCCGAGCGCTTGAGGTTCAGCGCGCGCTGCGTACCGAACCCGTCAGAGTGGTAGAGTTGATGGTCATGGCCCGCATCCTTCTGACCCTGTCTGGCGTAGCCTCCATCGGCCTGGTCGTCGCCGCGGCTGGAGGCCCATCCCGGGAGAGCCAAGGCGTCCCGCTCTTCTCCGCCGCTGTGACGCCAATGACGTCGCCCGCTCCGGAAGGATCGGCAGAACCCAGGCTCACGGTTGATGGCCATGGCCGCGTACTGCTCTCGTGGCTGGCGCCGAAGGCGGGCGGGGGCCATGCCTTTCAGTTCTCAGAGCTGATTCAAAACAACTGGGCGGCGCCGAAGACGATCGTTGAGGGCAGCCGATTCTTCGCCAATTGGGCAGACTTCCCGTCGCTGTTTGTGACCCGCGGCGGCATGATGGCCGCGCACTGGCTTGAGCGCAGGGGGCAGGGGCGCACGTCCTACGACGTGAAACTGCGGACGTCACGCGACAACGGCAGCACGTGGACTGCGGCGGTCACGCCGCATCGTGACGGCACCGAAACGGAGCACGGCTTCGTGACGTTTTTTGAAGCGCCTGGCAAGGGTCCAAACGCTGGCCTCGGCCTGGTCTGGCTCGATGGCCGCGCAATGGCCGGTCACGGCGACCACGGCGCCGGCGGCGGGCAGATGACGCTTCGCGCCGCGATGGTGTCTGCGAAGGGCACCACCGGCGAAGAGATGGTGATCGACGGTCGCGTGTGCGACTGCTGTCAGACGGCCGCGACGGCCACTGACACCGGCGTGGTGGTGGCGTATCGTGACCGCAGCGACACCGAAATCCGCGACATCTCGGTGAGCCGATTCGAGAACGGGAAGTGGTCCGAGGGTACGCCCGCGTATTCCGACAAGTGGGAGATCAATGGCTGCCCGGTCAACGGGCCGGCGCTTGCCGCCAAGGGTCAATTCGTGGCGCTGGCCTGGTACACCGCGCTGAACAACGCGCCAAAAACCCAGTTGGTGTTTTCGAAAGACGGCGGCCGGACCTTTGGCGCTCCGATCCGCATCGATAGCGGCACGACGCTGGGGCGCGTGGGATTGACGATGCTGGCTGATGGACGGGTGTTGGTGTCGTGGATTGACAACATCGCCAGCGCATCGCAGTTCATGGTGCGTGACGTGAAGGCGGACGGCACACTTGGCGTACCGGTGCTCATCAGCCCGATCAGCGGCGATCGCACCAGCGGCTTTCCGCAAATCGTCGTCTCCGGCCGCCGTGTGGTGGCGGCCTGGACGCACGTGACCCGCGGAGCGCCGACGAAGGTCTCGGTCGCGACGGCGCAACTCGCACGGTAGCCAGAGGCCAAGCAGGGATTTATGAGTTTACGAGGATTACCCGGCCTGATTCTGCTGGCGGCGGTGTTGCTGTTCGCCGTCCCTTCCGCCACGGTGTACTACACCGACTGGCTGTGGTTCCAGGAACTGGGGTACCAGGGTGTGTTCCTGCGCACGCTCAACGCGCAGGCGCTGGTGTTCACCAGCACGTTCACGATCGCGTTTCTCTTTCTCTTTCTCAACCTGAAGGTGGCGCGCCGCGCGCTGTCGCGGCCGCAGTTTGTGCTCGGCACCACGGAAGATGGCCGGCCGATTGTGATCGAAAGCCGGATGCTGGCGAACCTGCTCTTGCCGGGTGCGTTGATCGTATCGTTTGGCCTCGCCCTGAGTGCGTCGAACAACTGGCTCGACTGGCTCAGCGCGCTCAACGCCGAGCCGTTTGGCGACAACGACGTGTTGTTCGGTCGCGACGTGGCGTTTTACGTGTTCCAGATGCCCGTGCTCGATATGGTCCGCCAGCAGGCGCTGGTGCTGGCGGTTCTGGCCCTGGGCGCGTCTGGGTTCCTGTACCTGCTTTCCGGCAACATCATCATGGAGCCCCGGCACGGTGTGGCGTTCTGGCCCCGCCTGAATCTGGCGTCCACCGCCCGGCGTCATCTCTCACTGCTGTTGGCACTGCTGCTGGCACTGATGGCCTGGGGCACGTGGTTGGAGTTGCCGCGGACGCTGATCACGGGCGCCGCCACGAACGTGGTGTTCGGCGCCTCCTACACCGATGTGTACGCCCGGGTGCCGTTCCTGCGCGTGAGCCTGGTCGTGATGTCGCTGGCCTGCCTGCTCTCGTTCTGGCAAGCGTTCGCACCGCAGCGCTGGTTGCTGCCGCTGGCGATCGGCGCGTACGTGGTGGTGTCAACCGCCGGCGGTGTGTATGCCAGCTTCGTCCAGCGCTTCGTGGTCACTCCCAACGAACAGACCACCGAGCAGCCGTACATTCTGAACAATATCGCGGCCACACGAAAGGCCTACGCACTCGATCGGGTCGAGGAGCGGCCGCTGTCGGGTGATGCGGCGCTCTCGGCCGACGACATCATTGCGAACGCCGGCACGATTGAGAATGTGCGTCTCTGGGACCATCAGCCGCTGCTTCAGACGTTCGGCCAACTGCAGGAAATCCGTCCCTACTACGACTTCGTGAACGTCGACAACGATCGCTACACGCTTGACGGGAAGTACCGGCAGGTGATGCTCTCGCTTCGCGAGATGAACACCGAGTTGCTGTCGAACCGCTCGTGGGTCAACGAACGCCTCACGTTCACGCACGGCTACGGCCTGACGCTGGGGCCCGTCAATGAAGTGACATCGGTCGGCCAGCCTGTCCTGTTCGTGCGCGACCTGCCGCCAAAGACCACCGTGGATCTGCGCATCGACGAGCCGAGCATCTACTACGGTGAAAAGTCGAGCGACTACGTGCTGGTGAAGACGCTGCAGCCCGAGTTCCACTACCCGAAGGGCGACGACAACGTCACCAGCACGTACAACGGGACCGGTGGAGTGGCGCTCGGTGGACTGTTCAGGCGGCTGTTGTTCGCCATCCGTTTCGGTGCCACGAATATCGTGGTGACGTCGCAGCTCACGGCCGACAGCCGGATCATGTTCCACCGGCAGATCGGCGAGCGCGTGCGCGCCATCGCGCCGTTCCTGCAGTACGACGCCGACCCGTACCCTGTGGTCGCTGACGGCCGGCTGTTCTGGATCCAGGACGCGTACACGACCAGCACGAACTATCCCTACTCCACGCCGTTCGGCGCGCGCGGTATCAACTACCTGCGCAACTCCGTCAAGGTGGTCATCGACGCGTACCACGGGTCCACGGCGTTTTACCTCTGGGAGCCGACCGACCCGATCGCCATGACGATTAATCGCATCTTCCCTGGGCTCCTCAGACCGATGGACGAGATGCCCAGGGCCCTGCGTTCACACGTGCGGTACCCCGAGGAAATTTTCAAGGTACAGGCGGCCGCGTTCGCCACCTTCCACATGACCAATCCGCAGGTCTTCTACAACAAAGAAGACCAGTGGCAGGTGCCCGTGATTGACGATGAGGGCAGCGCGACGCCGATGCAGCCCTACTACACCATCATGAGGTTGCCCGGCGAGACGAAGACCGAGTTCATCCAGATGTTGCCGTTCACGCCGCGCCTCAAGGACAACCTGTCGGCCTGGATGGTGGCCCGCAGTGACGGCGAGCACTACGGCCGTTTGTTGGTCTTCCAGTTCCCGAAACAGAAAGTGGTCTTTGGTCCCAGGCAGATCGTTGCCCGGATCAATCAGGACCAGGAAATTTCTCCAAAGATCACGCTCTGGAACCAGCAGGGTTCACAGGTCATCCAGGGTACGCTCCTCGTGATTCCAATCGAGGAGTCTCTGCTGTACGTGCGGCCGCTGTACTTGCGTTCGTCCGGGGGGAAAATCCCTGAACTCAAGCAGGTCATCGTGGCGTATCAGGATCAGATCGTCATGGAAGGGACTCTCAACCAGGGCCTGGTGAAAATTTTCGGCCGGTCGGTCGCGACCGCGCTGGCGCCGGACTTGCGTGAAGAGACCGACGTGGGCGTCCCGACCACGAATCCCGTCGTCTCAATCACTGGCGCGGCCCCGGACCTGGCCGCGCTCGCCGTGCAAGCCAACGGCCACTTCGAACGGGCCTCCACCGCCCAGCGCGAAGGCAACTGGGCGCTCTACGGCGACGAAATGAAAAAGCTCGGCGACGTGCTCGCCCAGATGGACAAGATTCGGAAGTAACTCACACGAGGCGCTCCGAAACGTAGCGCGGCCTGGGTCTCAAGGCCGCGGCTCACCTCATGCGTTCTTGAGCGTCACATTGGGATCCACGCGCATGGCGCGTCTGGCCGGAAAGTAACACGCGGCCAGGGTGGCAGGCACCACGGTGACCGCGATGATCAGCGCGGCCACCAGCGGGAATGGTTGCGCGGCCTCTGGAATCCACGAGCGAATCAGGAATCCGACCAGCACGCCGAGCAACAATCCGATCAGCGTGCCGCTGGCGACAGGACGAGCCCCGTCCCACAGCACCATCCGCCGAATCGCGCGTTCGTCGGCACCCAGCGCCTTGCGGATGCCGATTTCCTTCGACCGGCGCAGGACCAACGCCGTCAGCACGCCGAACAGTCCGGCCATCGTAATCACCACAGTGAGGATGCCGAGGGCGAGTGCGACACCGGCGACGATGCGCGCGACCGCCCACCCCCCACCGAGCATGACCAGGCCGGGCCCTGCGGCGTCGATGGCGACATCGGGGTCGCCCGAGCGAATGAGTCCGCGCAGGTCGCCTGTGCCAGTGTCTGCGCGCAGGCCCACCACGAAATTCGGATGTTCGTAGCGTTGCGCCAGTGGCACCACCACGAGACTGGCGCCGCGGTTGGTCAGTGAGCCAACATCGGTGTCCCTGGCGACACCAATGACTTGTCGGCGCTCGACGATGGTCTGGTTGACGGCGTTCACACTGCCGCGCAAGTAGACGTCTCGACCGACAGCATGCCTGGACCCGAACAACGTCAATGCCGTCGCCTCGCTGATGATGACGACAGGGTCGGCGGTCGAGCCATCGCGGCGATCAAACGGCCTTCCGCTTACCAGGGGCAACCCAAGCGCGTCGAAGATACCCGGAGTGGCGGCCATGAGCAGGGTTGGTCGCGCTGCGTGGCAAGGTCAGCCTCCGTGAGCGCGACGCTCGCGTACACGTCTGGGTTCCCGCCAAACGGCATGCTTGACGAGACCGCGGTAGCCTCGAAGCCGAACCTGGCCGGGGCGACCGACGTGATGCGATCGACCGCCTGCAGGCTGCGGGCCTCGTCCCACGACCGGAGACGAAAGACCGTGCGCGCGATGGTGAGCCGGTCGAGATCGACGCCGGGATCCGCGCGAACCTGCACCAGTAGCGCACTGATGAAGCCGGCCGCGCTGCAGAACAGCGCGACAGACACCACGGTCTGGAACCGGATCAGAAGCCGTTCGGTTCGCCACGAAGGCGAGAGGACCGCGCTTCCCTGGGTGATCATCGACCGCACATCAGCCCGGCTCAGCCTCAGCGCCGGCCAGAGGCCGCACACCACCAGCGAGAGTCCGACGGCGAGCGCCGTGGCGAAGACCACGGTCGCGCTCAGGTGGGGTTCGATGGTGTTGCCTCTTCCAATGAGGTCGGTCGAGGCGGCCGTCATCAGTGGCACACTGATGAGTACCGCGGCGACGAATCCGCCTGCGCCAACAACCAACGACTCGGCACACAGTTCCCGGATCAGCCTGCCGCGCGAGGCGCCAAGGGCCAGTCGTACTGCGAGTTCACCCCCACGACTGGTGCCACGGGCAAGCGACAGGTTCGCGAGGTTCGTGCAGGCCACCACCAGCACCAGCGCGACGATGGCCACCATGAGCGGACCAAGTCCCGTGTTTCCGGTAGTGTGTTCCGCCAACCGCAACTCCCATTGGCGTTGGGCCGGCACCCGCGACCCGCGAACGCTCCTCGTGATGGGAAACCCTGCATCAAGTCCGACACTGAACGCCGCCGCTTCTGCGTTGGCCCTGGCCAGCGCCATGCCATCTTTCAGCCGCCCCGCCACGACCATCGTCAGACTCATCCGGTCAGGGACGGTGCGTGACACCACGGGTTCCGGCATGTGGCCGGCCGCCACCGGCACCCCGTACACCGGCATGCGCGACATGGCCGACAACGGAATCCAGACCGCAGTCCGCCGTGGCAGGAGATTGTTCAGGCCCCGATAGTCCCGGGCCGCGACACCGACGATCTCAAACGGGGTCCCGCCCAGGCGCACGACCTGGCCCACGACGTTCGGGTTGGAGGCGAACCCGGTCCTCCAGAGCCGTTCGCTCAGGACCATGACCGATGGAGCGTCAGGCCGGCTGTCGGCGGGCTGAAGCACCCGGCCGAGCGCGGCCTCGACGCCAAGCGTAGGGAAGTAGCCGTCGGTCACGGCCTCACTCTCCACAAGTCGCGTGGTGTTGGGCAGCGACAGCGACTGCGAAAAGCGCGTGGCCGCGATGAGCGAATCAAAGGAAGTCTGCGCGCCTTGATAGTCTTCAAAGTCTGGCTGCGACATCACGCGCTCCAACGCGAGCGCGCCCTGAATACGGTTGCCCACGATTGCCACGGCGTCGGGATTCCGAATGCCAGACGACACCCAGACGAGTTCATGGACGATCGCGAACATGGCGGTGGTCACCCCGGCGCCCACGCCGATCGACCCAACCGCGAACAGTGCGTACAGCGGAGCATGACGAAGGCGCCTGGCGCCGAGACGGAGATCGCTTCCAGTCTGCTGAAGAAAGCGACGCGTTCGCCCGAGGAGGCGTTCGTCGCGGATGTGTTCCTTGTGGGTTTCGATGCCACCCAGTTCGATGCGCGCCTGGCGCTCGGCGTCTGGTCTGGCCATACCGGAGGTCTCCAGGTCGTCGGCCCGATGCGCCACATGTGCGCGCAGTTCCTCGGCCATCTCGGTTTCGAGGCTCCGTCGTCTCCGCCGCCAGGCCACGTCAGGCCTCCCCCGGTTTGTGTCTCAGCGCCGTGCCCATGATGTCCACCATGCGCAGCCAGTCGCTCTCGGCGCTCTTCAGCCTTCGCCGGCCGGCCGCGGTCAGCGTGTAGAACTTCGCGCGCCGGTTGTTGTCAGATGTGCCCCACTCGGTATCGAGCAGGCCCTGCCGCTCCAGCCGATACAGGGCCGGGTACAACGCGCCTTGCTCAATTGTCAGCGCCTGCCCGGTCATCTGCTGCAGCCGCAGCAACACGCCGTATCCATGCCGCTCGCCCAGCGAGACCGCCTTGAGGATGAGTAAATCCAGGGTGCCGGGCAACAAACCGGCAGGTTCCAATGAGGCCAACGGCTTCTCCTAATTGAGTCAGGAGTGACTGTAACGACGTCTCTCCTAAGTTGTCAAGGAGAGATCCGTAGCGCGGCCTGGGTCTCAAGGCCGCGGCTCTGATCGGCGCTGAAATCAGATAGGCTGTGACCATGCAGACGGTCTTGTGGACAATGCTCACGTTGGCGGTGGTCGCGCAGGCGCCGCAGGCCCTCAATGGCGCCGCGATTTTCGACCAGGGGAAGCCGTATGAAGACTTCCTCGCCGCCGCCGATTCCCGGCCCGAAGTCTGGAAGGGCAACACGAACCGGGGCCGCCCTTCGGCGGCACTCGTCGACCGCCTGAAGAGGGCCAGCGAGGGTCTTCGGTTCGTGGTGGTGGCCGTTGCGGCCTGCAGCGACTCGGTGCATACCGTGCCCTACGTCGCAGTGCTGGCCCGCGAGGCGGGCGTACCCCTCCGCGTCGTCGATCCGACGGTGGGGCGCCCCATCCAGGACGCGTTCAAGACTCCTGACGGCCGCGGCGCCACGGCCACCATTGCCGTGCTGCGCGGCGACAAAATCGTTGGCGCGTGGGTGGAACGCCCGGTTGTGCTCCAGACCTGGATTCTCGGTCCAGGCTCGTCGCTGTCGCAGGGCGATCGCATGGATCGGAAGTTCGGCTGGTACGAGTGGGACCGCGGCGAATCCACCATGGCAGAACTGGTCGACCTCGTCGAGCGCCTCCGCTGATGCACCTGTGAGCAACGACCAGTCTCAACTCGGCGACATCGTCAAAGAGCGCGTCGTCCCCAGGAAGGACACACCAAAGCTTTACAAGGTTGTGTTGATGAACGACGACTACTCCACGATGGAGTTCGTGGTGCTTGTGCTCGAGGGTGTGTTCCAGAAGTCGCCGGCCGAGGCCTACCGCGTGATGATGCAGGTGCACCGGCTGGGCTCAGGCGTGGCCGGTGTCTACCCATGGGAAGTGGCAGAGACCAAGGTCGAGACGGTGACGAAGATGGCGAAAGACGCCGGCTACCCACTTCGCGCCGTCACTGAGGAAGTGTAGAACACTCGGGCCTGAGACCCAGCCAGAGCTACGTGCCAGCCCGATACCGGTCTCTACCTCATTTCACCGGGAAGGTGGTCGCCAGTTCCGTGATCAACGCCTGGCGAATGTCGCGCAAGTCGGTGATGTGGCCAATCAGCGGGTGGGTGCGGGTGAGAAACGCCATGTTCGTTTCGCGCCCCGTCATGAGGAACTCCGGCATCGCCACCGTGTAGCGCACCGATGGGCCCAGTGGGCGCCCCTGCACCATCCAGCGATCGCCTTCCTTCGTGATGCCCCAGGTGTTCAGGTAGCCGCCGTTGCCCTGATTCTGCATGCCGGCCTCGAGCACCTTCACGAGGAGTGAGCCCGGCATCGAGACGCGGGTCACCGCGCCGCCAAACGGCAGCGTGCGGATGACGTCGTATTCAGTCACCGGTCCCGCCGGCAGCTCATCGTCAATCCTGATGGTGCCGCCGTTGATGATGGCCACGTCCACAGGCGCGGCTTCTCGCGCGAGCGCGTCGGCGATCACCTTGGTGAGGCTGCCGGGTCGGTTGCGCACGGCCGACTGCCGGCCATCCAGGCTCGACGGCAGCGTCGCCACCACCCGGGTGGGTTCGAAGCCGGCGCTTCTGAACGCATCAAACGCCGTTGTGGTCCAGCGCGTGACCTCTGCGTCCACCACCGAATCGGCGGTGATTTCGCTGGTGATGGGCTTGAGGCGCACCGATACTTCTGGCCGGGCGCCTTTGGGGAACGTCATGGTGACCAGCGCGAGCGTTCGCACATTGGCGTCGGCCTTGACGATGGGTGTGAGTCGCGCGCCACGGTGAATCAGCCAGTTCTCGTGTTCGTGACCGCCCAGCGCCACATCGATGTCGGGCACGGCCGTGACCAGGGCTTCGTCGCCAGTCAGCGGCAGGTGGGTGAGGGCGATGATCGCGTCGATCTGGCCTGTCTCACGCATCTTCGCGATAGCCGCCTTCGCGGCTTCGATGGGCGGCGCAAAACGCACCCACGCTTTGGGCTCTTCGATGGTGACGCCGATGACTCCGATGCGAAGCGACTGGCCTCCGACGGTCACCGGGACGACGGCGAAGGTGTCCGTGTTGGGAAACATCGCACCGGTGGCGTCGGTGACGTTCGAGACGACGACTTTGAAGCGCGACTGCTGCATGCGCGCGCGGAACGCGGGTTCGGGCAGGTCGAACTCGTGGTTGCCGAGCGTGGCCCATTCGAGGCCGACGGCGTTCAGCACGTCCACCATCTGGCGCCCCGCGATCGGTTCGCCGTCCACTCGGGGCACGGCCAGGGCCGACGGCGAAAGATAGTCGCCGCCGAGCGTGACCATCACAGGTGAGTTCGTTCGACGCAGATCCTTGATGACGGTGGCTACGCGGGCAAGGCCCCCCACACGTCCGCCTTCCACCGGGCCAATCTCATACACATCGTTGAAATGCGCGATGGTGAGGGCCGCTGGCGTTGTCTTGCCGCAGGCAAGGGGCGAGAGCAGCAGCACCAGCAGGAGCAGACGGAAGCGGGACATACGGAGAAAATACCCCATAATCAGATCACCGTGTTTTCCACGTCCCTTGAGATTGTGCTGACCGTTGCGTACCGCGAGGCCGTGTCTCGTCGTCATGCGTATCTGACGCTTGAGCACCTGTTGTTTGCGTTGGCGAACGATCCTGATGGCGAGCGCATTCTTGCCGCTTGTGGTGCGGACCTGGTGAAGCTGCGCGGCGACCTCGGCAGTTATCTTGAAGAGTCAATCGAAGAGATGAAGCGCGGCGAGGAGCGCGAACCGGAACAGACGGCGGCGTTCCGGCGCGTGTTGCAGACGGCGGTGCTGCATGTGCAGAGCGCGCAGAAGCCAGAGGTGCAGGCCGGCGACGTGCTGGCGGCGATTCTGCAGCAGCCCCGGAGCCAGGCAGCGCGGTTGATGGCGGCGCAGGGCATCACGCGGCTGGATGTGCTGGAGTATCTCTCGCACGGCATTTCGAAGGTGCCCGTGCCCGACTCGTCCGAGCCCGACGACACGCTGGGCACACCCGAGCGTGCGGACGGGCCGCAGTCGTCCACGGCCAAGGATCCGCTGGCGGCGTATTGCAGCAACCTGACGGCGCGGGCCCAGCAGGGGAAGCTTGATCCACTGGTCGGCCGCGTGGCCGAGTTGCAGCGCACGATCGAGGTGTTGTGCCGGCGCCGCAAGAACAACCCGGTGTTTGTGGGTGAGGCCGGCGTGGGCAAGACCGCGATGGCTGAAGGGCTGGCGCAACGGCTGCTGGAGCCGGGTGTGCCGTCGATCCTCAGGGACGCCGAGGTGTTTTCGCTCGACACGGCCGGGCTGCTCGCGGGCACGCGGTTCCGCGGCGACTTCGAGGAGCGGTTCAAGGCCGTCATCAAGGCTCTGGCGGCACGGCCGAAGGGCATTCTGTTCATCGACGAGATCCACTCCGCGGTCGGCGCCGGCGCCACCACGGGCGGCACGATGGATCTGGCAACGCTCATCAAGCCCATCCTGACGGCGGGTGACTTGCGGGTGATTGGATCGACGACGTTTGAGGAGTTCAAACACGTCGAGAAGGATCGTGCGCTGGCGCGGCGGCTGCAGCGCATCACCATCGACGAGCCGTCGGTGGAAGAGACGGTGAAAATTCTGGGGGGTCTCAAGAGCCGGTATGAGGCGCATCACAACGTGGTGTACGAGGACGCGACGCTTGAGGCCGCGGCCAAGATGGCCTCGCGGCACCTGCGCGATTCCCGGCTGCCCGACAGCGCCATCGACGTGATTGACGAGGCTGGCGCGGTGAGCCGTCTGAGCCGTGGTGATGACGATGGGACGGGGCCGGCGACGATCACGCAGGCCGAGGTGGAAGCCGTGGTGGCGCGCATGGCGAGGATTCCTGCGCGGCAAGCGTCCGCGTCAGACCGCGAGCGGCTGCGCACGTTGCAGGAGTCACTCGAACGCGTGGTGTTTGGTCAGCCCGAGGCGGTGAAGCTGGTGGCGCAGGCCATCAAGCGGTCGCGCGCAGGGCTGGGCGCGCCGGAGCGGCCGGCAGGATGTTTCCTCTTCACCGGTCCCACCGGCGTGGGGAAGACCGAGTTGGCCAAACAGTTGGCGATGCAGTTGGGCAATGAGTTCGTCCGTTTCGACATGAGCGAGTACATGGAGAAACATGCGGTGGCCCGGCTCATTGGCGCGCCGCCAGGGTATGTGGGGTTCGAGCAGGGCGGCCTGCTGGTGGACGCCGTGCGCACACATCCCTACAGCGTGGTGCTGCTGGATGAGATCGAGAAGGCGCACCCGGATGTGTTCAACATCCTGTTGCAGGTGATGGACCACGCGACCCTTACGGACAACACCGGCCGCAAGGCGGACTTCAGGAACACGGTGCTGATCCTCACGTCGAACGCCGGATCGCGCGAGCTGAGTTCGCAGGCGATCGGGTTTGCCGATGGCGGCGACGGATCCGGCGGTTCGTCCAAGGAGAGCCGCTCGAAGAGCGCCGTCGAGCGCATCTTCTCTCCCGAGTTTCGCAACCGTCTCGACGCCATCGTCACATTCAAGGCCCTGGCGCCAGAGGCGATGGAGATGATCGTGGAGAAGTTCATCCTTCAGCTTGAGGCGCAGCTCGCCGAGCGCCGCGTGGCGATTACGCTGGAGCCTTCCGCCCGGGAGTGGCTGGCCAGGAAAGGGTACGACCTCATCTACGGCGCGCGGCCGCTCGCGAGAGTCGTCCAGCGCGAAGTGCGCGATCGCCTGACAGACGAGATCCTGTTCGGCCAACTGGAAAACGGCGGGACTGTGATCATTGGCACTGAAGGCGACGCCTTGAGTTTTTCTTTTGCTGCGTGACGTACGCAGGGCAGGCACGGTTGTCGGAGGGCGGAACTTTAGTCCCGCCACATTGAACAGATTCACCTTATGACCGACATGAAAGTAACCGACCGCCGCTGGTGGGTGCGCGGCGAATCCGACGGCCCTGCCGAGGTTCCGTCGCTGAAGCCGACGATGTTTGAGGAACTCGAGGCGCGCGTTGCCGAGAAGGATCTCGAGATCCAGCAATTGCTGACGAAGTACCGGGGCGCGTCGGATGAGTTTGAGCAGGCGCGTGCGCGACTGCGGAAGGAAGTGGGAAAGGACGTCGAACGCGGACGCCGGTCGGTGATTGTGTCTTTCCTCGAGGTGCTCGACAATCTCGACCGCGCGCTGGACGTCGGCGCCGGACCGGGATCCGAGTCGTTCGTCCAGGGCGTGGCGCTGGTGCGCCAGCAATTCATTTCCACGCTCGATGGCCTCGGCGTCACACGCGTCGATCCACTCAATCAGCCCTTCGACCCCGCGAAACACGAGGCCGTCTCCACGGCTCCGGCCGCATCGCCGGAGTTCGAGGGCCGCGTCATCGGCGTTGTGCGTCCCGGCTACGTCATGGGCGACGAAGTCCTTCGCCCCGCCCAGGTCGCCGTCGCTCGCTCGTAGGGCCGGCCTGGGCTTCAAGGCCGAGGCCTTCACAAAAGACAAACGCCCTGGCTCTTTGTGAGCTGATCAATACTGCGTACATCGATGAAGCGCACCTGGACCATCATCGGCGTGAGTGACGTGTCGAGCAGCTTCAAGTGGTACCAGTCGCTCTTCGGCCAGCCCGAAACACAACCGGCCCATGCCTACTTTGGCCAGGTCGTCGATTCGAAGAGGAGCCGCACGTGAATGCGCATACTCAGACGAGGGAGTTCTCTCTCAGGGATCCGGACGGATACTACGTCACGGTCAGTGAGCTATCCTCGCCGGGTGATCTGAGACTGACCGTCCAGGTGGGCGATCGGGTCATTCCCGAGACAGGAGAGACCGCTGAGGTTGGCCTTCCACGCGGCGTGTATCGGACCGTTGATCCCGGCCACAAGGGCGGCGTTCCCGGTGTCGCCACTGCGCAACTGCGGGCCACGCTGTTTCATGAGTGGTACCACCTCGTTCGGGAGGCGCACTTTGCGCCGGCCTTTCTGGCCGACCGGTGGGCGCAAGTCGGGACGACCCGGTGACGCATATCAGGACCGTGGTTCGAGTGGTCGCGGTCGCAATAGCCGTTCTTGGACTGGCATTGTTCCTCACGCGGCCTGGGCGTCCAGAGGCTTCTGCGGGGCCCTGTGTGGTGGTTGCGGGCCCGACGCTGCTCCCCGACGTTGAAGAGACGAGTGGGCTGGCAGTGAGCCGCCGCGATCCCAACGTGCTGTGGTCTCACAACGATTCCGGAAATGCGGCCGTGTTATTCGCGCTCGATCCGAAGGGCGTGATGCGCGGGCGCGTGCGTGTGCCCGTCCGCACTCGAGACTGGGAAGACATTTCGGTCGGCAGATGTCCGTCGGGCGATTGCCTCTACCTTGCGGACATCGGTGACAACGGGCAGCGGCGTCGGCAAGTGCAGATCTATCGCGTGGCAGAACCACAACCGGGCGACCACGAGACCGCGCTGCCTGATGTCTTCAACGCCACCTACGCGGACGGTCCCCACAACGCCGAAGCACTGTTCGTGATCGGTTCCGATCTCTTCATCGTCACCAAAGACCGCATTGGCAGCGTGTATCGAGCCACGGTGTCCGACAGCCGGGACCTCCAGTTTCAGCGCCTTGGTCAACTGGGGCTTGAGAAGGTTACAGACGCAGAAGCCTCCCGGGACGAAAAATCCGTCGTGGTGAGAACACTCGACGACGTCGTCTTCTACGAGACGGATGAACTCCTGCGAGGTGGTAACACACCCTCCCTCCGCATTCCAGTGGGCGGGTTGAAGGAGCCACAGGGCGAAGGCGCGGCGCTCGACGGGAACATGCTCTATTTGTCGAGCGAAGGAGGCATGGGGAGCCGCGCCGGCAGATTCGTGAGCCTGCGCTGCAGCGGTGGGCTATCGTAGTCGCGCACCAACCGGGCCGGTCGCGTGTGGCACTGGAGGGGTGGGGCGCGCAGCTGCTCGACCAGCAGCGGCCCGACGGTCAGTGGAGCGATGGTGTGGCCACGCCGTTCTGGTGGTCCAACCTCTACACGCTGGTGTTCCTCCGCGACCTCGGGCTGGACCCGGCAAGCGCTCGCGCGCGTTCCGCCATTGATCTCGTTCGCCGCCACGCGACCTGGGGCCCCGAGTTCAGAGACTCACCCTTCTTCGAAGGCGAGGTCGAACCCTGCATCAACGGACGCGTCGTCGCCCTGGGCGCGTACTTCGGAGTGCGCAGCGACCGGTTGGTCGATCGCCTGCTGAGCGAACAACTGTCTGACGGCGGCTGGAATTGCGAGGCTGAACGCGGCTCGGTGCGCTCCTCGTTCCACACGACAATCTGCGTGATTGAAGGGCTGCTGGCGTTCGAGCAGGCGTACGGCGCCTCACCAGCGGTTACCGGCGCAAGGAAGCGGGCGCAGGAGTACCTGCTTGACCGCCATCTGCTCCGCAGGCTATCCACAGGCAACGTCATCGACCCGGTGTGGACGCAGTTGGCATTTCCCACCCTCTGGCGTTATGACGGACTTCGCGCGCTCCACTACTTGCGCGCGGCCTCTGAGCAGGACGATGAGCCGCCGGATGCGCGGATGAAAGAGGCCGTCGCCGCCGTGACCGCGCGACGCCAGTCCGACGGCTGCTGGCCGCTGGTGTGGGGCACAAAGCCGCGACCGTCTGCGTTGTGATGCTTCTGGCTGTTGCCGGGGAGGCAGCCCAAGTTCGTCAAAGCAGCCAGCGCACGCCTGTCACCAGGCGCGACGCGACCGCGCCCCGCGCGGCGACGCCTGGCGGTCTCGGCAATCTCATGGCTTTGACGATTCCCGGGGGCTTCACCATCAGATTCACGGCGTTTCGAGCGACGAGACCCGACGGATCGCCGTACCACGGCGTCGGCATCAGACCCACAGTGCCGGCCTCGCGCACTGTGAAGGGCGTGATCGAGGGCCGTGATGAGGTGCTCGAGGCCGGCATTGCTGCAGTGAGCAAGGCGAGCGAGCGAATCCCTCCGCCAGGGCACCGAGATGATCTGCCGGACCCTTGTTGAGGTGACGGGAAGACGATGATCCCCGATCCGAAGAAGACCAGACGCTTTCGCACGACGGCCGCCCTGGACGCGTGGCTCTCCGCGAACCACGACCGCGAAACCGAGCTGTGGCTGAAGGTCCACAAGAAGGACTCGGGCCTGCCATCGGTCACGTGTCCCGAGGCCCTCGACGTGGCTCTGTGCTGGGGTTGGATTGACGGCATCCGCAAGTCCTTCGACGAGCGGTCGTTCCTGCAACGCTACTCGCCCCGCAAGGCGAAGAGCATCTGGAGTCAGATCAATCGCGACAACGTGGCGCGGCTGACCGCGGCCGGTCGCATGACCACCCATGGCCAGCGTCAGGTGGACGCCGCGAAATCGGATGGTCGCTGGGCCGCCGCGTATGCGCCCATCCGCAGTGCCAGCGAGGCGACAAACCCCGACGATCTTCGGGCGGCCATCGAGGCGAGCCCGAAGGCGCGCAAGACGTTCCGCACACTGGGTCGGCTGAACCTTTTTGCGCTGGCGTTTCGCACCAACAACGTGCGGACGCCTGCGGGACGCGCCAAGAAAATAGCCGCGCTGGTAGCGATGCTCGAGCGTGGCGAGACGATTGCGTCCGAGCCAAAGAACAAAGCGCGTTAGCGGCCGCCCAGCGTTCGGCCGGTCTCCACGGCGGCGAACGCGGCCTCGTCACGCCGCTGCATGATGAAGACGCTCCAGCCTTCCTTCATCCGCTGCTCCATCTCAGCCGGATTGTTGGTGGGGAAGCCGCACGGCACCTTGAACTCCTTGCACGCGGCCAGGATTGACGCCGCAGCCGCCTCGCGCCCCGCAGGATCCCCCCTGAAGACGCCGCCGAGCGTGCCGTATCCCGCGAACATCTGTCCCACGCCAGGCTCGGCGGCGATGTCACGCACGTTCTTCAAGCCCTCCAGGCTCTCGATGATCACACTGACCAGCAGTTCGCCGTTCTTGTTGAGCGGCCAGACATCGGCCTTCTGTTTATACTGCTCGATCGAGAGTCCCCAGTAGGCTGCGGCGCTTTCGAGCCCGGTATCGGGGCGCGTGCCACCGGCCGACGGAAACCGCATCGCCTTGATCACGTCGCGCACTTCCTGTGCCGACTCCACCGCTTCCATGGACACATTGGAATGACCGGCAGCGAGCTGGCGGACGATGTTGTTGTTCACGTTCGTGGGATTGCTGTGCCAGATGCCGATCTTCGCGCCGAACGGATGCGTCCGCATGGACCCGCCGGCCTTCTTGATCTCCTCGATGAACCGAAGGAACGTGTCGGACGTGCCCGACGTGTAGAGGTAGTCCGCGCGCGTGTAGGCCACCGTTTCTTGCGCCACGTCGGCCAGCACGATCGGAGGTGCCGGCGGAGGTGCCGGCGGAGGTGCCGGCGGAGGTGCCGGCGGAGGTGCCGGCGGAGGT